>JBDHRV010000227.1:0-3536 GCA_039807745.1 Burkholderiales bacterium
AGGTGCTGCACCGAGCGCGCCGTGTAAACGCCTTCGGCGACGTGACCAATGGCGTCGAGTATGTCCGGCAGGCGTCGGTTTTCCGCCAGCATGAGCCCGACTCGACGGTTGCGGGAAAGGTCGCCGGTGCATGTGAGGATCAGATCACCCGCGCCCGCCAGACCCATGAACGTCTCCGGCCGCCCGCCCAGATGCACGCCCAGGCGCGTGATCTCCGCGAGCCCGCGGGTGATGAGCGCCGCGCGAGCGTTGTTGCCGAACCCAAGGCCATCCGCCACCCCGGCAGCGATGGCGATGACGTTCTTGACCGCGCCGCCCACTTCTGCGCCCACCAGATCGTCCGTCGAGTAGATGCGAAGCAGCGGACTGTGCAGCTGCCGGGTCGCGTCGACGGCAAAGCCGTGATCGTTGGAGGCCAGGGCGACCGCTGTCGGCAGACCACGCGCGACCTCGAACGCGAAGCTCGGACCCGAGAGCACCCCGCGCGGGACGGCAGCCGCGAGTTCATCCTCGGCGATCTGGTGCGGCAACTGCGCGCCTTCGGCCTCGAAGCCCTTGCTCGCCCAGACGACGGGCACCGCTCGTTTCGAAGCGGCGATGCTGCGCAGGGTGACGCGCAAGGCAGCGGTCGGCACCACGACGAGCGCGAGGTCGGCAGCGGCGAGCGCCGTCTCGAGATCGCCCGTCAGCGCGATCGCGTCGGGCAGCGGAAACCCTGGCAGAAAGCGCGCGTTCTCGCGCGAGCGTCGGATTGCGTCGAGCTCCGCTGCCTCCCACACCCACAGCGAGATGTCGTGGCGCGCTGCAAAACTCAAGGCGAGCGCGGTGCCCCATGCCCCGGCGCCGAGGACGGCTATCCTCATGCGCCCCACAACTGGACGATCTTGACGTAACCGCTCTGGCCGTCGCGCAGACGCACGCGCACCCAACCGGGAAGCGAGGGTCCGAGCCATTCCAGGAGGACGTTGCGCTCCGCCTGGAACGCGACCGGCGCGGAATCGTCAGGCGACTGCCTGACTTCCGCTACCGACCCCTTGACGAGGACGGTCCGGCGATCGCCGAACGCGCGGTCCTCGAGCCAGGCAAAATCACCTGTGGCATCGCGCACCTTGGTCCAGCCGTCGAGTGTGATGATCACCTCGAGGGGATACCCGGGGCCGTACACGTACGTCTTCTTGCCGCGCGCCGAGGGTGCGTCGACGCCGACGGCCGGTGCATCGCCCACCGAGCGGAAATCCGCCGCTGCCGCCACGCCCGCGAGCACCGTGAAGAGGGCTGCGAGCAGATGGACCGATGTCAGCGCCATCGCGACTTCTTCAATGGGTGGTGACGGGTCCCGTCGCCGCAGCGGCTTCCTGCTGTCGGCGCTGCTGGTAGAGCGCCTCGAAATTGATGGGATTGAGCACTACCGGGGGAAAACCGGCGCGGGTCACGGCATCCGACACCACCTCCCGCGCATACGGGAAGAGGATGTTGGGGCAGGCGATGCCGAGCACGCCATCCAGGTCGGATTCAGGCACGTTGCGAATCTGGAAGATTCCCGCCTGCGCCACTTCGACCAGGAACACAGTGCGCTCGCCGAGGTTCGCGGTCACCGTAATCGACAGCACGACGTGGTAGATGCCTTCCTGCACGACCGTGCCCTGCGTCTGGATCTGGACATCGACCTGCGGCGCCTCGCGCTCGAGAAATATCTGCGGGGCATTGGGGATCTCGAGGGAGAGATCCTTCACGTAAAGCTTCTCGATGGAGAAGGCGGGCTGATCCTGCGCGGGCTCACTCATTCGGTACCTCGGGGAAATTGCGGATGATAACCGAAGTAGGTCGCGCCGACCTTATTCGGGCGTCCCGTCTAGCAGTGCCTGCAGGCGACCGGCGCGCTCCAGCGCGGAGAGATCGTCGAAGCCGCCGACATGGTGCTCGCCGATATAGATCTGCGGCACGGTGCGCCGCCCGGTGCGCTCGGTCATTTCGATCCGCCGCTCGGGTTCGAGGTCGACGCGGATCTTGCGAATCTCGGTGACGCCCTTGGCTCGCAGCAGCCGCTCCGCCATTACGCAGTAAGGGCACACGCCAGTGGCATACATCGAGACTTCGTTCCTCACTTCTTCTCCAGCGGCAGGCTCGCCTGCTGCCACGAGGCGATGCCGCCCTTCAGGTTGACCGGCTCCTTGAAGCCGTTCTTCTTGAGCAGGCTCAGCGCGGAACCCGAGCGGGTGCCGCTGGCGCAGGTGATCACGATTGGCCGCTCCTTGAACTTCTCCAGTTCCTTGAGGCGCGATGCGAGCTGGCCGAGCGGAATGTGCTTCGCGTTCGGCAGGTGCCCGGCGGCGTATTCACCCGCTTCGCGCACGTCGAGGACCACGGCGTCCCGGCGATTGATGAGCTGCGTCGCTTCCAGCGTGCCGACCTCGCCGCCGCCCTGCAACGTCTGACGGATCATGGGCCACAGCAGCATGGCACCGCTTACCACTGCGATCAGGATCAGCCAGATGTTAGTCTGCACGAACTGCATGATATCGGGGCTCATTCAGCCTTTCCTCCGAGTAACGCAGCAACGGACCGATTGCCGCAGGGTGGGTTCCCTCGAGCTCCTGGAGCACGCGCACGAAGGTCACGAGGAATCCTGGATAGTAGGTCGCGCTGCGGGCGAGCTGTGTGCGAGCAGCGGCCGCCTGCCCGTCCAGGGCCAGCAGCACCGCCTGCCGATACGCGATCTCCCGCGTCGGCGCAAAGTGCAGCACGCGCGAATTCCGATCGAGCTTTTCCGGCAGCCGTTCCGGACTCAGCACTTCGGCGTTCGCGAGTCCGATGTCGACATAGGGCTGCAAGAGCGAGCGACCATCCACCGCACGCAGCGTTTCGCGAACCCGAACCATGCGATCGCCGCCCGGCCCCGCGCTGAAGACATTCACGCTCAACCCTTCGATGCGGGAATAGTCGAGGTACAGCCACCAGGTGACAGACCAGCCGGCAACCACGAAGGAAGCCAGCGCAACGCGCGGTAAGAGAGCCCTTGGAAGCCGCAGTCGATGGCGATCGGCCAAGCCTGCGAGGAGCGCGGCCGCGCCGAGGAAATACGCATACCACAGCGGGTATTCTAGCATGCTGTGTATGCCCGCCACGGCGACCACCGCGAGCACCCACCACCGCTGCGGCGACCCATCCTCGCGCAGCACGCCGGCGATCCAGGCGGCGACCGCCGCGAGCGCGGTGACACCCGCGAGAACGCCGAGCTCGGCGACAAGTTGCAGGAACAGGTTGTGGGCGTGATCGTAGAGACCGGGCGCCGCGGCCGGATCCGCAGCCGACACTTGCAGGAAGTGCTGCCAAGCGAACTGCCCGAAGCCGACCCCCAGCAATGGCGACGAGCGGAACATCGCCCACGCCTCCTTCCACACCGCCACGCGTGGCGACCAACCCGACGCCACCTCGAACAGGCGATCCATCGGCAGCATGGTGTAAGAAGGCGGCTGCAGGAACGGTAGCTGAGCCGCCAACTGCGCCGCGCCGATGCCCGGCAGCAGCAGGCACGA
>JBDHRV010000228.1:0-3536 GCA_039807745.1 Burkholderiales bacterium
CTAACGCCTTCGGCCTCTACGACATGATCGGCAATGTCTGGGAGTGGTTGCAGGACTGCTGGAATGACTCTTACAAGGGCGCGCCAACGGACGGCAGCGCGTGGGAGTCGGGCAACTGCGGCCTGCGGGTGGTGCGCGGTGGCTCCTGTTGCAACTTACCGGAGCTCGCCCGCGTCGCGATCCGCAGCAGGCTCGCTCCTTCGTTCCGGCTCAGCTTCCAGGGTTTTCGTCTCGCCAGGACGCTCTGACCCCTTGCATCTTTACCTCTTTACCTCTTGAGTCGGTTTCGGCATGACATCGAACGGGGCAAGGCACAGCTCTGACGCGGCGCGAAAATCCGGCCCGGCGCTCGAAGCGATGTACCGGTTCGTGGTGTGACTGATCCCGACGCTTGACAAGCTGCCGCGCAGCCAGAAGTTCCTGCTCGGCGATCGCATCAAACGGCGTGCGGTCCTGAGCTGCAGGGCCTTGTGATGTAGGATTCGTGTGTTCGGCTTTTTTGCAACGGTCTGCGCCATGTCCGAAACGATCGCATTGCCCAAATCCCTTCGAAACCGCCTGGAGAAGGTAGCCGCCAAAACCGGTGAGTCGCCGCAGAGGCTCGCCCGGGATGCGATCGCCGCGCATCTCGATTATCTCGACTGGCGCGAGAAAGCCATCCGCGCCGGATTCGAGTCAGGCGTGCGCGAGGGGTGGAAGTCCAGCGACGAGGTCTTCGCAGCTGTCGCCGCTCAGCGGGCAAGGCGTGCCGCGAAATAAGCGGCTGGAATGGCGGCCAGCGGGTGGTGCGCGGTGGCTCCTGGAGCATCATACCGGAGAACGCCCGCGTCGCGTACCGCAGCAGATTCGCTCCTTCGTTCCGGTACATCGCCCAGGGTTTTCGTCTCGCCAGGACGCTCTGACCTCTTGCATCTTTACCTCTTGAGGCCGTTGACGGATGACATCTGAAAAGGGGCACGTCACGGATGCGGCACGGAATCGAGAGTGTTGGGGTTCACGGGCGTTCACCCCAATCTACGCAAGATCTGGCGCCATTCCGGTAGGTTGGGGTGAGGTCACGAACCCCAACATTCACGAACCCCAACGCCTGCGAATCCCAAAAATCACTCGCCGAAGCCGCTCTCCTCCTCTTCATCCGACGCCCAATCCGGGTTTATAGCCCCCAACCGCACGTACCGGTGAATCGTCGAATAGGGCCATTCCACCGTCCGCTTTACGAGCCCATGTTTGACCGGATTGAAGTGGATGTACTCGACGTGGCGCGCGAAGTCACGCTCATCGCGAATCAGGTGTTCCCAATAGCGGCGCTGCCAGATTCCGCGTTCTTCCTTGGCGACGCGGCTGGGCGAACGCCGCTCAGACCGAGGAATGTGCCTGGAGAATCCCGCCTTGATCAGCATCCAGCGCGTGGGGAAGTCCGCATCGTCGCGAGGCAGCGTCCACAAGGCGTGCAGGTGGTCGGGTAGCACGACCATGGCGTCGATTCGAAACGGGTGTGCGCGCTTGACCCGTCGCAGCACCTCGCGCAGGGCGTCGATGTGCTCGACGAGCAGACCCGCGCGGCGATCGGCGAGGTTGGCGGTGAAGAAGTAGGTTGCACCGGTGGCGTTTGCGCGGCGATAACGCATTCGGTAAGCATAGCGGAACAAGGGGTGCCAGGGGCCGCTGGCGTCTGTTCACACGGATGTTGAGGTTCACGTGCGTTCACCCCAAGCTACGCCTCTGTGGTAGGTTGGGGCGAGGTCACGAACTCCAACGCCCCAATTCCACATGAACCACCACTTCGCCGCCTTCGACTCGCGCCTCCCCCACGTCGACACCACCATCTTCACGGTGATGTCGCGCCTCGCGCAGGAGACCGGCGCGCTCAATCTCTCTCAGGGATTTCCGGAATTCGCGGCGCCGCAGCCTCTGCTCGACGCGGTGACGCAGCACATGAATGCCGGTCACAACCAGTACGCGCCCATGGCCGGGGCGCTGCCGCTGCGCGAAGCGATCGCGGAGAAGGTCGCGATGCTGTACGGCGCGAGCTACGACGTCGAAAGCGAGATCACGGTCACCGCCGGTGCGACGCAGGCGATCTTCACCGCGATCGCGTGTGCCGTGCGACCGGGGGACGAAGTGATCGTGTTCGAGCCGGTGTACGACAGCTACGCGCCGTCGATTCTGCTGAACGGCGGCACACCCGTGTACGCGCGCCTCTCGCATCCCGATTACCGTCCGGACTGGGCGGCGGTGCGCGCGCTCGTGAGCCCGCGCACGCGGATGATCGTGATCAACTCGCCGCACAACCCGAGTGGCAGCACCCTCTGCCCGCAGGATCTCAACCACCTGGAAGCGATCGTCCGCGACACCGACATTCTGGTGGCGAGCGACGAGGTGTACGAGCACATGGTGTTCGACGGCGAGCGCCACGAGAGCGTGGCGCGCTATCCGGGGCTGGCGGAACGCAGTTTCGTCGTGTCGAGCTTCGGCAAGACCTATCACGTCACCGGCTGGAAGATCGCCTACTGCCTCGCGCCGCGCACGCTCATGACCGAGTTCCGCAAGGCGCATCAATTCGTCACCTTCTGCGTGCACACGCCATCGCAGCTGGCACTCGCCGACTTCATGCGGAACAAGGACTGGTACGCGGAGCTCGCGCGGTTCTACGAAGCGAAGCGCGATTTCTTCCGGCGCGCGCTGGCCGGTTCGCGTTTCGATCTGCTGCCTTGCCGCGGCACCTATTTCCAGCTCGCGGGCTATGGCAGACTCTCGGACGAAAGCGACAAGGCGCTCGCCGAGCGGCTGACACGCGAGATCGGTGTCGCGTCGATCCCGGTCTCGGCATTCCATCCGAATGGCGAGGACCGGCGGGTGCTGCGTTTCTGCTTCGCCAAATCGGACGATACACTGGCGCGCGCGGCCGAACGGCTGGCCGCACTCTAAGGAACTTCAACAGGGAGGAAGAGCATGAACATCGCAAACGACGTGACGGATCTGATCGGCAACACGCCGCTCGTGCGCATCAACCGCCTCGCACAAGGGTGCGCGGCGGAAGTGGTCGCCAAGCTCGAATTCCAGAACCCGGCGCACAGCGTGAAGGACCGCATCGGATTGTCGATGATCGAAGCCGCCGAGCGAGAGGGCAAGATCAAGACCGATACCATCATCCTCGAGCCCACCAGCGGCAACACCGGCATCGCGCTTGCGATGGTGTGCGCGGCGCGGGGCTACCGCTGCACGCTGGTGATGCCCGACACGATGAGCCGCGAGCGGCGCATGCTGTTGCGCGCGTATGGTGCCGAGCTGGTGCTGACACCGGGCGCCGAGCGTATGCCCGGCGCCATCCGCAAGGCGGAGGAGATGGCCGCCGCCGATGCCCGCTATTTCATCCCGCAGCAGTTTCGCAACCCCGCGAATCCGGAAGTACACCGACGCGCCACGGCCGAAGAGATCTGGCGCGATACCGACGGCAAGGCGGACATTCTGATCTCGGGTATCGGCACCGGCGGCACCATCACCGGTGTCGGCGAAGTCATCAAGGCGCGCAAGCC
>JBDHRV010000050.1:0-21914 GCA_039807745.1 Burkholderiales bacterium
TGGCGGTGCAGCGCCCCGCAGCAACCCTGTCCTTGCGGCACGTGCACTCCGTAACCCAGCCGCGTGAGCACGTAGATCGCCGCCTGCAGGGCATCCGTGTCGAAGATGCGCGCCACACAGCCCAGGAAAAGGGCCACTTCCCCCAGCGGATCGCCGGCAGCCGGGTAGAACTTGCGAAACCGCGGTGCATTCGGCAGCGTCGGCAGAAAACCTTCCGCGCGTTCGAGCCCGCTCGCCCGCAGCAGCCCCGTACCGCGCGCGAAGCGCTGCGCCCCCGAACGCTGATAGAAGCGCAGCAGGCTGCCGCCGATGCGCAGTGCGGCCGGCGACAACAGGCGACGCGGCAGGGCGGCGATGCCTCGCGTGGCTTCACCCTTGATCTGCGGCAATCCCCGCGCGAGGTCGTAGAGACGGCCGAATGCCACGCCGTTCGGGCACGCGGCTTCGCAGGCCCGGCAGACCAGGCACAGGTCCAGGTGCTCACGCAGGCGGTCGTTGGCGGGAACGCGCCCCTCGACCGCGCCGCGGATCAGCGTGATGCGCCCGCGCGGCGAGTCGGCCTCGCTCAAGGTCTCACGATAGGTCGGGCACTTCGGCACGCACAGACCGCACGCGACACAGCGGCCGGTCTCGGCGAGGATGCGCGCAGCAGGTGTTTCGACGTGCGCGGGTGCCGGATCTGTGCCGGGCAGACGCGCGCTGTCGTCAACCCGCGGCCGGGGTAATGTCATAGTTGCTTCCCGACCAGAGCAGTTCGCCCCGCTCGCGCTTGGCGAGCAGGTCGCGGTGCAACTCGGCCGGTCCATGTCCGTACCACTCGCCTTCCACTTGGTAGAGCAGTGGTGTGCCGCTCGCGTTCGCGAACGTCGTCATCCATTCGATGAGCCCCGCGTCCGGATCGCGACCGGCCGGCACCAGTGCATAGACAGTCCGGCCACGCCAGCGCGCCCGCAGAATGATCACCCCCAGCCGGTCGGGCCGAAAGCTCTCCGGAAAGGGACTGCCTGCTTCCAGCCAGCCGCAGATGAAGTTCCGGCAAGGATCATCCGGTCGCGTTTCGTAGATGCGGCAGCCTTTCCCGGTGCTGTGCGGACACGGCTTGCCCGGATACACCGCTTGGCCGTCGATCTCGATCTTGAGCCAGCCGTCGCAGCATGCGGTGCAACCTTCGCATGCCCGCTTGCGGCTCTGCGCAGCAGGCACTGGGGCCGGGCCCGACTGCGCCGCACCACAGCAGCGCTTGTATTTGCGTCCGCTGCCGCAGGGACAAGGATCGTTACGGCTGACCTTCATGGAGATGTATTACAGGGTCCGGAGTGACTTCGGACCACGGCGCCCGACTGGACGTTCGGAAATAAAACGGGCGCCTTGCGGCGCCCGATGTCGTTGAAGCAGTGTTGTTGTTGGCTACGTATGCGAACCGTCTCGATCAGAACGTGTGGCGGATGCCGATGCCGTAAGCCTGCGGCGTCTGGCCGATCCCGACGTTGCCCTGCACCGGACCGGTGTTGGTGCCCATCCGGTAGCGGCCGATGTCGTCGTTGTCCTGCTTGGTGTAGTAGACGTACGCCAGCGTCCGCTTCGAGAAGTTGTAGCTCGCGCCGAGCGAGTACTGGTTCGTGCCCGTGTCGCCGCCGTTGCAGATCTGGTTGGTCACGAGGGTAGTCGACACCACCGACGCGCAGCTCGTGTCGCTCGCCTGCGCCCATCCACCCCGCAGCGTGAAGTTGCCGAAGCCCCAGGTCACGAAGCCACCGAAGGCATTGCGCTTCGCTTCCCTGATGAGACCCGTCGTAACCAGACCATCGGTCGAATAGTCCAGCCGCTCGTAGAAGCCGTAAACGTTGAAGCCCCAGAGGTTCTGCGCACCCAGGACGACCTTCGCACCCCAGTCATCCGAGCCCGTGCCCAACGCGGTGGAACCGGTCTGCACGCGGGTGCCGAAATAGTCCTTGTGCTGCTCGTACCCCAACGCGGCATAGATCGGGCCGTTGTCGTACTGGAGGGACGCGCCCCACATCCAGGGGTCCAGCTGTGCGGTCCGCGGACCCACCAAGCTGGGGTCTATGACGTAATTCTGCTTACCTTCGCCCGGCGAATAGAACAGACGGCCCGAGAACCCGGCCCAGTTCGGCGTCCAGTACTGCACGCTGTTGCCCTGGCGACGGTCGAAGGCGGCGTCCGCTGCGATCTGCGTGAGCGAGGCGGTCGGCGCAAGCGTGGCGCCGGAGAAAGTAGCGCTCAAGACGTTGAAGCCTGGCGAGCCGATCAAGCTGTTGAACGACGCGGCGCTGGTCGCGAAGAACGGATCGGCCTTCAGCGTGATGTACTTGTACGGGGTATCCCATTGACCGTAGAACACCGTTCCCCAACCGCCGGACAGACCGAGGTTGCTGTTGCGGCCGCCGAGGTTGCCGCTACCGGTGTCGAGGAAGATCGTGCTCTCGACCTGGAAGATTGCCTTCAGCCCACCGCCCAAGTCCTCGGAGCCGCGGAAGCCGATGTTCGAGGAGTTGCTCGACAGACCAGCCTGCGTCGCGATTTCGGTGAAGGCCGCATCGCGCACTCCCGGAGCCTGGCTGTTCACGCCGGTGGGCCGGATGGCGAAGCCGTTCGCCGGGGTAAACCCGCCGGTGACGCCGTAGTTGGATCCGAAGCCCAATGGGCCGGTCCCGATGGGGAGAGGTGCGCCGTTCTCCGAGCTGGCGCCCTGAAAGTCCGCGTTGAGCGTGCCGTAGATCTGCACGAACGAACCCTGCGCCAGAGCTGCCGCCGGCGCTGCGAACGCGCCCGCAACGGCCAGAGCAAGCAGATTCTTCTTCATACAAATTCTCCTTAACCGTTAAGAGGAATGCTCTTTCGAGATTTGGACCCAAGGCGCTCGAAGGAGCACACCGCTGGGCAACCTCCCCGTTTTCGAGAAGCTGACTGGCATTGTGCCAAAGCGCAAGAAAGAGGCGCAACAAACATTGTAGGCAATAGGCCAATTCCGGCCCTTTTTGTTGCTTTCGCGCAACAACCCCTCACTCGAAGAAGAGTTGGCGCAGCGCTTCGCCCGGGTCGGACGCGCGCATGAAGGCTTCTCCCACGAGAAAAGCCTGGATGCCCGCCGCGCGCATGCGAGCAACGTCGGCAGGATCGAGAATGCCGCTTTCGGTGACCACGATGCGATCTCCGGTGACCCGCGCGGCAAGCTCGAGCGTGGTTTCGAGGCGCGTCTCGAACGTGCGGAGGTTGCGATTGTTGATGCCGATCAACGGCGTGGCGAGTCGCATAGCCGACTGCAGCTCCGCGCCGTCGTGCACCTCGACCAGCACCGCGAGCCCGAGCGACAGCGCCAGCTGTTCCAGCTCACGCATCGCCTCCGGCGCCAGCGCCGCAGCGATCAGCAGGACGCAGTCGGCACCCAGCGCCCGCGACTCATATACCTGATACGGATCGATCAGGAAGTCCTTGCGCAACACGGGCAGGTCGCAGGCAGCCCGGGCCTCCTGGAGATACTCGGGAGCGCCCTGGAAGAACTGCCGGTCGGTCAGCACCGACAGGCAGGCCGCGCCGTGGGCTGCATAGCTCGCCGCGATGGCTGCGGGTTCGAAGGGATCGCGCAGGAGGCCCTTGCTCGGGCTCGCGCGCTTGATCTCGGCGATCACGGCGGGATCGCCGGCCGCGATCTTCGTGCGTATTGCGCCCACGAAATCGCGCACGGGCGGCGCCTGCTCGGCCTGGGCGCGAACCGCCGCGAGCGGCGTGTGCGCTTTCGCCGCCGCGACCTCCCCGGCCTTGACCTCGAGAATGCGCTCGAGGATATCGCTCACGCGCGTCACCTCACGTCGCGGACTGCCGACTGAACGCCACCAGCGCGTCCAGCTTCGCGGCCACAGCGCCGCTATCGAGCACGTGGCGCGCTTGGTCGATGCCCGCGGCGATGGAGTCGGCCAGGCCCGCGACGTAGAGCGTCGCGCCGGCATTCAGCAGCACGATGTCCCGCGCCGGTCCCGGGACATTCCCGAGCACCGCGAGGAGCATCGACTTTGCCGCGGCTGCGTCCGCGACGCGGATGGCATCCGTGTCCGCTGGCGCGAATCCGAACTGCGCGGGGGAAATGGCGTACTCCGAGACTCTGCCGTCCTTGAGCTCGCCCACCAGCGTCTCGCCCGCGAGCGTGATCTCGTCGAGACCATCGGATCCGTGGACGATCATCGCCCGCTGGCTGCCCAACCTCTCCAATACGCGCACCTGGATGCCGACCAGATCAGGGTGAAAGACGCCGAGCAGTTGGCGCGTCGCCCCGGCCGGGTTGGTAAGGGGCCCGAGGATGTTGAAGAGCGTGCGCACGCCGAGTTCGCGCCGGACCGGCGCCGCGTGCTTCATCGCCCCGTGGAAATTGGGCGCGAACATGAAACCGATGCCGACTTCGTCGATGCAGCGGGCGACCGCTTCGGGTGCCAGGTTCAGATTCACGCCGAGCGCCTCCAGCACGTCGGCGCTGCCGGACTTGCTCGACACCGAGCGCCCGCCGTGCTTCGCCACCTTCGCCCCGGCGGCGGCGGCAACCAGCGCCGAGGCCGTGGAGATGTTGAAGGTGTGTGCGGCATCGCCGCCGGTGCCGCAAGTGTCGACCAGGCGGTGATTGTCCGCCACGTGCACCTTGGTCGCGAACTCGCGCATGACCTGGGCCGCCGCCGCGATCTCGCCGATGGTCTCCTTCTTCACGCGCAGCCCCATGAGGATGCCGGCGATCTGTGCGGATGTCATCGCGCCGCCCATGATCTGGCGCATCACCGAGAGCATCTCGTCGTGGAAGATCTCGCGGCTGTCGATCAGGCGGTTCAGGGCTTCCTGCGGGGTCATGGCGCGTGCACCAGTCGGTCGGAGCGTTTCAGGAAATTCGCGAGCAGATCGTGCCCGTGCTCGGTCAGGATCGATTCCGGGTGAAACTGCACGCCTTCGACGGCCAGACTCCGGTGCCGCACGCCCATGATCTCGCCGTCATCGGTCCAGGCGGTGATCTCGATACACTCGGGCAGCGATGCGCGCTCGATTACGAGTGAGTGATAGCGGGTCGCGGTGAAGGGGTTGGGCAGGTCCGCGAACACACCCGCATTCGCGTGGTGGATCTGCGAGGTCTTGCCGTGCATGAGCTGTTTCGCGTGCACGATGCGCCCGCCGAAGGCCTGGCCGATGCTCTGATGACCGAGGCACACGCCGAGGATCGGAATCTCTCCGGCGAAGCGCTCGATCAGCGGCACCGAGATCCCCGCTTCGGTCGGCGTGCAAGGCCCCGGCGAGATGACGATGTGCGCCGGGGCGAACCGCGCGATCTCGTCGAGCCCGATCTCGTCGTTGCGGTAGACGCGCACGTCCTGGTGCAGCTCGCCGAAATACTGCACGAGGTTGTAGGTGAACGAATCGTAGTTGTCGATCATGAGTAGCATGGTCGATCGCTCCGCGTGTCAATCGAGCCGGCTGTCGAGGCCGGACTGCGCCATCTCGGCCGCGCGCAGCACGGCGCGCGCCTTGTTCTGGGTCTCGATCCACTCGGAGAGCGGCACCGAGTCCGCGACGATGCCGGCGCCGGCCTGGACGAAGAGCGCGCCGTCCCGGATCACGGCGGTGCGGATGGCGATCGCCAGGTCCATGTTTCCGTCGAAGCCGAGATACCCGACCGCGCCGGCGTAGACGCCGCGCCGGGTCGGCTCGAGCTCGTCGATGATCTCCATCGCCCGCACCTTCGGCGCGCCGCTCACGGTCCCGGCGGGAAAGGTCGCGCGCAGCACCGCGATCGCATCCAGCCCCGGCTTGAGCTGGCCCTCGACGTTGGACACGATGTGCATCACGTGCGAGTAGCGCTCCACCACCATGTTCTCCGTCACGCGCACCGTGCCCACGCTCGCCACCCGACCCACGTCGTTGCGGCCCAAGTCCATCAGCATGAGGTGCTCGGCCCGCTCCTTCGGGTCGGCCAGCAGATCGGCCTCGAGCGCGAGATCCTCCTCCCGCGTCTTGCCGCGCGGGCGGGTGCCGGCGATGGGGCGCAGCGTGACCACACCGTCTTCCAGGCGCACGAGGATCTCGGGCGAGGCCCCGACCACGTGGAAGCCGCCGCAGTCGAAGTAGAACATGTACGGCGATGGATTCAACGCGCGCAGCGCTCGATAGAGCGCGAGCGGCGAGGCGGAAAAAGGCATGCTCATGCGCTGGGACAGCACCACCTGCATGATGTCGCCGTCGAAGATGTAGCGCTTCGCCCGCTCCACGGCGGCCATGAACGCCTCCTGGCCGAACTCGGAGGACGCCGTGCCGGGCGGCGCAGGTCGTTCGGTCGGGATGGCGACCGGCTGCCGCAGCCGAGCGATCAGCGCCGCCAGGCGCGCGCGGCCCTTCCTGTAAGCATCCGGCTCTGCCGGGTCGCAGTAGACGACGAGATAGAGCTTGCCCGCCAGGTTGTCGAACACCGCGAGCTCGCCGGAGAGCAGGAGCAGGATATCGGGCGTGCCGAGCGCATCCGGCTTCTGCGTCGCGGCCAGGCGCTGCTCGATGTAGCGCACCGTCTCGTAGCCGAAGCAGCCGACCAGACCGCCGCAGAACCGCGGCAGCTCCGGCGTGGGCGGCGTCCGGTAGCGCGCGCAGACGTCCTGCACGAAATCGAGCGGGTCGTCGTGCACGGTCTCTTCGATCACGGTGCCGTCGCGATACTCGCGGCACGTCCGGCCGACCACCTCGAAGCGGGTTTGCGCGCGCAGACCGATGAAGGAATACCGGCCCCAGCGCTCGCCGCCCTGCACCGACTCCAGCAGGTAGGTGTACGGCTCGTTGGCGAGCTTGAGGTAGACGGAAAGCGGTGTGTCGAGGTCGGAGAACGTCTCGACCACGAGGGGAATGCGGTTACAGCCTTGATCGGCGAGACGCCGGAAGTCCTGTTCGGTCACGGAGCGCTCCACGGCAAAGCGGAAAACGGGAAAGGCAGGCGGTCACGAATGCCAGCCGGGACGAGTCGGGCTGCGGCGGCACCAACTCTCGGCCAGCATCACGGCCGGCGCCCGCGTTTTCTGCTTCCTGTGGAACATGACTAGAACTTCTGGATTAGGGCTACTGCTTCCTCCAACGAGTCAACTATAGCATCGAACCCGAGCGACCGGACATCGCCGCCCGGGATGTAGCCGTAGGTCACGCCGAGTGCCGGGCAACCGGCTGCGTGCGCCGCGTCGCGGTCGTTGCCCGAGTCCCCGATCAACACCACCCGATCCGGACGCGCTGCGAAGAACCCGCAGGCGTACGTGATCGGCATCGGATCGGGCTTCTTGCGCGGCAGGATGTCGCCGCTCACGACGAGGTCGAAATACGGGGCGAGGCCCGTCTCGTCGAGCAGCGGCAGCGTGAAGAGCGCCGGCTTGTTCGTGATGCATCCCAGTGGAAAGCCTTTGGCGCGAAACGCCTCGAGCCCCTCCACCACACCCGGAAAGGGCCGCGTTTCCCGCGCCACACCCTCGCGGTAGTGGTGATTGAAGACGGGCATCGCCCGCTCGAAGAGCGCCTTGTCCGGCTCACGCTGCCAGTCGCCGGTCAGTACGCGCTTGACGAGCCGCACCGCGCCATCGCCGATGAAAGCGCGCACCGCGGGTTCATCGACCTGCGGCAGGCCGAGCTCGGCGAGCATCAGGTTCGCCGCGCGCGCGAGATCGGGGAGCGTGTCGAGCAGCGTGCCGTCCAGGTCGAAGATGATCGCCTGGGCCGACAGCGGAAAGCTGTGCTGGCGAGCCGCGTCCATCAGCAGGCCACCCGTTCCAGCGTGGCGAGCTCGGCGCGCAGCGCCCCGATCACCGTGTCGTAGCGATGCGGATCGGTCGCCTTGCCGGCACCGAACACGGCGGAACCGGCGACGAAGGTGCAGGCGCCCGCGCGGGCGATCTCCGCGATGTTGTCCACTTTCACGCCGCCGTCGATCTCGAGCCGGATGTCGCGCCCCGACGCATCGATGCGGCTGCGCACGGCGCGCAGTTTGTGCAGCGCCTCCGGGATGAACTTCTGGCCGCCGAAGCCCGGATTCACCGACATGATCAGCACCAGATCGAGCTTGTCGAACACGTGGTCGAGGTAGCTCAAGGGTGTGGCCGGGTTGAATACCAGGCCCGCCTGGCAGCCGTGCTCCTTGATGAGGCCGATGGTGCGGTCGATATGCTCCGAGGCTTCCGGGTGGAAGCTGATCACGTTGGCGCCCGCCTTCGCGAAATCGGGAACGATGCGGTCGACCGGCTTGACCATGAGATGCACGTCGATGGTCGCGTCGGTCAGCGGTCGGAGGGCCTCGCACACGAGCGGTCCGATGGTCAGGTTCGGGACATAGTGGTTGTCCATCACGTCGAAATGAATCCAGTCCGCACCGGCGGCGAGAACGTCGGTCACTTCGTCTCCGAGCCGTGCGAAGTTGGCGGACAGGATGCTGGGCGCGATGCGAAACTTGTTCATGGCGAGTTTCCTTATGGGTTGGGCGAATTCTACGGGAACGCGCAGCGCAGTGGCATCAGACTCCGTGATGACAAGCATCAGCCCGGAGCCCCGCCGGTTGCGCCCGCATGGGAATCGATCGGTGGTTCCCTTGCTCCGCTTCGGGAAATGGTGTGCAATAGATTCATGTCCGAACCCCGCTATGAAATCACCGTCTCCGCCCGCAGCGCTTACGTGGCGGACCAGTCCGACGAGGACAACGGGCGCTACGTCTTCGCCTACACCATCACCATCACCAATACCGGCAGCGTGCCGGCGCAACTCGTGAGCCGGCACTGGGTCATCACCGACGCGGACAACGGCGTGCAGGAGGTGCGCGGGCTCGGGGTCGTCGGCGAACAGCCTTTCCTGCGCCCGAGCGAGAGCTTCGAGTATACGAGCGGCGCCGCGCTCTCCACGCCCGTGGGCACCATGCGCGGCAGCTACCAGATGGTGGCCGAGGACGGCATCCGCTTCGACGCGCCGATCCCCGAATTCACGCTGAGCGTACCGCGCGTCCTGCACTGATCCCGCGCGCCGCGAGGCGCGCTTCAGATGGCCCTCTGCGCATGTCCCTCAGGGTGAGCTACACGCTGATCGCCCCGCTCTACGACGCGTTCGTGAAGGCGCCGCTCGAACGCGCCCGCGCCACGAGCTTGGCGAACCTGCCCACGTCCCCGGCAGGCACCGTCCTGCTGAACGGGATCGGCACGGGTCTCGACCTGCCGCATCTGCCGGAAGCCCACGAGTACGTCGGCGTCGATCTCACGCGGGCGATGCTGGAACGGGCCACCCGAGCGCGCACAACGCGTCGCGTCCGGTTCGTGCAGGGCGATGCCATGAATCTGCCCTTCCCCGCTGCGAGCTTCGACCACGCAGTGCTGCATCTCATCCTGGCCATCGTCCCCGACCCGGGTGCATGCCTGCGCGAGACCGCGCGCGTGGTGCGCAGCGGCGGGACGGTGCTCGTGTTCGACAAGTTCCTCCGTCCCGGGCAGCAGGCGCGGCTGCGGCGCGCGCTCACCCCGATCGTGGGGGCGATCGCGAGCCGGCTCGACGTGGTGTTCGAGGACGTGCTCGCCCAGGTGCCGGGCCTGCAGGTGGAAAGCGACCAGCCCGGTCTCGCGGGCGGATGGTTCCGCCTGATCCGGCTGCGGCGTGCGTGATGCTCGCAAGGATCACTTTTTCTTCGGCCAGGTCCACCAGACGATGAATAGCAGAACGCCCAGGGCAAGCAGCGCTTCGAGCAGCAGGAGCCACATCGATCGATCGAAAGCAGGCAAGGAGAGGAATGCCGGCAGGTTAGCACGCCGGGGGGTGAGCGTCGCCCGGCGGCTCGCCGCAGGGGCATGCCTTGCTGCCGCGCTCGCCGGATGCGTCACCGCACCAAAACCCGTCGCGCCGCCAGAGCCCAAATCCGCGCCGGAAGCGAAGCCGCGGCTGGTGCCGGACCGCTGGCCGAGCCTTCCGGACTGGCAGGCAGACGCGGTGGAGGAAGCCTGGCCTGCGCTCCTGAAAAGCTGCGGCGTGCTCAAGCCCCGCGACGGCTGGCAGCAGGTCTGCGACCGCGCCAGGTCGCTTGACCCCGTCGATCGCCGGCAGGTCAGCGCGTACTTCGAGCAGAACTTCACGCCGTGGCGTGTCTTGAACGCCGACGCGTCCGAGACGGGTCTCGTCACCGGTTACTACGAGCCGCTCATTCGCGGCAGCCGCGCGGCCTCGGCACGCTACCGGCACCCCATCTACGGCGTGCCCGATGATCTCATCCAGATCGATCTGGGCGAGCAGTATCCGCAGTTGAAGGGACTGCGCCTGCGCGGGAAGCTGGAGGGGCGCAAGGTGGTGCCCTACTACGATCGCAACCAGATCGACACCGGGGTGCCTGCGCTGTCGGGTCGCGAGATCGCCTGGACCGACGATGCGCTCGACCTCTTCTTCCTGCAGGTGCAGGGATCGGGGCGGGTCCGGCTCGAGACCGGCGAGGTCCTGCGCGTGGGCTACGCCGACCAGAACGGTCACCCCTACCGCTCCATCGGCAAGCTGCTCGTCGAGCGCGGCGACCTGACGCTCGATCAGGCCTCGCTCGCGGGCATCAAGGCCTGGGCCAGGAAGAACCCCGCCAAGGTACGCGAGCTTCTGGACTACAACGCGAGCTACGTCTTCTTCCGCGAGCTGCCGCCCGGCCCGGACGGTCCGCTCGGGGCGCTGGGCATTGCGCTCACGGCGGGTCGCAGCCTCGCGATCGATCCGCGCACCGTGCCGCTCGGTGCGCCGGTGTTCCTCGCCACCACCTATCCGGGCTCCGACCGTCCCCTCGCCCGGCTCATGCTGGCGCAAGATACAGGTGGTGCGATCAAGGGCGGCGTGCGAGCCGACTTCTTCTGGGGCTTCGGGGAGGAGGCGGGCAAGCAGGCGGGACGCATGCGCCAGCAGGGTCGGATGTGGGTGCTGCTGCCGAACGGCGTCGCACCGCCGGCCAACTGAGGCTCACGGCGCCGCGCTGGCGCCGCCTGCACCGAAGGTAAGCTCCAGCAGGACGCGGCTTTTCACGATCCGCCCACCCTTGGTGCCGGGACGAAACCGCGCTTCCCGCCCGGCCGCGACCGCCCGAGCGGCGAGAGCGCCTGGCGGATCGGCGTCCACGATGGCCGCATCGGTCACGGTGCCGGTTTCGTCGATCGCAAGCTGCAGCACCACTCTGCCCGGTGCGCTGTCCTGTGCGGGAGCAGTCGTGCGCGGCGGGCGAATCGGCCGCAGCGGTCGCGGCAACTCATCGAGCTCCCGGGCGCTGTACCAGGTCGGGTCGCGCGGCACGGCCGGCGCCGCCGGCGACACGCCGCGGATTTCCGGCGCGCCCGGGTCCCGACCCGGCGCCCGGGTCGTGGGCTTCCGTACCGGTGGCGCCTTCGGTGCTGCGCGCGCGACCCCGGATCCCGCGACCTCGGTCGGCGGCGGTGCGACCGGCACGGCGAGTGCCACGCTCGGAGCCTCCCCGATCAACCGGACCTGCACCGCCGCGGGGGCCGATACCGGATGGGTGAGGTGCCCGTCCGGCGCGACGAGCAGGGCACCGTGGAGGAGCGCCGAGAGCGCCAACGCCACCGTGAGGCGGCGCAAAGCATTGCTCGCCGAGACAGCGGACCCGGAGCGTTGCACGCCAGCGGCGGTCCGTCCCCGGCGCTCTCGTTAGCAGACCGCCTTGCCTTCCTTGGTGCAGCGCGCCTCGGCCTCGTTCAGCAGCCGGTCGAGGTCGCCCGCCGACTTGGCACCGGAGACCCGGGTGCCGTCCGCGAGGAACATGGTCGGGGTGGCGTTGATCCGCTTCTGCTGCGCGAACGCGGCGATCTTGTCGAGCGGGTTTTCGCACGCCTTGGTCCCGGCCGGGGCAACGTTGTTCAGCATGAGCTCGTTCCAGGTCTTCTGCCGGTCGGCCGAGCACCAGACGGCACGCGCCTTCGCGCTCGCGTCGGGGTGCAGCTGCTCGATCGGCAGCAGGAACGTGTAGACGGTCACGTCATCGAGCTTCGTGAGGTCCTGCTCGAGACGCCGGCAGTAAGGACAGTCGGGATCGGAAAACACCGCGAGGCGGCGCTTGCCATTGCCCTTCACGTTCTTGAACGCCATGTCGAGCGGCAGCGTGTCGAACCGGATTCCGGTCAGCCGGTTCATCCGCTCCTCGAGGATGTCCTTCTTGGCATTCAGGTCGAGCACCCGCTCGGCGACGATCAGATACTGGCCCTTCTCGTCCGCGTAGAAGATGGCGCCGTTTGCGACGACCTCGTACAAGCCTGGCAGCGGCGACTTGTTCACGCTGTCGATCGAAAGCTGCGGCACCTTCGCCTGCAACGTCTTCTTGAGCGCCTCGTTGGCGAAGGTGGGACCGCTCGCGAGCAGGCAGACCGCAGCGATGAGGGAGACGAGCTTTCTTGGCATGGTGTGGATTCCGGTTATCGCGGTCGTACAGCTAACCGACGGCGTGTTGGGTCAGGAGGGTGCGCACCGGACCGAGACGCCCGGTCAGTCGCAACCCCCAGTTGCGAACCGCCGCCAGCGCCGGCAGATCGGTGTTGAACAGCTTTTGCAGTGCGTCGGTAGTCAGCATCATGGAGAGAATATCCTCGCTGCGGGCGCGCTCGAAACGGCGCAGGAGCGGCAGCGCGCCGCAGTCGGACGCGGGGGCGCGGTCACGCAGCACGGCGGCAAGCTCCCGCGCATCCCGAAAGCCGAGATTGACGCCCTGGCCGGCAAGCGGATGCACGACATGTGCCGCGTCTCCGATGAGTGCCACCCGCGGCGCGATCAGCCGCTCGACCTTGATGCGGCGCAAGGGGAACGCCGCAGCGGGCGTAATGAGCGACAGCTCACCCACCGCATCGTGGCTCGCCTCCTGCACCTGCGCGCAGAGCGCTTCGCCAGCGAGCGCGACCAGCGTGCGCCCCGGCGCCTCCCATGTAGACCACACCATCGACACGCGGTTGCCGGGCATCGGCAACAGGGCGAGCACGCCGTCGGAGCGGAACCACTGGCGCGCAACACCGCCATGGGGTCTCGCGCAGTCGAAATTCGCGACCACCCCCAGCTGGCCGTAGGCGTGCGTGGCGGCCACGATCCGCGCCTGCTCGCGGACCCAGGACTGCGCCCCGTCCGCGCCCACCACGAGCCTGGCGCGCAGGCGCTCGCCGTCCGCGAGGGCGATCTCCGCCCTGTCGTCCAACCAGGTGATCGATGCACACGACGCCGGACACCGCAGCGCGATCTCCTCGTCGGCCGCAAGCGTCTGCCAGAGGGCGGCCTGCAACCGTGAGCCCTCGACGATCGAGGCAAGCGCCGTGCACCCGGCATCGAGGCTGCTGAAGTCGAGTCGGGACGCCCCGTCATCTCCCCAGACGTGCATGTCGAGCACGGGTGCGACGCGGGTCGCGTCCAGCCGCTGCCAGGCGCCGCTGGCTTTCAGGAACGCGACCGAGCCCGGGCTGATGGCGTAGATGCGGCTGTCCCAGGCATCGCTCTCGATCCTGCGCGGCGCTGCCGGCTCGACAACGGCAACCCGCAACCCGCTGCCGCGCAGGCTCGCGGCAAGGCTCGCGCCGACCAGGCCGGCGCCGACGATCACGACATCGAAGTCGACCATCAGGTACGCGGCTGGGCCCGGACGAGGACCTTCTCCGCCTGCATCGTCCGGTCGAGCAGCTTGGTCAGGGCGTAGACCGCATCGATGTGCGGCGTGGGCGTGCCGGTCATGCGTCCGAGCTCGACCACCGCGCCGACCAGCGCGTCGACCTCGAGGACCCGGCCGACCTCCACGTCCTGCAGCATCGAGGTCTTGTGTTTGCCGACCTTTTCGGCGCCGGCGATGCGCTTCTCCAGCGGCACGCGGAACTGGATCCCGAGCTTGTTGGCGATGGTTTGCGCCTCGGTCATCATCTTGGCCGCGAGGTCGCGCGAGAGCGGAAACTGGCAGATGTCGACCAGCGTCGAGTGACTGAGCGCGCTGATGGGGTTGAAGGTGAGGTTGCCCCAGAGCTTGAGCCACATCTCGGCGCGAATGTTGGGCAGGATCGGGGACTTGTAGCCGGCACGGATGAAGGCGTCCGAGATGCGCTGCGCGCGTTCGGTTTCGGCGCCGTCCAGCTCGCCGATCGGAAAGCGGTCGCCCTCGATCACATGGATCACACCAGGCGCCGCGATCTCGGCCGCGGGATAGACGACGCAGCCGACGATGCGCTCCTTCTCGATGTTCGCAACGCACACCCCGCCCGGGTCCACCGACTCGACGATGCGCCCGTCGAGCTCCCCGCCGTGCTTCTGGAAATACCAGAACGGGACGCCGTTCTGAGTCGGCACCACGACCGTCTCCGGACCGAACATCACCTTGAGGTCGGCGGCCACCGGCGGCAGCTGCTGCGCCTTCATGCCGAGGATCACGACGTCCTGCGCGCCCGCCTCGGCCATGCTGCTGGTGGCTTGCACGTTGCGCGCGACCTGCTCGCTGCCGTCGTGGCCGACGAGCTTGAGGCCGTTGGCCCGGATTGCGGCAAGGTGTGGACCGCGCGCGATGAGGGTGACGTCTTCGCCTGCCAAGGCGAGCTTCACACCGAGCATGCCGCCGATGGAGCCGGCGCCCACCACACAGATCTTCATCGCCTCACCGCTGCGCGAGCGGGACGTAGGGCCGGATGCTCTCGCCGACGTAACGCTGCCGCGGGCGGCCGATGTGCTGATCCGGTGCCTCGATCATCTCCTTCCACTGCGAGATCCAGCCGATCGTGCGCCCGAGCGCGAATAGCGGCGGGAACATCTCTGTCGGGAAGCCCATCGCCCGCAGCATGATGCCGGAGTAGAAGTCGACGTTCGGGAAGAGCTTGCGCTGGATGAAGTATTCGTCTTCCAGAGCGATGCGCTCGAGCTCGAGCGCAAGCTCGAACAGCGGCTCGTCCCGCTTGTCGAGCTCCGTCAGAACCTCATGGCAGGACTCACGCAGGATCGCCGCGCGCGGGTCGTAGTTCTTGTAGACCCGGTGACCGAAGCCGGTCAGGCGGAACGGGTCGTTCTTGTCCTTCGCGCGCTTGATGTAGCCCGGCACCCGATCCTTGGTCCCGATCTCGCGCAGCATGTTTATCACCGCCTCGTTGGCGCCGCCATGGTCCGGTCCCCAGAGCGCCGCGATGCCTGCCGCGACGCAGGCGTAGGGATTGGCATGGCTCGACCCGGCGATGCGAACGGTCGAGGTCGACGCGTTCTGCTCGTGGTCGGCATGCAGCACCAGGAAACGATTCATGGCCCGCGCCAGCACCGGCCGGACCGCATACTGTTCGCACGGCACGCCGAAGCACATGTGGAGGAAGTTCGAGGCGTAGTCCAGTTCGTTGCGGGGAAACATGAACGGCTGTCCGATCGAGTACTTGAAGGCCATGGCGCAGATCGTCGGCATCTTGGCGACGATGCGGTGAGTGGCCACCATCCGCGCTTCGGGGTCCTTGATATTGAGCCGGTCGTGGTAGAAGGCGCTCAACGCGCCGACGGTACCGACCATGACCGCCATCGGATGCGCATCGCGGCGATAGCCTTCGAGGAACCGCTTGAACTGCTCGTGCACCATGTTGTGATGGCTGATCACGTTCTCGAATGCCTGGAGCTCTGCGCGGTTCGGCAGCTTGCCGTCGAGCAGCAGGTAGCAGACTTCGAGAAAGCCGGCTTGGGCGGCCAGATCCTCGATCGGATATCCGCGATGCAGCAGCACCCCGCGCTCGCCATCGATGTAGGTGATCGCCGAATCGCAGCTCGCGGTCGACATGAATCCCGGATCGTAGGTGAAGTATCCCGTCTCCGCGTACAGGCGCCGCACGTCGATGACCTTGGGGCCGTGGGTACCGCCGAGGACAGGCAGATCGTACTGCTTGCCGTCGGCGTGAAAGGTAAGCGTCACCTTGTCGCCCGTGACCGGCCCGACGAGTTCGAGATCGGGAAGTTTGCGCCCCATGTGCCCTGCCTCCTTGGAAGTGGTTCGTGATGATCCGGCAGGACGGGCCTCGCCCGCAAGATGCAAAGAGAACGTCCGGCTCCGCTCCCGGTGCGGACCGCGGGTCGATCGCTTTGCGGGAGCGCAGTGCGACCGCCCCGGCCCCGATCCGCCTTGACAGGGTCGTACCGGGTCATTACCCTCCACGGCCTTGTTTCGCACGCGCCGCAGGCATCGCAGCGCGCCCGCCGGCTCCGGCAAGTGGCGAATTAGCTCAGCGGTAGAGCAGAGGAATCATAATCCTTTGGTCGGGGGTTCGAATCCCTCATTCGCCACCAACTTTTCGGACTCTTGCCCCGAGCGCGGTTTCAATGGCGCTTCTTTGCCGACTTCCATAGTATCGTCAGCCGTCAGCGGCGAGCAGCCGTCGGTCAGACCATTGTTGGTCGAGGTAAATGGCTCGGAATAGTGTATCGACCCGGTTTGACAGCGAGGAAGCCATGACGGACGGATCGAGCGGCGGCGGTAACGTCGTCGAACAGGCAGACGAGTTTGGCTCGTCTGGGCATGCGCAAGACGGTGAGGACGGCCCCGAGATAGACTCTCCAATCTTCACGAAAGCAAACCAGCTGCGCGAGCACGCCCACGCGCTCATCCCCGGCGGTTGCCATACCTACGCCAAAGGCGACGATCAGTATCCGGTTCTCGCACCGGGCTTCATTGCGCGCGGGCTGGGTTCGCACGTCTGGGACGTCGACGGCAACGAGTTCATCGAGTACGGCATGGGCAACCGCACGGTGGGACTCGGCCATGCCTTCCAGCCGGTCGTGGAGGCGGTGCAGCGCGAACTCGCGAAGGGCTGTAACTTCACCCGCCCGGCAGCGATCGAGGTCGCCGCAGCGGAGCAGTTCCTCGGGCTCATCAAGACCGCCGAGATGGTGAAGTTCTGCAAGGACGGGTCGGATGCGACCTCGGGTGCAGTCCGGCTGGCGCGTGCCTATACCGGGCGCGACCTCATCGCCATCTGCGGCGACCACCCGTTCTTCTCGGTCGACGACTGGTTCATCGGGACCACTGCGATAAACGCCGGCATTCCGCAGGCAACGCAGGCGCTTACCGTCAAGTTTCGCTACAACGACATCGCCTCTGTCAAGGCGCTGTTCGAGCGCTACCCCGGGCAGATCGCGGCCTGCATCCTGGAACCGGAGCGCACCGAACCACCGCGCGACAATTTCCTGGAGGAGCTCAGGCGCGTGTGCCACGAGGACGGCGCGTTGCTCATTTTCGACGAGATGGTGACCGGCTTCCGCTGGCACAACGCCGGCGCGCAGGGGTTGCACGGTGTCACCCCGGATCTGTCGACCTGGGGGAAAGCGATGGGCAACGGCTTCGCCGTTTCTGCGCTGGCCGGAAAGCGCGAGTTCATGCGCCTGGGCGGCCTCGACCATTACGACAAGCCACGCGTGTTTTTGCTTTCGACCACCCACGGTGCGGAGACACACGCACTCGCCGCCGCGATTGCCACGATCAGGACCTACCGGCAGGAGGCCGTCGTCGAGCACCTGTATCGGCAGGGAACGCGCCTGAAGACCGAGTGCGAACAGGTGATCCGGCGCCACGGGCTGTCCGAGCATGTCAGGATCGTCGGCAAGCCGTGCTGTCTGTTCTACGCCACGCTCGATGCCGACAAGGCCTCGTCACAAGCGTTTCGCACCCTGTTCCTGCAGGAGACGATTCGCCGCGGGGTCCTCGTGCCCTCGCTGGTGGTGAGCTACTCGCACGCCGACGACGATATCGACCGGACGATAGCGGCGATCGACGGCGCGCTCACCGTCTACAAGCGGGCGCTCGACGAGGGGGTCGAACGCCATCTGGTCGGCCGACCGTCCCAGATCGTCTACCGCCACTACAACCGGCCCGATCCGGCGTAACTTACGCGCCCGCCGCAGCGGACGCGCAATCGATCATGGCTCGTAGCCGAGATTCGGCGCGAGCCATTTCTCAGCCGTTGCCAAGTCCCACCCCTTGCGGCGTGCGTAGTCCTCCACTTGGTCCCGCTCGACCTTCCCGACCGCGAAATATTGCGATTCGGGATAGGAGAAGTAAAAGCCCGACACCGCCGCGGTCGGCAGCATGGCGAAACTGTCCGTGAGGGTCATGCGGGCGTTGCCTGAAACATCGAGGAGGGAGAACAGCGGTCCCTTCTCGGTGTGATCGGGACACGCCGGATAGCCCGGCGCAGGCCGAATGCCCCTGTATTGCTCGCGCACCAGGCGCTCGTTGTCCGCATCCTCGCCCGGACTGTAGCCCCACAACTCGCACCGCACGCGCCAGTGCAGGTGTTCGGCGAACGCTTCCGCAAGGCGGTCCGCGAGGGCCTTCAGCATGATGGCGCTGTAGTCGTCGTGGCGCGCTTCGTATTCGGCCACACGCTCGTCGATGCCGTGACCAGCGGTCACTGCGAACGCGCCGAGATAATCCCGCACACCCGATTCCTTCGGCGCGACGAAATCCGCCAGGCAGCGGTTGAACTGGCCTTCCGGCTTCTCCGTCTGCTGGCGGAGGTTGTGGAAAGTCATCAGCGCCTCGCGCCGCGATTCATCCGCGTAGAACTCGATATCGTCGCCGACCGAACTTGCGGGGAACAGGCCGACCACACCGCTCGCGCGCAGCCAGTTTTCCTCGACCAAGCGTGCGAGCATCGCCTGCGCATCCTGCCACAGGGCGCGCGCGGCCTCGCCGACGGTCTTGTCCTCGAGGATTTTCGGGTATCGACCGGTCAGTTCCCAGGTCTGGAAGAACGGTGTCCAATCGACAAAGGGGACAAGTTCCGCAAGCGGATAGTCGGAGAAACCCCGCACGCCGAGGAAGGCCGGCACTGGCGGCTGGTAGGCGTTCCAGTCGGGCTGGAAGCCGCGCTCCCGCGCCACGCCAAGCGATAACGCCGGTGCCGGCCCCTTCTTGCCTTTCTGCTGGTCGCGCACCTTCACGTATTCCGACCTGAGCCGGGCGACGTAGTCGATGCGCTGCTCGTCCGACATCAGACTGCTGCACACGGTGACACTGCGCGAGGCGTCCGGCACCCAGATGGTCGGTCCGTGGTAATGCGGCTCGATCTTGACGGCGGTATGCACGCGCGAGGTCGTGGCGCCGCCGATCAGGAGCGGCACCGTGAAGCCCTCGCGCTGCATCTCCTTCGCGACGTGAGACATCTCCTCGAGCGAGGGCGTGATGAGGCCCGAGAGCCCGATGATGTCCGCCTGCTCTGCGCGCGCCTTCTCGAGGATCTTCTCGCACGGGACCATCACGCCCATGTTCACGACGTCGAAGTTGTTGCACGCGAGCACCACCGCGACGATGTTCTTGCCGATGTCGTGCACGTCGCCCTTTACCGTGGCGAGCAGGATCCTGCCCTTGCTCTGGTTCTCGCCGGAGGCTGCCTTCTCCGCCTCGATGTAGGGTATGAGGTGCGCAACCGCCTGCTTCATCACTCGTGCCGACTTCACCACCTGCGGCAGGAACATCTTGCCCGCGCCGAAAAGGTCGCCGACGACGTTCATGCCGTCCATGAGCGGTCCCTCGATCACCTGGATTGGCCGGTCGAACTTCTGCCGCGCCTCCTCGGTGTCGCCGACGATCCACTGGGTGATGCCTCGCACCAGCGCGTGGCTCAAGCGTTCCTCGACCGGCGCATCACGCCACGCAAGGTCTTCGACGCGCTCCTTCGCCTCGCCCTTGAAGCTTTCGGCAAAGGTCACGAGTCGCTCGGTTGCGTCGGGCCGACGGTTGAAGAGGACATCTTCCACCCGCTCCAGCAGGTCCTTCGGGATCTCTTCGTACACGCCCAGCTGGCCGGCGTTGACGATACCCATCGTCATGCCGGCCTTCACGGCGTGGTAGAGAAAGGCGGTGTGCATCGCCTCGCGCACCGGCTCGTTGCCGCGGAAGGAGAAGGACAGGTTCGACACACCGCCGCTCGTCTTCGCGTGCGGCAGGGACTGCCTGATCGCCTTCAACGCCTCGATGTAGTCGATGGCGTAGTTGTTGTGCTCCTCGAGCCCGGTCGCGATCGCGAAGATGTTCGCATCGAAGATGATGTCCTCGGGCGGAAAGCCCACCTCCTTCACCAGCAGATGATAGGCGCGGCTGCAAACTTCGATCCGGCGCGCGAGCGTGTCCGCCTGCCCCTGCTCGTCGAAGGCCATGACAACTGCGGCCGCGCCGTAGCGGCGCACGAGGCGCGCCTGACGCAGGAATTCGGCCTCGCCCTCCTTCATGCTGATGGAGTTGACGACCGCCTTCCCCTGCACGCACTTCAATCCCGCCTCGATCACCGACCACTTCGACGAGTCGATCATGATCGGCACGCGCGAGATGTCGGGTTCGGAGGCCACCAGATTCAGGAACGTCGTCATGGCCCGCTGCGAGTCAAGCATCGCCTCGTCCATGTTGACGTCGATGATCTGCGCGCCGTTTTCCACCTGCTGGCGCGCAACGGTGAGCGCCTCGCCGTAGTTACCGGCCAGAATCAATCGCGCGAACGCCTTCGAGCCGGTGACGTTCGTGCGCTCGCCGACGTTCACGAAGAGCGCGTCGTCGCCGACGTTGAGCGGCTCGAGGCCGGACAGACGGAGCTTCTTGTCGATCTGCGGGATTGTCCGCGGCGGGATGCGCCCGACCGCCTCGGCGATCGCCTGGATGTGCGCCGGGGTGGTACCGCAGCAGCCGCCGACGATGTTGACGAAGCCGCTGCGCGCGAACTCCTCCAGGAACGCCGCGGTCTGCGCCGGCGTTTCGTCGTAGCCGGTCTCGGCGAGCGGATTCGGCAGACCGGCATTGGGATAAGCGGAGATCGCAACGTTGGCGATGCGCGCAAGCTCCTCGATGTGGGGCCGCATCAGTTTGCCGCCGAGCGCGCAGTTAAGCCCCACCGACAGCGGCCGCGCGTGGGCGACCGAATTCCAGAACGCCTCCACCGTCTGGCCCGACAGCGTGCGGCCGCTCGCGTCGGTGATCGTGCCCGAGATCATCACGGGCAGATACACGCCGTGATCGGCGAAGTACTGGTCGATCGCGAAGAGCGCGGCCTTGGCATTCAGCGTATCGAAGATGGTTTCGACGAGCAGCAGATCGACGCCGCCCGCGACGAGGCCTGCCACTGCTTCGCCATAGGCGGCAACGAGAGCGTCGAAGGTGATGTTGCGGAAGCCGGGGTCGTTCACGTCGGGCGAGAGCGAGGCCGTGCGCGTGGTCGGCCCGAGCGCACCCGCAACGAAGCGCGGCTTGTCCGGCTGCTTCGCAGTCCAGACCTCTGCGGCTTCGCGCGCGAGCTGCGCCGCGGCGACGTTCAGCTCCCGCACCAGGTGCTCCATGTGATAGTCCGCCATCGACACCGCATTGGAGCTGAAGGTGTTGGTCTCGATGATGTCGGCACCCGCTGCGAGATAGGCCTCGTGGATCTCGCGGATGACCGTCGGCTGCGTCAGGACCAGGAGGTCGTTGTTGCCTTTGACATCGTGCGGGAAATCGGCGAAGCGCGCGCCGCGATAGTCCGCCTCGGAGAGTTTGTAGCCCTGGATCATGGTGCCCATGCCGCCGTCCAGGATGAGGATGCGGCGCTGGAGGAGGGCGTGGAGGCGGTGACCGGAGTGAGTGTGCATGGCGTGGCAACCTGGCTGCGCGCTCGCGCGCGGGTCGAATCGGGGCACGCATCGTACCAAATCCCCCGCCGCACCGGCACGGCGGGCCGACCGGGACGCGGGGCCTCAGGACCGATCGAGCCGCCGGTACTGGATGGCTTCGCCGATGTGGGCAGCGGAGATGTTAGCCGCGCTGCCGAGATCCGCGATCGTCCGGGCGACTTTCAGGATGCGATGGTAGGCACGCGCCGACAGCCCGAGTCTGGTCAGCGCCTGCTTGAGCAAGGCTTGGCCCGCCTGGTCCGCCGCGCACCACTTGTCGATCTCGCGCG
>JBDHRV010000051.1:0-21879 GCA_039807745.1 Burkholderiales bacterium
TTCCAGGCAATCGACTCCAGCCAGTCGCGCACGAACTGCTTGTCGAAGCTGGGCGGGCTCGATCCCACCGCATACGAATCGCGCGGCCAGAACCGGGAGGAATCGGGCGTCAGCGCCTCGTCGATGAGGTAGAGCGTGCCGGCCGGGTCAAGGCCGAACTCGAACTTGGTGTCGGCGATGAGGATGCCCCGCGTGTCCGCATACTCCGCGGCCTCGGTGTACAACTGCAGCGAGATGTCGCGCACGCGGGCGGCGAGGGCCGGGCCGATCGCCTGCTCGACCGCGGCAAAGGAGATGTTCTCGTCGTGGGCGCCCGCCGGTGCCTTGCTCGCCGGGGTGAAGATAGGCGCCGGCAGCTTCGCCGCCTCCTGCAGTCCCGGCGGCAGGGGGATGCCGCAGACCGCGCCGGTGCGAAGGTAATCCTTCCACCCCGAGCCCGCGAGGTAGCCGCGGACCACTGCTTCGATCGGCAGCGGCGCGAGCCGCTTGACCACGAACGAGCGCCCGGCGACCTGCGCGCGCTCGGAAGCGTTCACGACGGTCGCCGGATCGATGCCGGTCAGATGATGGGGCACGACGTGCGCCAGCCGCGCGAACCAGAAAGCGGACAGGGCGGTGAGCACGTGGCCCTTGCCCGAGATCGGCGTCGGCAGCACGACGTCGAACGCGGACAACCGATCGGTCTGGACGACGAGCAGCCGGTCCTCGCCGACCGCATAGAGGTCGCGCACCTTGCCCCGGTGCAGCAGCGGCAGGCTGTCGAGGCTCGATTCGAACAGCGGCTGCGTCGTGCCGATCACTTCTCGACGATCTTCTGCAGATTCGCCAGACCCGACTGGTACACGCCGGTGATCGCCTTGACCGCGGCTTCGTCGTTCTGATCCGGCGGCGGATCGTTGTTGGGGTACGCCCGGTAGAAGGCGCCACGCCACTCGACGGTCGCCTTGCCGCCGTCGGCCGGCTTCACGCTGAGGGTCGAAGTGTAGTTCGTGACCGGCAGCGCGCCGCCGTCCGCCGCGCGGTACTTGTAGCTCATTTTCTCGGCGCTGTAGTCCTCCAGCGTCTCGACGATCTTGCCACCGTCCTTGAGCGTGATGTCACGCACCGAGCCGACCTCGTTGCCCTTGGTCGCCGGGCTCTTTGCCACCGCCGGGTGCCACTTCGCCAGCCCGTCGAAGTCCTTGATCGTGTCCCAGACCTTCTGCGGGCTCGCATTGATCGTGATGGACTCAGTGACCTTCTGCCGCGTCGGGCCGTGAGCATGGGCGGCGGTGGTGATACCCAGGCAAAGCGCCAGGGCGAGACCTGTAATGCGCATCGATGACTCCTTTGGTTGAACGAATGAGATTTCGCGCGAGCCGAACAATCAGGGGGCGCCGATGAACTGGCCGAAGCCTCGGCTGTTCTTCCCCGTGTCGATCGTGGCGAGCACCTGCAGGGTGCGCGCGTCCAGCACCGCGACATTGTCGTCCATCCAGTTGACGACGTACACCCGGCCGTCGTGCACCGCGATGCCTTCCGGGTAGCCGCCGACGGGCACGGTCGCGACGACCTCGTGGCTTGCGGCGTCGATGACCGAGACAGTGTCCGCTTGCTGGTTGGTGACGAAGATCCTGCCCGTCTGCGCGTCGACGGCAGCGCCATAGGGCGAGCGCCCGACCGGCACGGTCGCGAGCCGGGTCCCGGACGCGGTGTCGAACACCGTCACGTCGTCGCTCCAGACGTTCACGGCGTAGAGCCGCGCACCGGACGGATCGAGCGCGACCGCGAAGGGATGACTGCCCGCCGGGAGCTGCGCCGTCACCGCCAGCGCGTCGGCGTCGATCACCGAGATGGAGTTGCTGTCGCGGTTCGCCACGTAGACGCGCTTGCCGTCCGGATGCACCGCGACGCCGGCGGGTGCGGCACCCACCGCCACGCGGCCGAGGAGCCGGTGGCTCCGGCCGTCGAATACCAGCACCCGGTCGTTGAACCAGTCGGCGAGCCAGACCCGCGAACCATCGGGCGAGACGGCGATGCCGACCGGTCCGTCGCCCCCGGGCAGCGTGTCGACGACGCGGTTCGACGCGATGTCGATCACCGAAAGCGTCTTGCTCTCCGGATTCGAGACGAACGCGCGCGCGGTCGCGGAACTGACGGCGATGCCGGCCGGCGCGCGACCGACCGCGACGGTGGCGACCACCTTGTTCTGCGCGAGGTCGATCACGGAGACGTCATTGCTGCCCTGATTGGTGATGTAGGCAAAGGGTGCGGCGGCAGCGCTCACGGTAGTCGCGAGGACGGCGGCGAGGAGCGCGCGCAGCGCGCGGCGGACCGACCGGCTCAAACGCTGTTCCACTGCTTCGCATCCGGCGCGACAGCAGACGATGGGCGCAGGTCGCGCTGGATGTCGAGCGCCAGCGCGAGATTCGCCTCGACATCGTCGCCGAGCACGGTGTAATGCCCCATCTTCCGCCCCGGATGCGGCTCGCGCTTGCCGTACAGGTGCAGCTTGACCCGCGGATGGGCGAGCACCCGCTCCCATTGCGGTTCGCCTGCATGCCAGGCGTCGCCCAGAATGTTCACCATCACTGCCGGACAGTGCAGGGATGGGTCTCCCAGCGGCAACTCGGCCATGACCCGCACCTGCTGCTCGAATTGCGAGGTGACGCACGCGTCGATGCTGTAATGGCCGCTGTTGTGGGGGCGCGGGGCGATCTCGTTGGCGAGCAGCCCGCCGCCGCCGTCGACGAAGAACTCCACGCACAGCACGCCCCGGTAGTCCAGCGCTTGCGCCACCGCGACCGCTGCGGCGCGCGCTTCGGCAGCCAGCGCCTGCGGCACGCGTGCCGGTACGATGCAGTAATCGAGGATGCCTTGCGCGTGGACGTTCTCGGCAACCGGAAAGGTCACGACCGATCCGTCGCCGCCGCGCACGACGACCACCGACAGCTCGAGCTCGAGGTGCAGCATCGCCTCGAGCACACAGGGCTCTCCGCCCAGGTCGACGAACGCGGCACGCGCCTCCTCCTGGGTCCGCACGCGCGCCTGTCCCTTGCCGTCGTAGCCGAAGCGGCTGCGCTTGAGGATGCCCGGCAGCAAGGCCGGATCGAGGGCCGGGCCGAGATCGTCCGCCGTCTCGATCACTGCGTACGGCGCCGTGCGCAGTCCGCACGCCGCGAGGAAGCGCTTCTCGCGAATGCGATCCTGCGCGATCGCGACACTCGCCGCGGCGGGGCTCACGACGCACCAGCCCGCGAGGCGTTCGAGCGCGGCGGCCGGCACGTTCTCGAACTCGGTGGTGACCGCGGCACAACAGCGGCCCAGTTCGGCAAGCGCCGTGGCATCGAGGTAATCAGACCCGATGTGACGGTCGGCCACGGTACCGGCCGGGCTGTGGCGGCCGGGATCCAGCACCATCACCCGGTAGCCCATGGCCTGGGCCGCCATCGTGAACATCCGGCCGAGCTGCCCGCCGCCGAGCAGCCCGAGAAAGGCGCCGGGCGCGATCATTCGGGATCGGGCAGGACCAAGCTGCGGACGTGCGCGTCCTGAGCCGCGCGGAACTCGGCAAGCCGCGCGCCGAGGGTGGGGTCGTCGAGGGCAAGGAGCGCGATCGCGAAAAGCGCCGCATTCTCGGCCCCGGCTTCGCCGATCGCGAAGGTCGCGACCGGCACCCCCTTCGGCATCTGCACGATGGAGAGCAGCGAATCGATGCCCTTCAGCGCCCGCGACGGCACCGGCACGCCGAGCACCGGCAGCGTCGTCTTCGCGGCGAGCATGCCGGGCAGGTGCGCGGCACCGCCCGCGCCCGCGATGATGCACGCGAGCCCGCGCGCGGCGGCCGTCTGCGCATACTCGAAGAGCAGATCGGGCGTGCGATGAGCCGAGACGACGCGCGCCTCGTACGGCACTTCGAACGCCTTCAGGCGGCGCGCGGCGTGCTGCATCACCGCCCAGTCGCTGTCGCTGCCCATGACGATGCCGATGCGCGTCCTGTCCATGTCCCCGCTCGGGAAAAGCTCGGATTATAGTCGACGCGAAACCCTCACTCCCGGCCGTACTCGCTCTTGCCCGGCAGCTCCGGGCGCGTGTCGTCCTCCACGTACGGAAAGTGCACGTGACCGAAGCGGATGACGAGCACCGCGAGCGCGATCAGCAGTATCGCCCCCGCCACGGCGAGCATCCTGAGCTCGGTGATCTCCTTCACGTCGAGGATGATGTAGCGGGCGAGCGCGATGAGCGCGATGTAGAGCGGAAACCGCACCGGCAGCTTGCCCGACCGGTAGTACAGGCCGACCATGGTCAGCACCTCGAGGAAGAGGAACATGAGCAGCAGGTCGGCCAGGGTCACCCGCCCGTGCTCGACCATCACCATCACTTCCTGGTAGCCGGCGACGATGGTCGCGACGCTGATGATGAGCAGCCCGATGTGCTCGACGACGGTGAGCGCGATGCGGGCGTATCGGTTGGCGGCGGAATCGGTTTCCATGTTCAGGCGGGGGCGATCTCGGCCTGCGCGTGATAGTCGACGATGCGCTGCACCTCGTTCTTCGAGCCGAGGATCACGGCGACGCGCTGGTGCAGCTCGGTGGGCTGGAGCTCCAGCAGCCGCTCGCGCCCGTTCGAGGCGAGGCCGCCCGCCTGCTCGACGACGAAGGCCATCGGATTGGCCTCGTACATGAGGCGCAGCCGCCCGGGTTTGGACGGGTCCTTGGTGTCGCGCGGATACATGAACACGCCGCCACGGATCAGGATGCGGTGCACCTCGGCCACCATCGATGCGATCCAGCGCATGTTGAAGTCCCCCCCGCGCGGGCCGGCGCGCCCGGCAAGGCACTCCTCCACGTAACGCTGCACCGGCTTCTCCCAGAAGCGCTCGTTCGAGGCATTGATCGCGAACTCGCGAGTGTCGGCGGGGACGGTCATGCCCGGGTGCGTCAGGATGAATTCGCCGATGTCGCGATCGAGCGTGAAGCCGTTCACGCCGTGCCCGGTGGTGAGCACGAGCATCGCCGACGGACCGTACAGGGCGTAGCCTGCCGCCACCTGCCTGACTCCCGGCTGCAGGAAGTCCTCCACGGTCGGTGTCTCACCGGGATGCGCCACGCGCAGGATCGAGAAGATCGTCCCGACCGAGATGTTGACGTCGATGTTGGACGAGCCGTCGAGTGGATCGAAGAGCAGCAGGTACTTGCCGCGCGGATACTCCGGCGGGATGTGGCTCACGTCGTCGAGCTCCTCGGAGGCCATGGCAGCGAGGTGCCCGCCCCACTCGTTGCTGCGGAGCATCAAGTCGTTGGCGATCACGTCGAGCTTCTTCTGCGTTTCACCCTGCACGTTCGGCGCGGTCCCGGCCTCGCCGAGCACGCCGATGAGATCGCCGCGGTTGACCGCGTTGGCGATGGCCTTGCAGGCGAGGGCGACGTCGGTGAGGAGCCCGGTGAAATCGCCGGTGGCGCCGACGGTGCGGCGCTGTTCCTCGATGATGAACTGCGTGAGGGTCGTGCGGTGTGGCATGGGTGGCTCCGTCGTGGCTGTGCGTGAGATTGCGTCAGGGCGAGCGCAGGCGTTCGTCGAGCAGCGACTCCATCAGGTCGAGCACCTTCGCCCGCACCATGGTGGCCCCGAAGTGGAAGTACTTGACCTCGCAGGGGACCGGGCCGTGCAGCGTGGACCGGTCCGCGCCCTGGAAATCGGTCCAGGCGATGATAGGCATGTCGTTGACTTGCGGGTCGACACACACCCATGCGCGTTCGGTCAGCACCAGTTCCAGCCCCTTCAGTCCGGGCAGGGCGAGCCGCAGGGGCAACCCGATGCGCAGTGCGGCGAGCCGCCACAGGTTGTACCGCCGCGCCGGGACGTGGTCGGGCCGCGACGCATAGGCCGGAAACTCTTCGAGCTGCCTGTACACGTGGTGGCGCTCCGCGTTCCAGACACCGCTTCAGGCCCGCGACCGCGGGCGGCGGTGAGCGGCCGGAAGACCCGAAGCCGGTGCCGGGGAGGCGTTCATCGCGTGAGACCCATGTAGAGCAGCGGCAGCCGTTCGGGCAGGCGCTCGACGTGATCGACCACCAGGTAGTTCCGCGCGCCGAAGATGCGCTCGACGTACTCGTCCGCATACGGATCGAGACTCATGCAATAGGTCATGATGCCGGCGCGAGCGAGCTCCTCGACCGCCTTTTTCGCATCCAGGCGCAGGTACTGCGGGTCGCGCACGTCGACATCGGCGGGCGCGCCGTCGGTCACGACGATGAGCAGCCGCTTCGACTGCGGTTGGCGCTTGAGGAACGTACCGGCATGGCGCATGGCCGATCCCATGCGGGTCGAGAGCTGCGCCGTCATGCCTGCGAGTCGCGCCTTCGCCTGATCGTCGTAGTCGGCGCCGAAGTCCTTGAAGCGGAAGTACTGCACGTCGTGCCGGCCATCGGAGGCGAAGCCGTGGATCGCGAACGGATCGCCGATGCCGTCGAGCGCCTGCGCGAGCAGCACGGTCGCCTCGCGCGAGAGATCCAGCACCGAGTAATCGGCGCCGCGCACCTTGTCGTTGGCGGACTCCGAGAGGTCGAGCAGCACCATCACCGCGAGGTCGCGCACCTTGCGCAGATTGCGCAGAGTGATGCGCGGGTCGGGGCTCGCGCCGCTGCGCAGATCGGTCAGCGCCAGCACCGCGGCGTTGATGTCGATCTCGTCGCCGTCTTCCTGCTTGCGCAGTCGCTGCACGCCCTGCGGCTGCAGCGCCTCGATCAGGTGCCGCAGCCGCGACAGGAGGACGCGATGGCGGTCGAGGATGGCGTCGATGCGGCCGAGGTCTCCGGCGCCGGCCCGCTTCTCCAGCACCGTCGTCCACGACGGGCGCTCGAGCTGGATGGCGTAGTCCCACTCCGGATAGTGGCGCGGCGCCGCCACCGGTTCCTTGCCTTCGGCTGCGTTGTAGCTGACGCCGTGATCCTCGTACGGAAAGAGCTCGGTGGAGAGCACCCACACTTCCTGCGCGTCGTCTCCCGCCGTCTCGACGTCGATCTCGTTGATGAACTCCATCACGCTCACGTTCCGGCGCACCTGCTGCTCGCGGTAGAGCGCCGCCGATCCGGTGCCGTACTCGATGCCGTCGAATTCCCAGACGTAGCGGTTGTCGTCGCGGTACGCGATCGACGGTACGTCCGTGCGCGGGTTGAAGCGCGCGCCGGCGACGACGAGCTCGTGTGCCAGGCGCACACCGACATCCCACGACAGCCGGTTGTCGTCGAGCCGATGCGCTTCCCGCGCGAAGGCCTGGCGACCGGCCGCGATCAGCGGATGCGCGTCAGCGTAATCCGCGTCGAGCAGCGCCCGGGCAAGCCGCGCCAACAGCCCGCCCGTCGAGTTGTCCTCGCGGCCAGCGCCGTGCAAGGGCAGCCACAGCTCGCGCAGCCCCGGAAACTCGCGGATGGCGAGGGCCTCGATGCGCGCATCCTCGATCACCTCGATCACGGCCATCTGCAGCGGGGTCAGTGCCTCGGCGGAGAGCGGCGTGCGCGTATAGGCAAGGTGCGCCGCGGCATGCGTGGCAGTCGCCCGAAACACCTCGAGCCCGCTCACGTCTTCGATCGGGTCGAACGCGTCGGGCACGTGGATGACATAGTCCGCGATGTACGGGCGGTAGCCTTCGCGCGACTCGAAGTCGCCGCTCGTGGGGCGCAGCAAAAAGCCACGGCCCCACAGCGCGCGCAGGTACATGCCGATGCGCCGCTGCACATCGACGAAAAGCGTGCCGCGGCGCTCCTTCTGCAGCACGGCGAGCGCGTCGGGACTCTCCAGGCCGAAGTAGCGGACCTGCGCTTCGAAATCGGTGCGGTGCGCCTGCGCCCCCCACGTCGCCCAGCGTCGCAGCCCGCCGAGGGTGAGCTGCGTGAGCAGGGTGTCGAGCCGATCGAGCATCGGCCGCACGCCGCGCGGCGCCTGCGCGAGCAACAGCGCGAGCAGACGCAGGTAGCCGCGGAACAACTCGATGTCGCCGAGGCGATGCGCCGCGAGCGGTGCGGTGGCGCACACCAGTGCGATGACGGCGCCGCTGGTCTTCGAGGCCATCGCGAGGGCCGCCTGCACCAGCTCGTCGACGGCGTCCTCGCCGATCTCGCGCGCGATCTCCGGTGCGCCCTGGATGAACGAGATCACGAGGTCCGTGCCGCGGCCCAGGGACTTGAGCGCCCGCGCGCCGCGCAGATAGGCCTCCAGCCCGCGCGGCGAGAAGACGCGCGCCGCCTCCTGCCACGCGGCGCGCAGCACGTCGGCGGGGTGGTCGCCGAGCTCGGTGAGGAGCTCCGCGTAGTCGTCGAGCTGGACGGACATTTGGTGGTGAGGCGAGAGGTGAAGATCACCCCTTCACTCATTCACGCTCTAGAAGTACGTCGTCACAGCCGCGTCCAGCGCATCGCGCATGTCGGGGTCGTCGGTGATCGGCCGCACCAGCGCCACACGGCACGCGTCGATGGGCGCGACGCCGCGCGCGATCAGCGAGCCGGCATGCACCAGCATGCGCGTCGAGATGCCTTCGTCGAGCCCGTGGCCCTTGAGATTACGCGCGCGTTCGGCGATCGCCACCAGCTTGCCCGCCACCGATTCGTCGATGCCCGCCTCGTGGGTGACGATCTCGACCTCGATGTCGCGCTCGGGATAGGAAAAGTCGAGCGCCCCGAAGCGCTGCTTCGTGGACTGCTTCAGATCCTTCATGAGGCTCTGGTAGCCGGGGTTGTACGAGATCACCAGCTGGAAATCCGAGTGCGCACGCACCAGCTCGCCCTTCTTGTCGAGCGGCAGCACGCGCCGCGCATCGGTGAGCGGGTGAATCACGACGGTCGTGTCCTGGCGCGCTTCGACCACTTCGTCCAGGTAACAGACGGCGCCATGGCGCGCGGCGACCGTGAGCGGACCGTCCTGCCAGCGCGTGCCAGTGGCGTCGAGCAGGAAACGGCCGACCAGGTCGGAGGCCGTCATGTCCTCGTTGCAGGCGACGGTAATGAGAGGCTTGCCGAGCTTCCACGCCATGTACTCGACAAAGCGTGTCTTGCCGCAGCCGGTCGGGCCCTTCAGCATCATCGGCATCCGCACCGAGTACGCCGCCTCGTAGAGCGTCACTTCGTCGCCGACCGGGCGGTAGTAGGGCTCCTCGCGAATCAGGTACTGCTGGACGTCTTCGTTCATCTTCCGTGTCCTTTCGAGAACAAAGCCCCCGGCACCTTGCGGCGACGGGGGCTTTGCGCGGACGTCGCCGAAGCTATTGGCTGCTAGACCGTCGCACCGCGGTAGACCACCATGGCCGTCCCCTGGGACTGTTTGAAGTTGTCGTAGCCGACCAGGCGCACGTGATGGCGTGGATTGGCCTTGTGGCAGGCTTCGGCCTCCGCCAGGATGCGCTCGACATCGGTCTCGCCGAACATGGGCAGCTTCCACATGTACCAGTAGGAATCGGACAGGTGCTCGGGCTCGGTGTGCTCGATGGCCGGATTCCAGCCCTGCTTCACGACGAACTCCACCTGTTTGCGGATCTCGGCGTCCGACATCGAGTGCAGATACGAAAAGGTTTCGAACTTGCGGCTCGCGGGATCGGAGACGCGCGACTTGTAGTCCTGAATTTCGCTCATGATTGATGTCCTCAACGTGCCCGGTCAGCGATGGCCCACGGCCAGCTTGTCGACGGTGTCGAACTCGAACTTGATTTCCTTCCAGGTCTCCATCGCCACCTTGAGCTCCGGACTGGATTTGGCGGCCTCGGTCAGGATTTCCTTGCCTTCCTTCTCGACCGCGCGGCCTTCGTTGCGCGCCTTGACGCAGGCCTCGAGCGCGACGCGGTTGGCCGCCGCGCCCGCGGCATTGCCCCACGGGTGCCCCAGCGTGCCGCCGCCGAACTGCAGGCAGGCATCGTCGCCGAAGATCGACACCAGCGCCGGCATGTGCCAGACGTGGATGCCGCCGGAGGCCACCGGGAACACGCCCGGCATCGCACCCCAGTCCTGATCGAACATGATGCCGCGGCTGCGATCTTCCTTGACGAAGCGTTCGCGCATGATGTCGATCCAGCCCAACGTCGCCTCGCGATCGCCTTCGAGCTTGCCGACCACGGTGCCTGAGTGCAGGTGGTCGCCGCCGGAGAGCCGCAGCGCCTTCGCCAGCACGCGGAAGTGGATGCCGTGGTGGGGGTTGCGGTCGAGCACGGCGTGCATGGCGCGGTGGATGTGCAGCAGCACGCCATTCTTGCGGCACCAGCGGGCAAGACCGGTGTTGGCCGTGAAGCCGCCGGTGAGGAAGTCGTGCATGATGATCGGTGCGCCGAGTTCCTTGGCGAACTCGGCACGCTCGTACATCTCCTCCGGCGACGGCGCCGTGACGTTGAGGTAGTGGCCCTTGCGCTCGCCGGTCTCCGCTTCCGCCTTGTGCACCGCCTCCATCACGAACTGGAAGCGATCGCGCCAGCGCATGAACGGCTGCGAGTTGACGTTCTCGTCGTCCTTGGTGAGATCCAGTCCGCCACGCAGGCACTCGTACACGGCACGACCGTAATTCTTGGCGGAGAGCCCGAGCTTCGGCTTGATGGTGCAGCCCAGCAGCGCCCGGCCGTACTTGTTCAGCTTGTCGCGCTCGACCTGGATGCCGTGGGGCGGGCCGTTGCAGGTCATGACGTAGGCGATGGGGAAGCGCACGTCTTCGAGGCGCAGCGCGCGGATCGCCTTGAAGCCGAACACGTTGCCGACCAGGGACGTGAATACGTTCACCACCGAGCCCTCTTCGAAGAGGTCGATGGGGTAGGCCACGAACGAGTAGAAGCAGCTGTCGTCGCCGGGCACGTCCTCGATGCGGTAGGCGCGACCCTTGTAGTAGTCGAGGTCGGTCAGGAGATCGGTCCACACCGTCGTCCAGGTGCCGGTCGACGATTCGGCCGCCACGGCCGCCGCCGCTTCCTCCCGGTCCACGCCCGGCTGCGGTGTGATCTTGAAGCAGGCCAGGATGTCGGTGTCCTTGACCTGGTAATCGGGTTCCCAATAGGTGCTGCGGTATTCCTTGACCCCGGCGCTGTATTTCTTGACGGCCATGATGGCTCCTCCAATGCGGCTCGTTTCCGGACGCGAAGCGTGCTGTGCTCTCGCGACGCTCACTGCAAAACACGGGTGGAACTATAGTCCGCGCCGAAGCATCAGAACAAGATAATAATACTGATCATTATGATAAGATCGCGCGAACGTCGGGAGCAGGAATAAGCGCGCCGTGCTGCACCTCACCTTGCGCCAGTTGCGGGTCTTCGAGTCGGTCGCCCGCCACTTGTCCTTCTCGCGCGCGGCGGAGGAGCTGTACCTCACGCAGCCCGCCGTCTCCATGCAGATCAAGCAGCTCGAGGACAACATCGGGCTGCCCGTCTTCGAGCAGCTCGGCAAGAAGATCTACCTGACCGACGCCGGCCGCGAGCTCTTCCAGTACAGCCGCTCCATCGCCCAGCAGCTCAAGGAGATGGAGGAGGTGCTCGATCAGCTGAAAGGGCTCGATCGCGGACGGCTGATCATCTCGGTCATCAGCACGGCCAAGTATTTCGTGCCCAGGCTGCTCGCCAGCTTCCAGAGGATCCACCCGAAAGTCTCGGTCAGCTTCTACGTCGCGAACCGGGAGCACGTGCTCAAGCACCTTGCCGACAACGAGGTCGACCTCGCTGTCATGGGACGCCCGTCCCAGGGCATGGACGTGCTTGCGGAACCCATCATGGACAATCCTCTGGTATGTATCGCCGCTCCGGACCATCCCCTCGCCAAGCTGAAGAAAGTCCCGCTGTCCCGGCTCGAAGAGGAGAGCTTTCTCGTGCGGGAGGCGGGATCGGGCACCCGGCACGCGATGGAGCGTTTCTTCACCGAGCACGGCATCAAGCTCAACCGCGGGATGGAGATGGACACGAACGAGGCGATCAAGGCGGTCGTGGGCGCGGGGATGGGGCTGTCCGTGATTTCCCTGCACACCTGCGAGCTCGAGGTCGAGACGGGCCGACTCGTGGCCCTCAACGTCGAGCATTTTCCGATCGTGCGCCAGTGGTATCTCGTGCATCGCACGCACAAGCGCATGACCGCGGTCGCGCTGGCGTTTCGCGAGTACCTGCTCGCCGAAGCGCCGAAACTGATGTCCCTGCCAAAGCGCCGGCGCGGGGCGGCGCGATAGGGGTCGGGCCCGCGCCGATGGCAACGGCGGGTCGGTGCGTCGGGCGCTGCTGATCGCCGTCGAGGAGGACGCAACTGGATCTGCCGCTGTCCGTCATTGCCATCGCTGTCGCCGTCGTGGGGTTGGCGTGCCTGGTCGCCGCTGTCGCCGCGCTGACGCGCTCGCGCCCGCTCGCTTTCACTTTGCGCACGCTGCTGGGCGTACTGCTGATCGCGGTGGCGGGACTGCTCGCGATCATCAGTGTTGGCACCGTGGGCTATAACGCGCTGACCAGGGAAGAGGTGGCGGCGTGGGTGCGGGTCGAGCCGGCGGGGCCGGAGCGCTTCACGGCGAAGTTCCGCTTTCCCGACGGTCGTACCGCGACCTACGCGCTCGCGGGCAACGAGCTCTACGTCGACGCCCACATCCTCAAGTGGAAGCCCATCGCAAACGTGCTCGGCCTGCACACGCAATACGAGCTCGATCGCGTCGCCGGCCGCTATCGCCGGCTGGAGGACGAGCAGGCCCGGGTGCGGACCGTCTACCCGCTGGGGCACTCGAAACCGCTCGACATGTTCGATCTGCGGCGCGAGATCCCGGCGCTCGCGCCACTGCTCGACGCCGAGTACGGCTCGGCCTCGTTCGTGCCGGCCGACCGTTCCACCGAGTGGGAGCTGCGGGTATCCACGAGCGGGCTCCTGTTCCGTCCCGTGACTGCGTCGCCCCACCCCCGCGACGCTGCTCAGCCGGGCTTGAGCCCCGGCCACTGGCTTGGCCAGTACTCGAGCGGATCGCGTCTGAAGCCGCTTTTCGCGAACTGGTGCCAGCGCCCGGCGACGTAGGACATGATGAGGTTCGCCTGGGCCGCGGCGTCGAACTCGCGCTGCGTCTCGTTCTGGCTGACGGCAAAGCGCAGCGCCTGCTTGATGGTCGCCTCCAGTCGGTCGTGCAGCTGGTTGATGCGAAGCTGCAGCCGTTCGTTTTCATGCACCAGCGCATCGCCGATCAGCACCCGGGTCATGCCACGATTTTTCTGCGCGAACGCGAGCAGCATCGAAATCAGGCGTTCGAGCTGCTTCAGCCCGCTCGTCTCCTCGGCGCTGATCTTGTTCGCCAGCGCGAAGATCGTCTCCTCGATGAACTCGATCAGCCCTTCGAACATCTGTGCCTTGCTCGCGAAATGTCGGTAGAGCGCCGCCTCGGAGACATCGAGCCGGGCCGCGAGTGCCGCTGTGGTGATCTTCTCCGGCGCGGGCCGCTCGAGCATCTCGGCCAGGTTCTCCAGGATCTGCTTCTTTCGTTCCCCAGGTCTGCTGAGCGGCATCCCGTGTCCCTCCCGATTCCTTTCTTGTCAGCCGAGCGCGGCGGCCGCGGCTGGTAGATCGCGCACGCTGCGCACGGTCACGTCCACGTAGTCTGGCGAGCGTCCCCGGTCGCTGACCCACACCGTCTTCATGCCCAGCCGCCGTGCGGTCATCAGGTTCGGCAGCGAATCCTCGATCATCACGCAGCCGCGCGGCTGCAGCCCGTGACGCCGCAGCAGCCGCAGGAAACCCGCGGGGTCGGGCTTCGGCCGGAAGCGCATGTGCTCGATGGTGAAGACGTCGTCGAAGAGGTCCGCCACGCGCAGGATCCGCAGTACCGCGCCGGCATAGCTTACGGGCGCATTGGAGAACACGATCTTGCGCCCCGGCAACCGGCAGAGCGCCGTGCGCAGACCCGGTTCGCGCAGAATCATGCGCGGCAGATCCGCAAAATCGTGCGTGACGCGCAGGAAGTGATGCGGATCGGTGCCGTGGTGGCGCATGAGTCCCAGCAGCGTGGCGCCGTAGCGTTTCCAATAGTGACGCCGCAGGCGGCCCGCCTGCTCCTGATCGAGGTCGAGCTGACGCTGCAGGTATGCCGTCATCGTACGGTGCAGGTGCGGGAACACGTACGGCGAAGCGTCGTGCAGGGTGTTGTCCAGATCGAAGATCCAGTTCCACGAGCGTCGGTGCCGGGCAAGCACGAGCGTCATTTCGACCGGATCAAGGTACCCACGCCCTCGTCGGTCAGGATCTCCAGCAGCAGCGCATGCTCGACCCGGCCGTCGATGATGTGCACGCTTCTCACGCCGCCTCGCGCGGCGTCCAGGGCGGAGGCGATCTTCGGCAGCATGCCGCCGGAGAGGGTGCCGTCCGCCACCAGCTCATCGATGCCCTTGGGGGTCAGTCCGGTGAGCAGGTTGCCGTCGCGGTCCAGCACACCCGGCGTATTGGTGAGCAGGATCAGCTTTTCGGCCTGCAGGATCTCGGCGAGCTTCCCGGCCACCAGATCGGCATTGATGTTGTAGGACTCGCCCTGCGGCCCGACCCCGATGGGCGCCACCACCGGGATGAATCCGCCCTGCTCGAGGGAGTCGATCACGCCGGGGTCGATGCCCGCGATTTCCCCCACCTGCCCGATGTCGATGAGTTCCTCCGGCCGCTCCTTGCTCGGCAGCAGCAGCTTGCGGGCGTGGATGAAGTGCCCGTCCTGTCCGGTGAGACCGACGGCCTTGCCCCCCGCGCGATTGATGAGGGTCACGATGTCCTTGTTCACCGCACCGCCCAGGACCATCTCGACCACGTCCATGGTCTCGGCATCGGTGACGCGCATGCCCTGCACGAACTCGCCCTTCTTGCCGAGGCGGCCAAGCAGCTGTTCGATCTGGGGTCCTCCGCCGTGTACCACTACCGGGTTCATCCCGACCAGCTTGAGCAGCACGACATCGTGGGCGAAGCTTTGCTGCAAGCGCAGGTCGGTCATGGCATTGCCACCGTACTTGATCACGATGGTCTTGCCGTGAAAGCGGCGGATGTAGGGCAGCGCCTCGGCGAGGTACAAGGCCTTTTGCGCGGCGGCGGACGGGGTGAGCGTCATGGCGGTGTCCGGTGTCGACAATCGCGCGGAATTCTACACCGGCGTGCCAGGCTGCGCGGTCCACGGCCGCCCTGGCCGGACGCCGGGCGAGTGCTCGCAGAGACGGCGGTTCAGTCGGCGGGGATCACGGTGAGCGGCGTCACGCGCCGCGGGCTCAGCGCGATCTGCAGCCAGTAAGTTCCGGCAGCCGGGAGCGTATAGACGAGCACCTTCTGCGCGCCATCGCAGTCGAAAGCGCCTTCGTCTGGCGATGGATCGAGCAGCTTGCCGGTCGCCGCGGCGAGGTCCACCCACACATCGCGGTCGACGCCGACGCGGTAGACGCCGGGCCGGGCCGCCTCGACGCGCACCACCCCCGCGTAAGTCGCGCCCCGCGCCTTCGCTCGTTCCCGTTCGAGGTCGGCGGACGTGCCCGGGAGCACCACCGATTTCTCCGGAGAGAGCTCCAGGGTCAGCCGCTGGCGCAGGGGGACCGTGCGCGCCTGGGTCGATGCGCGGCGCAATGCGGTCATGATGACCGGCTTCGTCGCACACAATCGCAGCTCGGGCGCGGGATCGACCGGGGCTGCGATGGCGTGCAGGTCTGCGAGCCAGGCACCCGGCAGGGCGAGGAGGCACGTCAACCAGCGCAAGGTCAGCGCTCGCGAGCCGCCGCGTGCGTACGCGCGGGGCGATCAGTGACGGTGGTTGCTGCCCTTTGCGTCCCTCACCTCGGCATCCACGGTGAGCTTCTCGGACTTGCCGCCGGCGTCGAAGACGAGCGTGAGCGGCACCTTTTCGCCGACCTTGAGCGGCTGCTTGATGTCGATCAGCATGACGTGCAGTCCGCCGGGCTCGAGCTTCACTTCCTTGCCCGCGGGAAGATCGATCTTCGCGATGGCGCGCATCTTCATGACGTCACCTTCGATCTTCATCTCGTGCAACTCGACGAGCTTGGCAGCGGGGGACTCGGCGCGCACCAGCGCCGCGGGGGCGTTGGCGACGATATCGAGATAGGCGGCGGCCACGTTCTGGCCCGGTGCGGTGGACCTTGCCCAGACGTTGCTCACCTTGACGCCCGCATCGGCGAGCGCGAGAGCGGGGCAGAGAAGAAAAACGGACAAGGCGAGCGCCGAACCTGCGCGACGCACGAACTGGCTGCGAATCATGATGGCTCCCTGGTTGACTTGAACTTGAATGGTCTGCCGCGCACGCGGCGCCGCCATGATAACCGACCGAGTGGTTAACCGAAGATGAGTCCGCGCGCGCCGTGCACGAGCAGTCGCGACAGCGGACCGCGCAGGGGACGTGGCAGGCCGACTGGCTTGAGCAGCATCTTCACCGACATCTCGAACGGAAAGTTGCGCTGCATGAGGCGCTTCAAGTTTCGGTTGTAGTCGCGGTAGTAGCGCTCCTCGAACGCAATTTCGGGGAAGCGCACCTGAAACGCATGCCGATAGGCGACCAGCGAATCTTCGCTCTTCGCCTCTGCGATGCGCTTCAGAATGGCGCGGACGATGCGGCTGCGGCTCACGGTTTCGACCGCCCGGTAGCGCTGGAAATAGCGATAGAAGTAGCTGAAATGGCGCACCTCGTCGCTCTTGATGCGGCGGGTCAATTCCTTGAGCAAGGGCTCGTCGGTGTAGTCGTGGATGGCGCGATACAAAGACGATGTGCCGGTCTCCACCACGCACCGCGCGGCCATCTCGAGGCCGCGGGTCGGTTCGAACTCGTCGAGCGTACACATCGCGGAGTACTCCGCGAAGAAGCCCGCGTTGGCGCGCGTCCAGTCGAACTCCGGCCAGACGGCCTGCACGTAGGCGCGCAACGCGCGACCATGCTGCATCTCCTCGTGCTCCCAGTGGTTCCTTAGCCAGTCCTCGACCTCGCGATCCCCGGCGTAGTAGGCGCTGAGATTGCGGGTGTAGAGGTCGGATGCGGCTTCGACGAACGAGGACATGACGAGAAAGAAGAACAGGGTGTCGTCGTTGCGAACCCGTTCCGGTTCCAGCTTCGAGAAGTCGATCTCTTCGAGCCGCCAAGGTAATCTGGGGGCGATGTCGGCTTGGTGCGCCTGGGCAAGTTGTGCAGTCACGACACTTTCTATTCGGCCGTTACCGGGATGTGACAGTTTATCAGCGGCCCTTCGGGGCTGCCATGCCACGGCGCGAGGCTGACTTTTCGTGAGTGAAGCCGCGTTACCGATCAGACATTCGTGGGTGCTCTCGCCGCGCGATGCGAGCGCGCTGCAGCGCGAGCTCGCATCGCGCGTGATCCGTACCGGCGAGCCGTCGCCCTTGCTGCTCGTGGCGGGCGTGGACGTGGGAATCATCGCGGGCCGTGCGCGCGCCGCGGTCGCGGTGCTCTCTTTCCCGTCGCTCGATCTCGTGGACCACGCGGTCGCCGAAGCCCCGGTCACTTTCCCTTACGTCCCCGGTCTGCTCTCGTTTCGCGAGATTCCGGTGGTGCTCGCCGCGCTGGGCCGGGTGCAGGCGCAGCCCGATGTTCTGCTGTGCGACGGCCAGGGCATCGCGCATCCGCGCCGTTGCGGCTTCGCCAGCCATCTTGGACTTTGGACGGATCTGCCCACCATCGGTGTGGCGAAGAGCCGGCTGATTGGCACGCATGGCCCGGTGCCGGACGAAAAAGGCCGGTGGGCGTACCTGCTGCACGACGACGAGATCATCGGCGCGGCGCTGAGGTCACGCCCGGGCGTCGCGCCGATCTACGTTTCGGTCGGCCATCGCATCGGACTCGAGAGCGCCATTCGCTGCGTGCTTGCGTGCACCACCCGCTACCGTCTGCCCGAAACCACACGCTGGGCGCACCGGCTCGCCTCCGTGATGACGCGCCAGGACGGGGGTCCGAAAACGCCGCGGCGGCCCTGAAGGCCGCCGCGACAGATGACAAGCGCTCTTGCCTTCAGGATGGAACGGGCGCGCTGAATTCGCGCACGACGTGCTGCTGGCGCCGCGAAACCGGGAGCTTCTCCGCGATGCTGTCGAGCCGCACGACCCAGTGACCGTCACCGTTGTCATTGGTGATGCGCTCGAAACCGGTCACGAAGGCGCGGCCGACCAGGCAGTTGCGGTGGACGCGCAGAAACTTGTCGGCGAACTCCTCTTCGAGCCGGGTCAGCGATTCCTCGATCAGGTATTCGCGCTGGGCGGTGCGTATCGTCACGTACTTGAGCTCGGCCTTGAGGTAGATGATCTCCTTGATCGGCACGAGATGCACACGTCCCCGCTCCTGCACCGACAGGTGCGAGCGCGGCTCGGGTTTCGGCTGCGGCACAAGATCGAGCGGCACGGGCATCAACTGGCGCACGCGGTTGAGTGCGTCGAAGAGACGGCCGAGACGGATCGGCTTCACCAAGTAGTCGACGGCGTGCAGCTCGAACGCCTTGATGGCATATGCATCGTACGCGGTGGTGAAGATGACGATGGGGGGGTCCGGCAGCTTTCGCAGTTGCTCCGCGAACTCGATCCCGTCCATCTCCGGCATGCGGATGTCGAGCAGCACCACGTCGGCCGGCTGACTGCTCAGCACGTCCAGCGCGGTGCGCCCGTCGGCCGCCTCGCCGACGATCTCGATGGGCATCTTGTGGCTGCAGTCGCTCAACAGATCCCGCAGGCGGCTGCGTGCCGGCGCCTCGTCGTCGACGATGAGAATGCGCAGCTGACGACCGACGATGCCCATCGGCCGGTCTTCAGCGGGCTGCAGCAGTGACGTATGGGATAACGATGTGGACATTGTAAGTACTCTCCGTCGCGGTGTTCGTGATGCTGGCTTCGGCGTCGAAGTGGAGCGCGAGCCGCTCCCGGATGTTCGCCATCGCCATCTTGTTTCCAGAGTGATGTCGCCCCTGCCTGCGCACGGGATTCGTCACGACTGCGTGCAGCGCCTTGCCCTTGCGGTGAATGCTGATGTTGACCGTGCCCGGTTCGATCGCCGGTTCGATGCCGTGGTAGACGGCGTTCTCGATGATCGGCTGCAGCAGGAGCGGGGGCATCAGGGCATCCTCGGGCATGTCCTCGACATGCCATGCCACCCGCAGCCGCGGACCCAACCGCAGCTGCTCGAGATCCAGATACTGCCGGCAGAGCTCCACTTCTCGCGCAAGCGGGGCGAGCTGGCGGTTGTCCTGCATCAGCACCCGAAACAGATCGGCCAGATCTTCGAGCGCGGCCTCGGCGCGGCGCGGCTCGGCGCGGATCAGGGAGAGCACAGCGTTCAGGCTGTTGTAAAGGAAGTGCGGGCGGATGCGCGCCTGCAGGGCCTGCAGGCGCGCGATGGTGAGTGCCGGCGACAGCAGGCGGCTGCGCAGGTTGAAGTAGCTCACGATGAACGCGGACGCCGCGATGGCGATGATCAGGGCCCGGGCGAGTCCACCCCCTTCGACCGGGGTGGCGCCGTACTGCCACACGAGGATCGTGACCAGTGCCGCGAGTCCCAGCACCGCGAGGATTCCGACCGGATAGGGCAGCCGCTGCAACGACGGGCTCACCGCAATCAGCCCGAGCAGGCTGAGCAGAAGAATCGGCTGGAAGAGCGTTGAAATCTCAACGAGCTGACGACCTGTCGTGTCCAGGCTGGGAGCTTTGACCACCGCTGCCGCCAATGCCAACGCATTTGCGATGACGAGCACGCGCAGCATGACGCCGAGATTCCGGAAGTTCGGCAGCGCAACGGCCTCGCCGTTTTGATTTATACTCGCCATGTCCCTGGGGGGTGGCAGAACTCAAGGATTTTGCAGGTGTTTTTCCGAAGAATCGCCGGGCGCGTCGCCGCGCTCGGGCCTCCTTCAAAGCAAACCCGATGCCCGACGAAAGGTTGCCTGGACCTCTCACCCCCGGCGGAACATGGTCCGGCCGCTTTGCAGAACCGCTGGACGAGCTGACGCGCCGCTACACCGCCTCGGTCGGTTTCGATCACCGGCTCGCAGAGTTCGATATCCAGGGCTCGCTCGCCCATGCGCGGATGCTCGAGGCCGCGGGAATCCTCGGCGCCGAGGACCGGGCCGCAATCGAACGTGGTCTGGCGACGATCCTCGCGGAAGTGCGCGCAGGCATGTTTCCCTGGTCACTCGACGACGAGGACGTTCACCTCAACATCGAGAAGCGCCTGACCGCGCTCGTGGGCGACGCGGGCAAGCGCCTGCACACGGCGCGTTCGAGAAACGATCAGGTCGCAACCGACGTGCGCCTGTACCTGCGTGCCGCCATCGACGAGATTGCGGCCTTGGTGGCGGGGTTGCAGCGCGCGCTCCTCGATCTGGCCGAGACGCACGCAGCGACCATCATGCCGGGGTTCACACACCTCCAGGTCGCGCAGCCGGTGACCTTCGGCCACCATCTCATGGCCTATGTCGAGATGCTGGAGCGCGACCGCGGGCGACTGCTGGACTGCCGCCAGCGCACGAATCACCTGCCGCTGGGCGCTGCAGCCCTGGCCGGCACTTCATTCCCGATCGATCGCGAGGCGGTCGCGCGGGAGCTCGGCTTCGAAGGCATCTGCGAGAACTCGCTCGATGCGGTTTCGGATCGCGACTTCGCGATCGAATTCACCGCCGCGGCGGCGCTGATCATGACCCACCTGTCACGGCTCTCGGAGGAGTTGATCCTGTGGATGAGCCCGCGCTTCGGCTTCGTACACCTGGCCGATCGCCACTGCACCGGCTCGTCGATCATGCCGCAGAAGAAGAATCCGGACGTGCCGGAGCTCGTACGCGGGAAGACCGGGCGCGTTACCGGCCACCTGGTCGCACTGCTCACGCTCATGAAAGGCCAGCCGCTCGCCTACAACAAGGACAATCAGGAAGACAAGGAGCCGCTCTTCGACACGGTCGACACGCTGACGGCGACGCTTGCGATCTACACCGACATGATGCGTGGCGTCACGGTCGATGCCGAGCGCATGCGGACCGCGGCCCTGGAAGGGTATGCGACGGCAACCGATCTGGCGGACTACCTGGTACGGAAGGGACTGCCGTTTCGCGACGCGCACGAGGCGGTCGCCCGTGCGGTGCGGCTGGCGGTCGAGCGCGGCTGCGATCTCGCGGCCTTGAGCCTCGCAGACCTGAGAGCGTTCTCTGCGCTCGTGGAGGCGGACGTTTTCGCGGTGCTGACGCCGGAAGGTTCGGTGGCCGCCCGAAACCATCTCGGCGGCACCGCGCCGGCGCAGGTTCGCGCGGCGATTTCGCGGGCGCGGGCGCGGCTCGCGTAGGCGAGCCGCGCTCTACTGCTGCTGCATGCTGCCTGGCCTCAAGCGGCCACCTTGTCCTTCATCAGCTTCTGCAACTCGCCGCTCGCATACATCTCGCGCATGATGTCCGAGCCACCCACGAATTCCCCTGCCACGTAGAGCTGGGGAATCGTCGGCCAGTTTGCAAACTCCTTGATGCCCTGGCGAATGTCCGGTTCTTCGAGGACGTTCACCGAGAAGAAATCCCGCACCCCGCAGGCCCGCAGGATCTGCACGGCCGCAGCGCTGAAGCCGCACTGGGGGAAATCGGGCGTGCCCTTCATGTACAGGACGACCGGGTTGGTGGTCACCTGTTTCTTGATTTCGTCGTGAACGCTCATGGCAACTCCTTGAAAATGGGCGCCTTAATGGCCGATAGAAAAGCTCGGGAATAGTACGGTGATTCACCCGTCCCGGTCAATGGAGCCGGGTTTGACCGCCAGTCACGCGTTCCATTCCAGCCAGATCGGTGATCGTTTGCACGCCTTCGAATCGTGCGCATTCGAGCAGGGCGCGGCAGGCGGCGGCCTGATCGTGGCCATGCTCGAAGTAGAGCGCACCGTGCGGCTTCAGGTGCCGGGCAGCGCCGCGCACCAGCGTGCGGATGCAGTCGAGGCCATCCAC
>JBDHRV010000052.1:0-21848 GCA_039807745.1 Burkholderiales bacterium
GCCGATTTCCGCACGATGGTCAACGTCTTGCGCGGCAAGCGCGCCGTGGAGTTGCTGAGCGAGACGGACTTGTCGGTGACCCAGATCTCGACGACGCTGGGCTATTCGGCACCGGCTCATTTTGCGCGCGCCTTTCGAAAGGCGATGGGGGCCGGCCCCAGCGAGTTTCGGCGTACATCGGCCGACGCCGCCGGCGTGAGCTTGACACCCGATTGAGCATTCCCGCCAGCGCTCGGGACGAGCGCATGTTGGGCGGACGGGTAGGCAGTTGTCAGTAGTGCCGGGAACCGTGCGCCGGTTCAGCGCGCGAAAACCAGGCTCCGGAAGCCCTGCTGCGAGGACGGCAGCTTCTTGCACTCCTTGCCGCGCAGTTTGATTCCGCCGTCGTCGCTGAGCAGTTGGAACTGCGGCGTGTCCGGCCAGGCGAACAGCGCCTCCGGCCGCAGCGTTCCCAGCTCCGGTTGCTCCAGGCGCTGCGGGGTGTCAGCGCCACCCTGCCAGTGGAAGAGGGCAAAGCTGCCCTGGTCGGCGGTGGGGCCGCCGACGACCAGATAGCCGGTGGCCACGCGTGTCATCGCGCGAATCCCGCGCCCGCCAAGGTCCAGCGCGATGGCGTCGCCGAACTCCGGGGCATCACCGTTGATCGCTCGAACCGGGTTGCGCAACGGCACGACCAGCGCCTTGCCTTCGCGCAGCGGGTTGCGCAGGCCGATCAGCAGCGCGCCGTCGGCCGTATGCGTCAGGCCCTCGACGTTCAGGCCGCCCTCTGCCTCGGGCGCCTTGAGTGCCGCTTCGGCCAGATGCCAGGCGCGGCCGGCATCGCTGTTCACCAACGCATCGAGCAGATGGACCGGTGCTGCGTTCACCGGTTGCAGCGTCGGTAGCGTGCCGCTGCGCTCGATGTCGGTGGCGAAGAGCCGATCGCGCGACGGCGCGGGACGGCCCTTGCCGTCGCGGCTGAGCGAGCCTATCCAGTAGATGCGCTCGCCGATGCGTGTCCCCGCCTCGAGATCGGCCTCGACCTTGCGGTCCCCCAGGAAGGCGCCGAGCGGCACGATGGCCCGCACCTGCGGTCGGCCGCGCTCGTAGATGCGCAGCGTGTTGTCCTCATCGCCAGCCACCACGAAGTGGCGCGCGTCCAGCGCGACGGCTGCCGAGGCGTCACAGAGGCCTTCGAAGCGGGTCGGTGTCTGGGCAAAGACGGCGCCGGCGGCCAGCGCCGAGCACAGCGTTGCGGCGAGAAGCTTCATTGACATTCGAGCATCCTTACGTGAGCGCACGTGACCACCACATCATTGACTGGCCGGCGTCGCTGCCACCGGCGCCGTTTCGCGGCGGTGATGGTTTGCACGGCGTTGAAGAACAGCAGCCCTTCGGGCGCGACAAGCCCTCAGGTCTCGCCGCGACAGCCATCGAGCCTAGCTAGAGGCAAGGTCTTCACTACAGCCACATTCGCGCGACTTGCCAATCCCGCACTCTGAAAAACCAATCGGTTACACCGCGCAACGGCTGAGAAACGATCTAAATCCGAGGCGAATCCGCTAAGTCGGGCTAGCGCAGCAGCAACTTGCCGGCGACCACCAGCATCACGGCCGCCATCGCATTGCGGATCAGCGCCTCGGGTGCGCGCGTGCTCAACGTCGACCCGAGGACGATGCCGGGGATCGAGCCCACGAGAAGATTCCCCAGCAGCGCAAAATCCGTATTGCCCAGCACGAGATGTCCCGCTCCGGCCACGAGCGCGAGCGGAATGGCGTGGGCGAGATCGGTGCCGACGAGCTTCGCCGCCGTCAACCGGAAGGGATAGAGATACACCAGCGCGACCGTGCCCAGCGCGCCGGCGCCGACCGATGTCAGCGCCACCAGGGCGCCGACGATCGCCCCGGCCAGGACAGTCAGCGACGGCTGCGCGCGCTTGAACTTGCTCGGCGCCCGTGAGCGGAGCGACTTCCCCACTTCCTGCAGGCGCCGGCGGAACATGAGGCCCGCGGCGGTAAGCATGAGGGCGATGCCGACGCCGGTCAGAATCACATCGTTGCGCGCTTCAGAGGCGCCGTAATAAGCGAGCATGACGACGATGGCAAGCGCTGCCGGCAGGCTGCCCGACGCCAATCGGCGGACGACCTGCCAGTCCACGGTGCCCCTGCGGCCATGCACCACCACGCCAAAGACCTTCGTGATGCAGGCGAACAGGAGATCGGTGCCGACCGCGGTATGTGGCGCGACGCCGAAGATCAGCACCAGCACCGGTGTCATCAGCGCACCCCCGCCGATACCGGTCAACCCGACGATGATGCCGACCCCGAATCCCGACAGGGTCGTCGCGACGTCAAGCATCGTCGAGACGGTCCGAGAGAGCATCGAGGATGGTCCGCACGCACTCGTCGGCGCTCTGCGACGCGGTGTCGAGCGCCAGCGCAGGATGCTGCGGCGGCTCATAGGGCGCCGTCACGCCGGTGAAGTCGGAAATTCTGCCGTTCCTCGCCTTGGCGTACAGACCCTTCGGGTCTCTCTGCTCGCAGGTCGAGAGGTCCGCCGAGAGATAGGTCTCGAGGAATCGATCGGAGCCGATCACCTGCCGCGCCAGTTCGCGATCCTCCGCGTAAGGCGAGATGAATGCCGTGATCACGATGAGACCCGCCTCGTTCAGGAGATGCGCCACCTGCGCGATACGGCGGATGTTCTCGGTGCGGTCCTGCGGCGTGAAGCCGAGATCGCGGCTCAACCCGTGGCGGATGTTGTCGCCATCGAGCACGAAGCAGGCATGACCGGACGCAATCAGCCGTCGTTCGAGCTCGAAGGCGATCGTCGATTTACCGGAGGCGGAAAGTCCGGTGAGCCAGATCGTGGCCGGCCGCTGACGCAGGAGCTGCGCGCGCTCCGCAGGCTCGACGCGGCCGCGATGCCAGGTTATCTCGCTGCTCACCGGCTGCGGTGGCGCTTCCGCATGCACCTCGGCAGCGCGCAGCCGCTCGCTCACCATGCCGGCGCCCACGGTCAGGTTGGTGAGCGGATCGATCAGGACGAAGCTGCCGGTCGCCCGATTGCGCTCGTACTGATCGAGATGCAGCGGGCGAAAGAGCGTGAGCCGCACCCGCCCGATGTCGTTCATGCGAAGCTGCGTGGCGTCTTCCCGGTGCAGCGTGTTGGGGTCGACCCGGTAGAGGAGCTGCGCGCAGCTCGCCTTCACGACGTTGGTGGTGTGCTTGACCAGGTAGCTTCGCCCTACCTCCAGCGGTGTGTCGGCGAGCCAGATGAGCATGGCGTCGACCGCCCGCTCGACCCGCGGGACGTTGTTGGGATGAGCCAGCATGTCGCCGCGGCTCACGTCGATCTCGTCGGCCAGGCACAATGTGACGGACAGCGGCGCGAACGCGTAGTCGAGATCGCCGTTGTAGGTCACGATGCGCGTGACGCGCGAGCGCTGTCCGGAAGCGGTGGCCACGACTTCGTCGCCGGGGCGCACCACGCCAGAGGCGATCTGGCCGCTGTAGCCACGGAAATTCTGGTTCGGGCGCACCACGCGCTGCACCGGAAAGCGGAAATCGATCAGGTTGCGGTCGCCGGCAATGGAAACGTGCTCGAGATAGTTGAGCAGCGGCACGCCCTGAAACCACGTCATGTTCTCGCTGCGGCTCACGACGTTGTCGCCCATCAGGGCGCTGATCGGAACGAAAGTGACATCGCCGAGTCCGAGACGCGCGGTGAATTCGAGGTAATCCTCGCGGATGCGCTCGAAGACCTCCTGTTCGTAGTCGACCATGTCCATCTTGTTGACGGCGACCACGAGATGCGGCACCCCCAGAAGCGACGCGATGAATCCGTGGCGCTTGGACTGAGTGAGGACCCCGAGGCGCGCGTCGATCAGCACCACCGCCACGTCCGCGGTCGAAGCGCCGGTCGCCATGTTGCGCGTGTATTGCTCGTGCCCGGGCGTGTCGGCAATGATGAACCGGCGCTTCGGGGTGGAGAAATAGCGGTATGCGACGTCGATGGTGATGCCTTGTTCGCGCTCGGCCTTGAGTCCGTCGGTGATGAGCGAGAAGTCGAATCCGCCGCTCTCGCGCCCCGCCTTCTTCTTCAGCGCGTCGATGTGATCTTCGTAGAGCGCGTTCGCGTCGTGCAGCAGGCGTCCGATGAGGGTCGACTTTCCATCGTCCACGCTGCCTGCGGTGGCAAAGCGCAGCAGGTCCGGCTCGCCGGTGCGGTGCAGGAGCATCGTTTCGGTGTTCATGTCAGAAGTATCCCTCGCGCTTCTTTTGTTCCATCGAGCCGTCCTGGTCGTGATCGATGATGCGCGTGATGCGCTCCGAATGCTTCGCGAGTTGCAGTTCCTCGATGATCTCGCGCACCGTGCGCGCGGTCGAGCGCACGGCGCCGGTGCAGGGGTAGCAGCCGAGCGTGCGATATCGGCACATCACGCGTTGCGCCGCCTCACCCGCCAGCAGTCGCGTCTTCTCGCCCACCGGGATCAACTGGTTGCCGCGCACGACCACTGCGCGTTCCTGCGCGAAGTAGAGCGGCACCACGGGAATGTCTTCGACCTCGATGTAGCGCCAGATATCGAGCTCGGTCCAGTTCGAGAGCGGGAACACCCGGATGCTCTCGCCCGGACTCACCTTGCCGTTGTACAGATTCCACAGCTCGGGACGCTGATTCTTGGGATCCCACTGGCCATGGGCATCGCGGAAGGAATAGATGCGCTCCTTGGCACGCGAGCGCTCCTCCTCGCGCCGCGCACCGCCGATCACCGCGTCGTACTCGCCGTGACGCAGCCCGCCGAGGAGGCCCTGGGTCTTGAGCAGTGAACAGCATTTCACGGTGCCGAGATCCCAGGGATTGGCGTCGCCGGCAAGCGCCTCCTCGTTGCGATGGACGCGCAGATCGACGCCGATCTCGCTGCAATAGCGATCGCGGAACTCGTACATCTCCGGGAACTTGTAAGCCGTGTCGATGTGCAGCAGCGGAAACGGGATCTTGCCCGGGTGGAACGCCTTCTGCGCGAGGCGGACCATGGTGGACGAGTCCTTGCCGACGGAATACATCATGACCGGCCGCTCGCATTCGGCGGCGACTTCACGCAGGATGTGGATGCTCTCGGCCTCGAGGACGCTCAACACCGATAGCGAGTATCGCTCTTGCTGCATCAGGGGTTCTCCTCGATGATTCGGAACGGGGCAAGGCGGGAAAAGCCTGCTGAAGCCACCGCAGGGGTGTTAGACGAAGTTGCGTGGGTGCACAGGTCAACAATACCTGGAGGGCGTTGCCCGGTGAGCGGGATTAACGGACCGCCAATGGTATCCAAGGTGCCCGCCCCGGGAAAGTAGAGATCCTGGACGGTCAGCGGTGAATGACGACCGGCTTGTCCCCGAGTTCGTTCGGATTGGTGCCGTCGCCGGGATAGTGACGGGCAAGGTGCTCGCCGACGGTGCGCACCCCAAGCATCACGCCCGCCTCGAAACGTCCGGCGCGAAACTCTGCTTCCATCCTGCCGCAGATGTCCTCCCAGACTTCTGCCCCGCAGCAACGGTGGATACCCCGATCGGCGACGATCTCCACGTCGCGATCGGCGAGCAGCAGGTAGATGAGGACACCGTTGCTGTGCTCGGTATCCCAGATCCGCAGGTCGGAGAAGACCTCGAGCGCCCGCTCGCGCGCGCTCGTGCCCTGCCAGAGGCGCTGGAAGTCGAGCGACCCCTGCACGGCAAAGACAATCTCGCCCCGATGCGTCGCTTCGGTCGCGCGGATCTCGCGTTCGATCGCCACCATCGCGTCGACGGGAAAGGCGCGGCGGATGCTCCAAAGACCATTTACCGCGTGGCGATAGAACCGGCCGAGGTCCATGTCACCAGTTCCCTGACGCACCACCGCCGCCGAAGCCGCCGCCCCCGCCGCCCGACCAGCCGCCGCCCGACCAACCGCCGCCTCTGCCGCCCGACCAACCCCCTCCGGTCGGGAAGCCGCCGCCCCACCCACCCGGATGGCGGCCACGCGTGGCGCGGTAGCCCGAACCGCCCGTGAGCATCGCGCCCAACAGGAGCACGGCAAGCGCCGCGAAAAGAGCGATCGGCAGCGAGGCAAAGGACACGAATGACATCACTCCGGTACCGCCGGCGCCCAGCGCACCGCCCAGGAATCGCCCGATCACCGCCGACAGGATGCTGCTCACCACGAGACCGACCACCACGATGGCCAGCAGGGCACCCAGATCCAACCCGTGGTCGCCACTCGCGCCGCGCGGTTGCGGCGGCGGCAATGGTTCACCCTCGATCACGCGGATCATGCGGTCGACGCCAGCGTCGATGCCGCCGTAGAAATTTCCCTGGCGGAAGTACGGCGTAATGATGTCGGACACGATGCGCTTGGCGCCCGCGTCGGGAATCACGCCCTCGAGCCCGTAGCCCACTTCGATGCGCAGCCTGCGGTCGTTTTTCGCAACGAGCAGGAGCGCGCCATCGTCGACCCCTTTGCGCCCCAGTTTCCACCGTTCCGCCACGCGCAGCGCGTACTGTTCGATGGATTCCGGCTCGGTGGTCGGCACGATCAGCACCGCGATCTGACTGCCCTTTGCCGACTCGAGCGCCGCGAGCTTGTCCTCCAGCGCCTGCCGCTGCGGCGCAGTCAGCGTCCCGGTGAGATCGGTGACGCGCGTCTGCAGCGGCGGCACGGCAACCTCGGCGCGGGCGCACGCCGCACCGAGGAGTGCGACCGCCAGCAGCAGGCTGGCGAGAAAGCGCGACATGCGCTCGCTTATTTGCTCGCCGGCGCGGGCACGGCGGGTGGCGCGGGCGGCGTCTTGCCGAAATCGACCTTGGGCGGTGCGGCGATGGCGGCTTCGTTTTCCACCGCAAAGGTCGGCTTGACTTTGTAGCCGAACAGCATCGCCGTGAGATTGGACGGGAACTGACGCACCGTGTTGTTGTATTGCTGCACGGACTGGATGAAGCGGTTCCGCGCGACCGTGATGCGGTTCTCCGTGCCTTCGAGCTGCGCCTGCAGATCGCGGAAGTTCTGGTCCGACTTGAGCTGCGGATAGTTTTCCACCACCACCATGAGGCGTGACAGCGCTCCGGTCAACTCCCCCTGCGCGGCCTGAAACTTCGCGAAGGCTTCCGGATTGTTCACGAGCTCGGGAGTGGCCTGGATGCTCGTCGCCCTGGCGCGTGCCTCGACCACCTTCGTCAGCACTTCCTGCTCCTGCTGGGCGAACCCCTTCACCGTGTTGACGAGATTCGGAATCAGGTCGGCGCGTCGCTGGTACTGGTTGAGGACCTCCCCCCACGCCGCCTTGACCTGCTCGTCGGAGGTCTGGATCGTGTTATAGCCGCAGCCTGGCAACAGCGTGGCAAACGCAAGCGCGGCAACGAGCCAAAGCTTTCTCATCATAGGTGGCCTCCTTGGGAACAGCGTGTCGGGGAGCGCATTGTAGCGGCATTGTCGCGCAGAATCATATGGATCGCGGCGCTGCTGCGGGAAACTTCCAGAATACGAACGCGACGGTCTTGCCGAATGCCTCGCGGGCGTGCGCCTTCAGGCGCTCGGCAAGCTCCGGGGCGCGCTCCGCCGCCCGCTCGGGCATCCGGCCCTGGAGGCGCACGAAGACGACGTAACGGTCGACGTCGAGCGTCACGGTCTGGATCTCCGCGGCAACGCCCGAGCTCGCGAGCCACGTTTCGAGCTGGCCGTTGAACTCGATGTCGCCGACATCGATGAGCAGACGCCGGTTCAGGTTCGCGAGCCAGATCGCCATCGCGCCCAGCATGATGCCGACCACGATCGACACGCTTGCGTCGAGCGCCGCGTTGGGCCCGAAGTACCACGAGCTGAAAGCGACGAAGAGCGTCAGCAGAATGCCGAGCAGCGCGATGCCGTCCTCGGCCAGCACCGCGAGCACGGTGGTGTTCGAGCGGTTCTCGCGCAGACCCTTCCAGCCGCCGATCTCGCGCAGCGCCGTGATGCAGGTGAAGAGCTCGAGCGCGAGCGCGAAGAGCAGCAGTCCGATGACGAGCGGCGTGAACGGTTGCACTTCTTCCAGATGGAAGAGCGACGTGATGCCGTGGTACAGCGTCACGCCGCAGCCGAGAAAGAAGACCGACACCGCGGACACGAGCGCCCAGTAGAAGCGCTCCTGACCCATGCCGAACGGGTGCTGATCGGGATCGGCCTTCGTCCTCGCGCGGATCTCGCCCACTTTCAGCAACACCTGATTGCCGACATCCGCGAGCGAGTGGATGGTCTCGGCGAAGAGCGTCGGCGAACCCGTCACCGTGTAGCCGAAGAACTTGGACGCGGCGATCAGCGAGTTGGTGACGATCGAGACCGAGACCGAATTGGACATCCGTCACCCTTCCGTTTGCAGGCGCGCCATCGCGGTGCGCGCGAAACACAGATCCTGCCAGGCCTTGGCCTTGTCCGGCAGGTTGCGCAGGAGATAGGCCGGATGATAGGTCACCAGCAGGGGAATTCCCTGGTAATCGTGCAAGCGACCGCGCAGGCTCGCGATGGTGGCATCGCGGGCGAGCAGGTTAACCGCCGCCACGCGGCCGAGCGCGATCACGAGCTTCGGCCGGATGAGGGCGATCTGGCGCGTGAGATGCGGCTCGCATGCCGCGGCCTCGGGCGGCTCGGGATTGCGGTTGCCGGGCGGCCGGCACTTCACCACGTTGGCGATGTAGACGTTGCGGCCGCGCTGCAAACCGATGGCGGCCAGCATATTGTCGAGCAGCTTGCCCGCCTGTCCCACGAACGGCTCGCCGCGCGCGTCTTCCTCCGCGCCCGGCCCTTCGCCGACGAAGAGCCAGTCCGCCGTCTCGTCGCCCACCCCGAAGACGGTCTGGGTGCGCTGCGCATGCAGGGGGCACGCGGTGCAGCCCGCGACCTGCGCCTTGAGCGCGTGCCAGTCCAGGCTCAGGATGCGCGTCCGACGCTCCGGTGCCGCGACCGATGTGGACGCGGATGGGGAAGCCGGCCGAGGATCGGCAGGCTCGGCTGCGCCGGTCGGCCGGCCTGCCCCGCTGCGCAGGCGCCAGATCGGCGTCAAGCCCATCTCCTCCAGGATGAGATCGCGCCGCGAGCTCACAGTTTGTGCTCCATGACGATTGCGTCCTCGCGCCCGGTCAGGGCCGGATAATAGCCGCGGCGGATGCCGATCTCGCGAAACCCGTCGCGCCGATAAAGATCGCGGGCTACAAGATTGGACGGCCGCACCTCGAGATAGATGGACCGGGCACCGGCCTCCCGCGCGAGTTCCATGAAGTGCACGAGCAGCATCCTGCCATAGCCTCGGCGCTGCACTTCGACGGCGATGCTCAAGTTGAGCAGGTGCGCCTCGTCCGGCCCCGTCATGAGCACGCCGTAGCCGACCACCACGCCGAAGCGCTCGAGCGTCCGGCAGCGATAGCCGGCGTGCAGCGAATCGGAGAAATTGCCCCGCGTCCAGGGATGCGTGTAGAGGTGCTCCTCGATCGCGACCACTCGATCGAGATCGGCGAACCGCATCGGCCGAAACCATGTCGCGTCGTCGAGCTGCGCGCTCACCGTTCCGACACCTTGAGCGCGACCTTGTCCCGAACGTAGAACGGTGCGGCCTCCTCCGGCGCCACACCCAGCCCGGCCGCGAAGACAGGCGCTGCGAGGCGAGCGATGTCCGCCGCGTGTGGATGCCGCAGGGCATCGACCCGCGCGAGCTTCCCGGTACAGGCGCTCACCAGGGCGCCGTCACGCACCGCGAAGCCGCTGCCAGCCGCCGTCCACCCGTCGCCCGGCAGCGCCGGCACCGCGATCGGCGATTGCAGGCAGGGCGCGATCGCCGTGCGCCACCGCTCGCCATCGCGCACGTAGGCCGCGACGTAGACCTCGTTCATGCGTGCATCGAGTGCGGCCACCACGCGTGTCGCCCCGCTCCCCTCGGCCAGCGCGAGCAGCGTCGAGACCGGCACCACCTTCTTACCGGCGCCGCAGGCGAGCCCCTGCGCCACCGCGCACGCGATGCGCAGTCCAGTGAAGGAGCCGGGGCCGGCGCCGAAGGCGATGCCATCGAGGTGGTCGAGTCGAAGGCCGGCATCGCGGAGCAGCCGGTCGACCATGGGCAGCAGAAGCTCCGAGTGTCTCTGACCCGCTTGCTCCTCTGCAGACAAGACGCGATCGTCGTCGAGCAGCGCAACCGAGCAATACTCGGTGGAAGTGTCGAGGGCGAGGATTTTCACGGTGCACCGAGCAAAGACTGGCGCAAGATTATATGTCGCCCCGGGCGGGCGGCGGAATCGGCCATGCAAGCATGCCGCGATGCCACGAAAAATCCCTGAAGCGCGTACCGGGCAGCGTAGAATCCGCGCTCGCAATGTCCCCTGGAGACCGATTCCCATGCCTTTCCCGACCTGGAACACCCATGATCTGCACCGCTACAGTCGAGCCCTGTCGGGCGTCAATCCGACTCTCCTGTGGTGGCAGGCCGGCATGAAGACATGGGAGACGATGTTCGCCGCACCGCAGGTGATCGCGCAACGCACCGCCCGCATGGCCGCCGCCGGGCCATTCCCCGGTGCCAGGGATCGCCGCGAGTTCACGAACATGGGCACCGAAAAGATCATCGCGTTCTCGCAGGCCTGGATGGGCGCCGCCCGTGAGATCTTCGTGTGGCAACAGGAAATGGCGAACGTCGCCAGCCGCCAGTGTTGGGAGCTCATGCGCGCGTTCAACCCGCTGCTGGCTGGGCGCGGCGCGTACACCGTCCCCGCGGCGCTCATGAGCGGCATGGTTGCCGCCAGCAAGCGGTCGACTTTCATGCTACCCCGCGTCGCCCACAGCGCCCTCGGCCCGATCCACGCCAGGGCGACGAGCAACGCAAGACGGCTCAACGGTCGTCGCAGCTAGGCCGCCCGCGGCCACCGCCCTCGACGAGCGCCAGCGCCTCGAGCAGAAGTCCGGGCTCCCCGCGGGCGAGTCGCGCGGCGTCGGACAGCATGCGCCGCCAGCCGCGCGCACGCGGCTCGCCCTGATACAGGCCGAGCAGATGCCGCGTGATCGCTCGCAGCGGCGTACCGCCCCGCCGCTCGCGCTCGGCGTAGACCGCCATTGCCCGCACCACGTCCGCGCGTGTGGGCGCGACGCCGCCGGAAAGACGTGCGTCGGCAGCCGCCAGCAAGTACGAATCGTGATACGCGGCGCGACCCAGCATCACGCCGTCGACGCGAGCCGAGTGCGCATCGATAGCGGCGAGCGACCCGATGCCGCCGTTCGCCACGATGCCAAGCTCGGGGAACGCCTCCTTGAGCCGGTAGACGTACCCGTACCGGAGCGGCGGCACCGAACGGTTGTCCTTCGGCGACAAGCCTTTGAGAATCGCGTTTCGCGCGTGCACGATGAAGGTGCTGCAGCCTGCGCGCGCGACCACCTCGACGAACCGCCGCACGAAGTCGAAGGCGTCGATGTCGTCGACGCCGAGCCGATGCTTGACCGTGACCGGAATGGACACCGCCTCCCGCATCGCGCGTACGCAATCCGCCACCAGTTCGGGCTCGCGCATCAGGCAGGCGCCGAATGCGCCCTGTTGCACGCGCTCGGACGGACAGCCGCAGTTCAGATTGATCTCGGCGTAACCCCAGTCCTCGCCCAGCCGCGCGCAACGCGCGAGCGCCACCGGCTCGCTGCCGCCCACCTGGAGCGCCACCGGTGACTCAGCGGGATCGAACCGCAGATGGCGTGCGGCGTCTCCGCGCAGGAGCGCACCGGTGGTGACCATCTCGGTGTAGAGCCGCGCGCGCGGCGCGAGCTGGCGGAAGAAGTACCGGCAGTGCCGATCCGACCAGTCCATCATCGGCGCGGTGCACAGGCGATGGGCGAAACCGGGTGTCGCGGACATGGCGGCATTATCGCATCGCGGCCCCGGCGCGCTTTCCGACGCTGCAATCGGTTACCATCGGGGCGCGTGCCACCAAGAGGAGACGACGATGATCACGCACAAGATCGCGGTGATCCCCGGCGACGGCATCGGCAACGAAGTCATGCCGGAGGGCGTCCGGGCAATGGAAGCAGCCGGCCGCAAGTTCGGCTTCCGCTGCGACTGGGTCGAGTTCCCCTGGGGCTGCGAGCACTACACGAAGACCGGCCGCATGATGCCCGAAGACGGGCTCGACCAGTTGCGCCCGTTCGAAGCGATCTACTTCGGCGCGGTTGGCTTCCCCGGTGTGCCCGACCACGTGTCGCTGTGGGGACTCCTGATCCCGATGCGTCGCGGCTTCCGACAGTACGCCAGCATCCGACCGGTGCGTCTGTTTCCGGGCCTGCGCTCGCCGCTCGCGAACCGCGCGCCCGGCGACATCGATTACGTCGTGGTGCGCGAGAACAACGAGGGGGAATACTCCGCCGTGGGCGGTCGCATGTACGAGGGCACCGACGACGAGGTCGTGGTGCAGCAGAGCACGTTCACTCGCAAGGGTGTCGATCGCATCCTGCGCTACGCCTTCGAGCTTGCCCGCTCGCGCTCCAAGAAGCATGTCACGTCCGCGACCAAGTCGAACGGCATCGCGATCACGATGCCCTTCTGGGACGAGCGCTTCGCCGCCATGGCGCGGGAGTATCCGGACGTGCGCACCGACCAGTACCACATCGACATCCTCTCCGCGCACTTCGTGCAGCACCCGGACTGGTTCGACGTGGTGGTCGGATCGAATCTCTTCGGCGACATCCTCTCGGACCTGGGCCCGGCGACCACCGGCACCATCGCCATCGCGCCGTCGGCGAACCTCAATCCCGAGCGGGAGTATCCGTCGCTCTTCGAGCCCGTGCACGGCTCCGCGCCCGACATCTTCGGCCGCAACATCGCGAACCCGATCGGACAGGTCTGGTCGGGCGCGATGATGCTGGAGCACCTGGGTCACCCGGAGGCCGCCGCGGCGGTCATGCGGGCAATCGAAACCGTGCTCGCCGAAGGTCCGCACACGCCGGACCTGGGCGGCAAGGCCAGCACGCAGGAACTGGGACAGGCCCTCGCGCAGGCAATCTGATCGCCCGCTGCAGCGCTGGGCGATAATCTGCGCTGCCGTTTCCGTTACCCAAACCAGGAGGAGGACCATCATGCTCTATCACCTGCTGTTCAGCGTCGAATACCCGAGCACCATGTCGCAGAAGGAGCTCTTCGCGATGTGGGTGGGCGAGGCCGAGGCGGCCCTGGAGGCGAAGAAGGCCGGTGCGGTCGTGGATCTCTGGAAGTGCGTCGGCAGCCGTCGCGTGGTGGCGATCGTGGATGTGGACGGTCCCGACACGCTCGACCAGATTCTGATGGATCTGCCGATCATGCAGGCGCACGGTCAGCACGTGCAGATCGACGTGACGCCGCTGCGTCGCTACGAAGACTTTGCGGCGGACATGAAGACGCGCGCCGGCTGATCTACCCGGCGTGAACGTCGCGCAACACGTCGCACGGGCGGCGCGCACGACTCCGCGCCACCCGGCGATTGTCTTCGAGGGGGCGTCGATCGACTACGCCACGCTCGACGCCCACGCCGCCCGCCTCGCGTGCTCGCTGGCCGAGGCGGGCGTGAGACCCGGCGACCGGGTCGCGCTGTACCTGCCCAACGTGCCGGCGTTTCCGCTCGCCTATCTCGCCATCCAGCGCGTCGGCGGCATCGCGGTGTCGTTGAATCCGACCCTCACGGCCGAAGAGGTGCAGTACATCCTCGACGACTCGGGCGCACGCATCGTCTTTACCGTCCGCGATCTGCTCGGCAATGTTCCCAAGGACCGTTGCCAGAATGTCGCGCACATCGTCGCGTGCGAAGGCGAAGCGCCGGGCACCCTGCCGCTTGCCGAGTGGCTGGCGGGGACTTCGACCGCCGGGCCTCTCGTGTCGCGGAAGGCGAACGATCCGGCGGCCCTGCTCTACACTTCCGGCACCACCGGCCGGCCGAAGGGCGCGACGCTCACCGTCGGCAACATCGTCTCAAACATGCGCGTGACGGTGCAGGCGATGGGCTTCCGCCGCGATGACAAGGTCGCGACGTTCCTGCCGCTCTTCCACGTGTTCGCGCAGAACGTGATGATGAACGCGGCCTTCGACGCCGGGGCGACCCTGCTGCTCTTCCGGCGGTTCGATCCGCGCACGATCCTGCGCGGGATCGAGACGCAGCGCGCAACCCTGATGTTCGCGGTTGCTCCTCACTACGTGGCGCTGCTGTCGATGCAGCTCGAGGACTACGACCTCTCGCCGCTGCGCTACGAGGTCGCGGGCGCGGCGCCGCTCCCCGACGAACTCGTCCACCGCTGGCAGGCGCGCACCGGACGCCCGATCTATCAAGGCTACGGGCTCACCGAGACCTCGCCGCTCACCAATTGCAACCTGCCAGGGCAACACCGCCTCGGCAGCGTCGGCCAGTGCGTCCCCGGCGTGCGCGTGCGCATCGTGGACACGAACGACCGCGCGCTGCCGGCCGGCGAATGGGGCGAGATCTGCTTCCGCGGCCCCGGTGTCATGCAGGGCTACTGGAACCGTCCGGACGCGAGCCGGGAGGCGCTGCGCGGCGGCTGGCTGCACACCGGGGACATCGGGCGGCTCGACGCGGACGGCTATCTCTTCATCGTCGACCGCGTGAAGGACATGATCAACGTCGCGGGGTTGAAGGTGTGGCCGGCGGAAGTCGAGCAGGTGCTGTATCGCCACCCCGACGTGCAGGAAGCCGCGGTGTACGGTGCCGCCCACCGCGTGCGCGGCGAGCAGGTGTTCGCGGACGTGGTGCCGAGGACCGACGCTCGGGTGACGCCGGACGACATCCTCGCCTTTTGCCGGGAGCATCTCGCGCCGTACAAAGTGCCCCACCGGATCAACATCGTCGACGCGCTGCCGAAGAGCGCCACCGGCAAGGTGCTGAAGCGGGTGCTGCGTGAGCGGGCGGCGAGCGCGGCCGGCTGAAACGCTGCGGGCAGTTTGCTCCAAAAACTCCTTGCACGGCGCGGCGCGCAGCAGTATAACTTCGCGCCGGACAAGAAGAGTCTCCAGCCTCCGGTACAGGGGGCGGAGCGCACAGGGATGGGTGCGGTTCCGATGAGGATTGGAGGAGGCCTCGGTGGCGCCCTATACCCGCCAGCCGCGTGCAGAGCGTGCGATCGCCACGCTCGTGCTCGATCGTTCCAGCCCGACTCTCCGAGGCGACCGCCTCACCCGTGATCCTACCGCCTTCGCGCACGCGTTCCGGACTTGCGTTCGGCCGGCGCGGTCGCGCACCCGTCTAACCCGCGGCGCGCCTGATTTCCGGCCGCGCCGTACCCCGTGGAGGAGTGGAACCACATGACGCAAATTCGCCGTGTTGGCGTGATCGGCCTCGGCGCCATGGGCATGGGTGTCGCCCAATCGCTGGTCCGAGCCGGTTTCGAGGTTCATGTGTGCGATGTGCGGGCCGAAGCCGTGCAGAAGATGGTGGATGCGGGCGCGCGGCCGGCCGCCTCGCCGGCCGCCCTCGGCGCTGCCGTGGATGCTCTGGTCGTCCTCGTCGTCAATGCGCAGCAGACCGAGGCCGTGCTGTTCGGTGAGCAGGGCGCGGTCGCCCGCATGCAGCCAGGATCCATCGTCATCGCCAGCGCGACGGTCTCGCCCGAATTCGCCGAAGCGCTGGGCGCGCGCCTGCAGGCAGCCGGGTTGCTGCTGATCGACGCCCCGGTGTCGGGCGGCGCCGCCAAGGCCGCGCAGGGGGAGATGTCGGTCATGGCATCCGGCGACCCGTCTGCGTTCGCCCGCTGCGAAGAGCTGTTCAAGGCGATCTGCGGCAAGCTCTATCGCCTCGGCGACGAGCCGGGACAGGGCTCCAAGGTGAAGATGATCAACCAGCTCCTTGCCGGGGTGCACATCGCCGCCGCCGCCGAAGCCATGGCTCTGGGACTGCGCGCGGGGTGTGATCCGGACGCCTTGTACGAGGTCATCACCAACAGCGCCGGAAGCTCCTGGATGTTCCAGAACCGCGTGCCGCACATCCTCGCGGGTGACTACACGCCCTTGTCGGCCGTGAACATCTTCGTCAAGGACCTGGGCATCGTCCTCGATTACGCGAAGAAGTCGGTATTTCCCCTCCCCCTCTCCGCCGCGGCGCACCAGATGTTCATGCATGCCTCGGCGGCCGGCCACGGTGGCGAGGACGATTCGGCGGTGGTGAAAGTTTTTCCCGGCATCCGGTTGCCGGGCAACAAGCCGACTTGAGGAGGGCGAGGCATGGGTGTATTGCTGGGGTGTATCGCCGACGACTTCACGGGGGGCACCGATCTCGCCGGCATGCTCGTGAAGGCCGGCATGCGTACGGTGCAGATGATCGGGGTGCCCGCGAACCCGGTGCCGCACGATGTGGATGCGGTCGTCATCGCGCTCAAGTCCCGTACCAATCCGGTCACGGAGGCCATCGCCGAATCGGTCGCCGCGTTGCGCTGGCTGCAGGCAGCGGGCTGCCGTCAGTTCTACTTCAAATACTGTTCCACTTTCGATTCCACGCCCAAAGGGAACATCGGGCCGGTCGCCGAGGCGCTGATGGAAGCCCTGGGCACCGACTTCACCATTGCCTGCCCGGCGTTTCCTGCCAACGCCCGCACCATCTACAAGGGTCATCTGTTCGTCGGCGACGTGCTGCTGTCCGATTCGGGCATGCGTAACCATCCGCTGACGCCGATGACCGACGCCAACCTGGTGCGGGTGCTGCAGCAGCAGGTGCACCGCAAGGTCGGCCTGGTCGATGCCGCGACCGTGGCGCGCGGCTCGGCAGCAGTTGGCGATCGTTTCGCCCAGTTGCAACGCGAGGGCTGCGGCTTTGCCGTCGTCGACGCCCTGTCCGACGCGGACCTGGAAGCGATCGGCGCCGCTTGCGCCGACCTGCCGCTCGTCACCGCCGGGTCGGGCATCGCGTTGGGTCTGCCCGCGAATTTCCGCCGCCGCGGCCTGCTCCATCGCGAGACCGCGGCCGATGCGCTGCCGGCTACTGGTGGTCTGCGCGCAGTGATATCCGGCAGTTGCTCGATCGCGACGCAAGGCCAGGTCGCCGCGATGCGGGCGGTTCATCCCGCCTTCAACGTCGACCCGTTGCGTCTCGCGCAGGGAGCCGACCTCGTCACCGAGGCCCTCGATTGGGCGGTGCCACACCTGCCGCGCGAGCCGGTCCTGATATACGCCACCGCCGCGCCCGAAACGGTCAAGGAAATCCAGGCGCAGATCGGCGTCGAGCGCGCGGGCAGCATGGTCGAGGATGCGCTCGCCGGCATCGCTCGCGGCCTGGTGAAGCTCGGTGTCGGACAAATGATAGTGGCCGGCGGGGAAACGTCCGGTGCGGTGGTCAAGGCGCTCGGCGTGCACGGCCTGCTGATCGGGCCCGAGATCGATCCCGGCGTTCCCTGGACGGCAGCGCTGCAAGCGGACCGCGACGGGGCTCCGCTGGCGCTTGCGCTCAAGTCGGGCAACTTCGGCACCGGTGACTTCTTTCTGAAGGCCTGGGCGCGGCTGTCATGACGGCGATGGCCGGTCGGGCCGCGGACGAGATGCGCCTGCGGGAGCAGATCGTCGCGTTTGGCCGCTCCATCTTCGAACGGGGGCTCACCGCAGGCAGCAGCGGGAACATCAGCGTGCGTCTCGACGACGGGTGGCTGCTCACCCCGACCAACGCCTGCCTCGGCGCGCTCGATCCCGCTCGCCTCGCCAAGCTCGACTGGAACGGCCGTTCGATGAGCGGCGATCCACCGTCGAAGGAGGCTTTCCTGCACCGCGCCATGTACGAGGAGCGCGCCGGGGCGGGCGCCATCGTTCACCTGCACTCGACGCACTCCACCGCGGTGTCCTGCATGGACGGGCTCGACCACGCCGACTGCATGCCGCCGCTCACCGCCTATTACGTAATGAAGATCGGCCGCCTGCCGCTCATACCGTACTACCGACCCGGCGACGCGGCCCTCGGCGACGCCATCCGCGGTCTCGCCGGCAAGAACAGCGCGGTGCTGCTGGCCAACCACGGACCGGTGGTCTCCGGGTCGACGCTCGAAGCCGCGGTCTACGCCACCGAGGAACTGGAGGAGACCGCCAAGCTGTTTCTGCTCCTGCGCGGCGCGCCGGTCCGCCCGTTGGACGAAGCCCAGATCGACGAGCTCAAGTCGGTCTTCCATCTCGATTTCTGAAAGAGAGAAACGCCATGCCGAAATTCGCCGCCAACCTCACCATGATGTTCAACGAAGTTCCCTTTCCGCAGCGCTTCGCCGCCGCGGCAGCAGCGGGCTTCAAGGCCGTCGAGTTCCTGTTTCCCTACGAACACACGCCCGGCGAAGTGGCCGGGTGGCTGACCGAGAACGGCCTGGAGAACGTGCTCTTCAACATGCCACCCGGCGACTGGGCCGCCGGCGAGCGCGGGATCGCCTCGCTCCCCGGACGTGAAGAGGAGTTTCGGGCGAGCGTTGCGCGCGCGCTCGAGTACGCGCAGGCGCTCGGCACGCCACGGCTGCACGCAATGTGCGGATTGCTGAAGGATGAAGCCGATCGCGCCGCGCACCGGCGCACCTATGTCGAGAATCTTCGCTATGCCGCGCGCGAACTCGCCAAGCACGATCGGATGCTGCTCATCGAGCCGATCAACACACGCGATATTCCGGGCTATTTCCTCAATACACAGGCCGATGCGCACGCGGTGCGCGAGGAGGTGGGAGCGCCCAATCTCAAGGTGCAGATGGACTTCTATCACGTGCAGATCGTCGAAGGCGACATCGCGATGAGGTTTCGCAAGCACTTCGATCACGTCGGGCATATCCAGGTCGCGAGCGTACCGGAACGCAACGAGCCCGACGACGGCGAGGTGAACTATCGGTACCTGTTCCGGCTGGTCGACGCGCTCGGCTACGGCGGCTGGATCGGGTGCGAGTATCGCCCGCGCGCAGGCAGCGCGGAGGGCCTGGGTTGGCTGAAGACGCTCGTCTAGCTCGATACGGAGAAACAGACATGAAGAAAGTCGTCATCACCGGCGGCGCCGGTTTTCTCGGCAAACGCGTTGCAGCAGCGCTGCTCGACCGCGGCACCCTGGAGGGCTCGCGCGGTGCCGAGCCCTTCGATCAGATCGTGCTGGTGGACATGGTAGAGGCGGAAGGCTTCTCCGATCCCCGCATCCGCAGCGTGGCCGGGGACATTAGCGATGCCGGCCTGCTGCACGACGTGATCGATGGCGACGTGACGTCCATCTTTCACCTTGCAGCCGTCGTTTCGGGACAAGCCGAAGCCGACTTCGATCTCGGCATGCGCGTGAACTTCGACGCCACGCGCCTGTTGCTGGAACGCCTGCGCCATCTCGGCAGCGGGCCGCGCCTGGTCATGACCAGCTCGGTCGCGGTGTTCGGCGGTGAATTGCCCGCCATCGTGCCCGACCACCAGGTCTGGGCCCCGCAGAGTTCCTACGGCACGCAGAAGGCGATGGCGGACCTGCTGGTCAGCGATTACGCGCGCAAGGGCTTCGTCGACGGGCGCAGCGTGCGCCTGCCCACCATCGTCGTGCGTCCGGGCAAGCCGAACCTCGCCGCCTCCAGCTTCGCGAGCGGCATCATCCGCGAGCCCCTGCACGGCGAGGAAGCGATCTGTCCGGTCGCGCCGGACACGACCCTGTGGCTGATGTCCCCCCGCAAGGTAGTGATGAACCTCCTGCACGCGCACGACCTGCCGCCGGAGCGGATCGGCAAGCGCCGCGTCATCAACCTGCCGGGCTTGTCGATCCGGGTCTCCGACATGATCGCCGCGCTCGAGCGGGTGGCCGGCACCGGCGTTACCGGCCGCATCCGCATGCAGCGCGACCCCAAGGTCGAGCAGATCGTGAACAGCTGGCCGGGGAATTTCAGCGCCGATCACGCGAAGAGCCTGGGGTTCGTCGCCGACACGGACTTTACCGACATCGTCCGCGCCTTCATTGAAGACGAAGGCCTCACCATCGCGTAACGAGCCAGCCAGCGCAGGCATTCTCCGGAGAAGAAAAACATGGCACCCGCAGTCACGCAACACGGAACATCGGATATCGAGGAAGCCGCATACCGCAAGGTGAGCTTCCGGATCATGCCGATCCTCATGCTCTGTTACGTCATTGCGTACCTCGACCGCGTCAATGTCGGCTTCGCCAAGCTGCAGATGCTAAGTGACCTGAAATTCAGCGAGGCGGTGTATGGCCTCGGCGCCGGTTTGTTTTTCATTGGGTATTTCTTCTTCGAGGTGCCGAGCAACCTGATCATGCAGAAGGTGGGAGCGAAAATCTGGATCGCGCGCATCATGATCACGTGGGGACTCATCTCCGGCATGTTCGCGTTCGTGACCACGGAATTCTGGTTCTACGCCCTGCGCTTCCTGTTGGGGGCGGCGGAAGCAGGGTTCTACCCGGGGATCATCCTGTACCTCACATTCTGGTATCCGTCTTACCGCCGCGCACGCAAGATCGCGCTCTTCATGACCGCCATTCCGGTCTCCGGCATCTTCGGGGGCCCGCTATCCGGCTGGATCATGGAGCACTTCAGCGGCGTGCACGGCTGGAACGGCTGGCAGTGGATGTTCGTGATCGAGGCCGTGCCGGCGGTGCTGGTCGGGATTTTCCTTTTGTTCTACCTCGATGATGGCATTCACAAGGCCAAGTGGCTAACTGCCGAGCAGAAATCGATCCTCGAGCATCACATCGCCGAAGAGGAGAAGGAGAAGGTCCAGCATCCCTCGCTGTGGGCAATGTTCGCCGACAAGCGCGTGTGGCACATGTCGGCGATCTATTTCGCATTCGTCATGGGGCAATATGGCATCACGTTCTGGTTGCCGACCTTGATCAAGGACGCCGGCGTGCAGGGCGTGTTCAACATCGGGCTGCTCACTGCCATCCCCTATCTCGTCGCCGTGGCAGCGATGCTGCTCGTCGGGGCGAGCGCCGATCGCAGGAGGGAACGCCGCTGGCACCTGATCATCCCCTGCCTCATCGGCGCCGCCGGCCTGACGGCGAGTGCCCTGGCGGCTCAGAACACGACGCTCGCGATCATCGCGTTGTGCTTCGCCGCCGGGGGGATCATCACCTGCGCACCGCTGTTCTGGTCGCTGCCGACCGCCTTTCTCGCCGGCACGTCGGCCGCCGCCGGTATCGCCGCGGTCAATTCCGTCGGCAACCTCGCCGGTTTCGCCAGCCCCTTCCTGATCGGCTGGGTGAAGAGTCTGACCCAGAGCACGAACATGGGTTTGTACATCCTGACGGTGATACTGGTGCTCGGTGCGATCCTGGTGCTCATGGTGCCGTCGAAACTGGTCGACCGGTAGCGCCTGCCGCGGCTCGCGCGGCGGCCATCGAGGGTCAGGCCGGCAATCCTCGGATCGGTAAGAACGGGAGGTGCCCCACACCTGTGGGGCACCTCCTGCAAACGCTCAGGGAACTCTCACACCGCGCCCTGGGTGTTCGCATCGTTCGGGCAATGCGGATGTCCGTTCGTGTTGTTGAGGTTGGTCGCGAACGGCAGCCTGTCGTCTCCAGCCGTCGGCTTCATGTTGAGAGCGTGGCGGATACGCCAGGCGACGGAATGATCCGCGCAGGCCGTGTCACCGGAAAGGCCGATGCCGCCGATGAGCTTCGTGCCCGCGTAGAGACCGAGACCGCCGCCAAAGGAGATCGTGCCGCCGATTCTTTTTCCGACCATCGGATCCCAGGCCGTCCCGAAATCCGAATAATTGCCGTGATAGGCGAAGACGGAGTTGAGGACGTTGCCGCCATCGAGACCAAAGAGGGGGTTGCCGATGTCCGGATTGCTCGGCTGCACCCATCGGTACAACTGGGCAGTGGAGAGGGGTTTCGAATCCAGGCTCAAGCCGTTGGCGGTAAAGGCCTTGGCAGCTGCGATTTGCCGGC
>JBDHRV010000229.1:0-3501 GCA_039807745.1 Burkholderiales bacterium
CGATCAGATCTCGACCTGCGTGCCAAGCTCCACGACGTTGTCGGTCGGGATCTTGAAGAAGTCGGTAGCATTCTGCGCATTGCGCGACATGAGGGCGAAGAGCTTCTCGCGCCACACCGCAATCCCGGGCTGCAGGCTCGGCAGGATGGTCTCGCGGCTCACGAAGAACGACACCTGCTTGAGATCGACCGCGAACCCCTTGCTTCGACAAAGCTCCAGCGCTGCCGGAACGTCGGGCGCCTCCATGAATCCGTAGCGGATCAGCAGCCGGTAGAAGCCCTTGCCGAGCGGTTTGAGCTCGACGCGCCGCTCGCTCGACACGTAGGGGATCTCCTCCGTGATGACCGTGGCAATCACGGTCCGTTCGTGCAGCACCAGGTTGTGCTTGAGGTTATGGAGCATTGCCGAGGGAATCAGATCGGCGCGCGCCGTCATGAACACCGCGGTGCGCGCGACCCTCGGAATACTGTCGTCGATGCTTTCGAGGAACACTCTTTCCGCAACATCCAGCTTCGACATCTGCCGGAAGAGCAGCGTACGCCCGCGCTTCCAGGTGGTGAGCACCGTGAAAGAGAGCAGGCCGATGAAGAGCGGAAACCAGCCGCCCTGCGCGAACTTGATGATGTTCGCGCTGAAGAAGGCGAAGTCGACGAGGAAGAACGCGGCCGTCAGCGGCAATGCGATCCACCGGTTCCAGCGCCACATGAGGATCATCACGAACGTGACGAGGATGGTGTCGATCATCATGGTGCCGGTGACCGCGATGCCGTACGCGGCCGCCAGATTGCTCGACGACTGGAAGTAGAGCACCAGCGCCATCACGGCGAGGAACAGCGTCAGGTTGGTGAGCGGCACGTAGATCTGCCCGCGCTCCTGGTGCGAGGTCTGCACGATCGCCATGCGCGGCAGGTAGCCCAGTTGCACCGCCTGCCGGGCGACCGAAAAGGAGCCGGAGATGACCGCCTGCGACGCGATCACGGTCGCCATCGTCGCCAGGATCACGAGCGGCAGGATCGCCCACGAGGGGGCGAGCAGGAAGAAGGGATTCTGCACGGCGGCCTGCTCGCGCAGCAGCAGTGCCCCCTGCCCGTAATAATTCAGGATCAGCGCCGGCATCACGAAGCCGAACCAGGTCAGACGAATCGGAAAGCGCCCGAAGTGGCCCATGTCGGTGTAGAGCGCCTCGCCACCGGTGACCGCGAGCACGACCGTTCCGAGCGCGAGGAAGCTCTCCATCGGCTTGTCGGCGATGAACCTCGCCGCGTGCGCAGGATCCAGCGCCGCGAGCACCGCCGGCGTCTCCAGGATGGAGAGCGTGCCGAGCACACCGAGACACGCGAACCATACGCACATGATTGGTCCGAAGAGAAGGCCGATAGCGCCCGTCCCGCGGCTCTGGATCCAGAACAGCACGGCCAGCACGACGCAGGTGATCGGGAGCACGTACGCCTTGAGCGCGGGGGCGACCACTTCGAGCCCTTCCACGGCGCTCAGCACCGAGATCGCGGGCGTGATCATGCTGTCGCCGTAAAAGAGCGCGGCAGCGAAGATCCCCAGTCCCGTTATGACCGGACGCCAGCGCGAGTTCTTGGTGAGCCCCATCACCAGCGCCAGCAAAGCGAGGCTTCCGCCCTCGTCGCGGTTGTCGGCGCGCATGATGAGGGTCACATACTTCACCGACACCAGCAGCGTCACCGCCCAGAAGACGAGTGAGAGCACGCCGAGGACGCTGGCTTCCGCCACCGCGATCGGATGATGCCCCGCCATCGTCTCCTTCAGCGCATAGAGTGGACTCGTGCCGATGTCGCCGAAGACGACGCCGATGGTGCCGAGCACGAGCGTGCGCAGACTGGCCTTGTGCGGGCCTTCTTCGTTGGTCACTGCGGAATCTCCCTGGCCGGCGGTTTTTGGGAGCACAAGCCCCGGACCGATTGTTGCGGCATTGCAGCAATTGTAACAGCGCCACGGCGCTAAGGAATGAATTCGTGTGCGGGGGGTTGCTCGCGGTCTGCAAACGGTGACCAGGGTCGAAGGGGGATGCGCTCGGCGGCTGCGCGCGGCACAATCTCACCTTTGTCTCCGCAAGGTGGTCCCGCGGGGGCGCGACGGCAAACGGACATCGAGGGAGGATCCCGTGCTCGTCTACCTGCGCTCGGGGCGGCTGCTGCCCGCTCTGCTGTTTCTTCTTTTCGTTTCGGTTGCCAGTGTCGCACGCGCGGCGCCGTGGATGGGTTACCTCAACGTCTACGACCCCAACTGGAACCAGGGACATGCCGGGAACTACGGCACGGTGAAGTACTTCCTGGACGAGAGCGCGGGGGAGACTGTGCCCATCGTCGTCGACGTGCAGGTGTATGCCGACGGCAAACCGCCGCATGACCTCGAGGTGCAGGTCTTCAGCAACGTCAACCGCCGCGACTTCGCCAAGGTCTTCGAGGCTGCGGGCGACGCCGGCCAGCCGACCAGTTACTACCTGACCTACCCGATGAATCTCGTCGCATCGGCCAACAACAACCACGTCTACCGCGCGAACCTGACGCTCTCGAAGACCGGGGCGTATCGGCTGACGACCCGCTTCCGCATCCAGGGCGGACCCTGGATCTGGCACAACCAGTTCGTGTTCGACGGCGCGCAGCAGCGCGACCTCGCGCTCGTCGTGTCGCCCAGGAAGACGCTGAGCCGCTTGATCTACGAGGTCAACACGCTGGTGGTCGAAGCGGTGCCGGGCGGTGGCCCCGGTCAGCGCAGCACGCTGGAAGACTTCACCGACCACGACACCGACGGCTACGACCCGTTCAACATCGGGTTCGTGCGCGACACGCTCGGCTTCAACACGGTGTGGCTGATGCCGATCTTCCCGATCACCCAGGTTCGCTACGATCCCGGGAGCGGTCAGGACGTCGCCAATGTGTCCCCCGGCAGCCCCTACTCGACACGTAACTACTTCGCTGTGAACGGTCTCTTCGACGAGACCGGCGACCCCGCGCAGGCGATGAACGAGTTCCTTCACTTCGTGAACCGGGCCGATGCGATCGGCCTCGACGTCTTCATCGATGTCGCATTCAATCACTCGGGCCGCGACACCGTGTTCGGGCAAGGCGCAGCGGACGCCGGTCTCGTTCCCGCCGCGCAGGCGAATTCGCGCATCCGCGACGTGCGTCCGGCGTGGGCGACGAATCGCAACAACTACCGCGATCACGCACACAACGCCGACGAGTGGGCGCTCTACGCACCGACCGATCGCATGGGCGAGCACCGCTGGTACGACGCCGGCCTCGACTGGTTCTTCGGCAACTATTCGTCGCTCGGCCCCAAGCCCGGCTTCGGCGACACCTGGGAAGGCGGCGCGCTCGACGAGCGCGATCTCTTCTACACCGATCTCGACCCCGCCGGCGGTCACGACTACGAAGTCGTCAACGTCTGGAACTACTTCGCGGCGGTGCTCGGCTTCTGGCTCGACCGCACCGGCAACAAGCTCGACGGCATCCGCGCCGACTTCGC
>JBDHRV010000230.1:0-3495 GCA_039807745.1 Burkholderiales bacterium
ACGCGCTTCTGCGGATCGTCGAAGCCCGGGATGGCAGTCACCAGATCCGTACCTGGTTGGCGCGAGACGATCGCCACACCGTTGTAAGTCTTCTGGCCAACAGCGAGCGCCTCGTAGCCGGCCGCCTTCAGGACCTCGAAGGGGAAGTCGGCGTCCTGGGTCTTGGTTTCCTGCAGGCAGGCGATGTCGATCCCTGCCCGCGGCAGCCAGTCGAGCACCTGCGGCAGGCGCACCTTGAGGGAGTTGACGTTCCAGGTCCCGACTTTCACCTTGCCGCCGAGCCCGTCGTCATTCCGGGACAGCGAAGTGGAACCCGGCCTCCGTGGCCAATCCCGCCACGTCATCCGAGGTGGCGACCCAGATGGCCGCCCCGGAGTCCCACTCTGCGCGAATGAAGAGAACCCTGTTCACGGACGATCGCTCCGGATGCTGAGGGCCTTCATTCTACCCTCGCAGAACCATTCTCCAATCCGGCCCCGAAGCGTGACCCGAGACTCCCATGCTCCTGTCCGGACCGGTGAGTACGGTCCCACATCTGGGCTCCCATCCCGGTTTGCAGCGCACGACGCTGAAGATATACATTCGAAGCTGTATATCTGGAGAGAAAGCATCATGCAGGTTTCGAAGTGGGGCAACAGTCTGGCGGTTCGGCTCCCCGCGTCGGTGGTGGAAGCGCTGACGCTGAAGGAGGGCGACGAAATCGAGATTCACGTCGTGGGCGCGCGGGCGTTCGAGATCGCGAAGCGAGCGGGGACACGGGAATTGCTGGCGCGGTTGAAAAGGTTCCGCGGACGGTTACCCGCGGACTTCAAGTTCGACCGGCTCGAGGCTCATGAGCGACGGTGACCGGTTCATCGACACCAACGTTCTTCTCTATCTGTTCTCCGGCGACGAGGCCAAGGCGGATCGGGCAGAAAGGGAGTTGGCAGCGGGAGGTGTCGTGAGCATTCAGGTACGGCATTTCCGTCTACCACGCGATGATCGTTGCTTCGGCCCTCCTCGCCGACTGCAAAATTCTCCTCTCCGAAGACTTACAGGATCGTCAGGTATTCGAGGGAAAGGTGGAGGTGCGTAATCCCTTTCGCTGAAGGGCGTCGAAGGCTCCCGGTGTTGACGGTAGTCATTCCACCCCGCGCGAGCATTCTCTTACCCGCCCTGAAGCGTAACCCAAAAGTCCTACGCCGTTTCGGGCTTGAGCCCATGCCTGCCGATCGGCGAGAATCGCTGCGGCGGGCATACCGATGACAGATAGCTGCCACGTCTTCCTGAGCTACAGCCACACCGACCGCGAGGCGTGTCTCGCGCTGCGGACGGCGCTGGAGCAGGCGGGCTTCACCGTCTTTCGCGACGAAGCTTCGATCCGGGCCGGCGACCGCTGGATCACGCGTCTCGAAGAGGCGCTGCAGGCGTGCTCCGCGTTCGTGTTGCTGGTGGGGCGCGACGGGGTGCGGCGCTGGGTCGGCGCCGAGGCGCAGGTCGCGCTCATCCGCCATCTCTCTCCCCACGACGACGCGCAGCGCCTCGCGATCTTCCCCATCCTGCTCGACGACACGCCGCCCGCAGCGCTGCCGCCGTTTCTCGCGCTGTTCCAGGCCACGCCCTGGCGTGCGCCCGACCCGCTTCCGGGCGCGCTGCTCGATACGATGCGCTCGCGCGCGGCGCGCCTGGATGTCCCGCCCTTCGAAGGCTGCCCGTTCCTGGGCCTGAACGCGTTCCAGCGCGAGGACGCGCGCGTCTTCTTCGGGCGGCGGCAGGAGACGCTGGAAGCGCTCGCCTGCCTCGGCAGCCAGCAGGAGACCAACCCCGAACACCTGCACGGCAGCGGCGGCACCCACTATTACCGCTGGCTGCAGATCGAGGGCAACAGCGGCTCCGGCAAGTCGTCGCTCGTGAATGCCGGCATGCTGCCGATGATCGAGCAGGGCGCGCTGTGGGCACGCACCGGATTCGACCGCTGGCGCATTCTCGGCCCGATGCTGCCGGGCAAGGATCCGCTGGAGAAGCTCGCCGAGGTGCTCGAGCGCGGCCTGGTCGCCGACGAGGCCCGGCGCGATTCCCTCGCCCGCTTGCAACGGCTGGAGCAGGACGAGCGCGCGCTCGCCTTCGCGCTGCGCGACGCAAGACAGGACGACACCGCGTTCCTGCTCGTCGTCGACCAGTTCGAGGAGCTCTTCACCTTTTCCGAAACCGGGTCGCGCAGGCAGTTCGACGCCCAGTTCGCGAACGCCCTGCAGGACGCCGAGTGCCCGCTCTTCGTGATCAGCACGGTGCGGGCGGACTTCCTCGACCGCTTCGAGCTGCTCCCCCGCCTGCAGGCGATCTACAACAGCCGCTGCAAGCGCTTCCTCCTGCCGACCATCTCCCGGCAGGGACTGCGCGAGGTGATCGAACAGCCGGCGCGGCTCGCCGATCTGGACGTACGCGAGGTGACCGCCCTCATGCTCGAGGATGCACGCGACGAACTGGGCGCGTTGCCGCTGGTGGAGAACGCGCTCTACACCTTGTGGCAAAGCCGGGAGGGCAACCGGCTGAGCGGCGATCGGTACCGCCAGCAGAACGGCATCGCCGGCATGCTGAGCGCACAGGCCGATGCCCTGCTCGCGTCCATCGACCAGGCCGTGCCGAAGGGCAAGCAGGCGGCGCTGGAGTTGCTGCTGCGCCTGACCCGCATCAACGACGAGGGGCGCCACACCCGCCAGCGCATCACGCGTGACGAGGCGGTGATGGTGGCGGGGGACGACGCTCCCGAACGTGGCGAGCGCATCGTGCAACTGCTCTCGGGCGAACGCACGCTGGACGGGCGAAGCGCGCGGCACGAGGGCGCCTTGCGGCTCGTCACGACGCACGGCGAACACGGCGAGCAGTATGTGGATCTGATCCACGAGACGCTCATCCGCGCCCGGAGCCGCGACGAGAAGACCGGCAAACGGATGGGTTACTGGCCGACGCTCTACGATTACGTCGAGCAGAACCGCGACCGCGACCTGCACCGGCAGCAGCTCAAGTTCCAGACCGAGCAATGGCTGCAGAGCAAGGGGCTCGGCCGCTTCACGAACCTTGCCGGCCTACGCGACTTGAGGCGGTATCGGCGGCTGCGTACCCGCAAGGGCAGCGATGAGGGCCGCTTTGTCGCCTGGAGTCGCTGGCAGCCGGTGCCGGTGCTCGTTTTGCTGTTCGCGGTCGGCGGTGTCTTGGGGGAAGCCGCCTGGTGGGCGAACGAGAACAGGCTGCCCCCGAGCTACATTCTGCAGAAGCCGCTGTGGCTGCTCGGCTATGCGCCGTTGCCAGCGCTGGTCGAGATCGCGCCAGGGACACCCGGGAAGCCTCAAACCTTCCTGATGGGCTGCCAGCCCGGGCGCGACGACGTCGAGGATGCAAGCTGCGGCGATGGAGATCGCGCCCACGAAGTCACGCTAATGAACCTAAGCCGGCGTAGCCGGAACCAAACAAGATAAAGTAGTGGGGACCCATCCAGGCAAGCGGAGGCGACGATGA
>JBDHRV010000231.1:0-3478 GCA_039807745.1 Burkholderiales bacterium
TTCGTCGGCCGTAACTGGGTCGTGCACGGCGGCCAGATCACGACGGGTAATGTCTCCGGCGCCGGGATCGCCATCGGCCGAGGCTCGCAGGCGAGCGTGACCCAAGGCGTTTCGCCGCGCGATCTGGAGGCGCTGTTCGCGCCCCTGCTCGCGGCCGTGGCGCGGGAAGCGCAGACGGATACAAAGCCTGCTGCCGTGCAGCACGTGCAGGAGCTCAAGGCTGAACTGGCGAAAGGCAAGCCCGATGTCGGCAAGGTCGATAAGCTCGTGGATGGACTGGTGGGTCTCGTGCCGAAGGCCGTCGGAGCCATCGTGAGTACGTTCGCGTCGCCCATCCTCGGCGGCATCGCCGGCCCCGTCACGAAGTATGTGCTGGAAAAGCTGAAAGGAAGCTGAGGCGCCTCCAGTGCCCGAGACAAGCGATCCTATCGCCAACGCCATAGCCGAGATTGAGAAGCTTCGCGGCCAGGTACCCGACGCCCAAATCGAAGTTATGCTGGCGCCGCTTCGCGCACGATTGCCCGCGTCGAATGCGACGGTGATCGGCTCGGGCGCGAGTGCACAGGGCGGCGGCGATGCACTCGGTGAGCGCAGCGTGAAGGTCACCGGCGACAACTTTGCCAGCATCGACACGAGCAAGAAGATCGAGACGCAAGGCGGTGCGGTGATCGAGGGTAGTGTCCGGGTTCGCAGCGGCCACTTCATCGGCCGCGACTTCGTCCAGTACGTCACGCAGATCATCCAGGGCGGCGAAGACCCCGAGGAGGCGAAGTCCGTCATCGCACTCTATCTGCATGCACTGGCGACGGACTTGGCTGGCGTCAAGCTTGGCGAGATCGACTCGTCGGTCGATCAAACCCGGCGCGAGCCGCTGCAACTTGCCGACATCTACGTGCCGCTCGACACGACGCTGCACATCCACATGCCGAAGGACACGACGCTGGAGCAATGGCGCAGTCACAAGCCCGAGGATCCGCGCGAGCAGCGCGAGCCGCGGCCGGTGCCGGTGTCCGCACTCGAGGCGCTCTCGGCCCACCGCGAACTGACCTTGCTCGGCAAGCCCGGCAGCGGCAAGAGCACCTTCGGCGCGAGCATTCTGCTCGCGCTCGCCCAAGCCTGGCAGGGGCACCACGATCAGCTCGCAACGCTGGGCGAGACCTGGACGCACGGTGCGTTGCTGCCGATCCGTGTCGTGCTCCGGCGGTTCGCCGAGCAGCTTCCGGCTGGCGACAAACCGGCCCGCGCAGGCGATTTGTGGGATTTCATTGCGCGCGATCTGCACGCCAGTGGTTATGGGCTGTCGACGGAAACGATGAAGTACGTCCAGCGCATCGCGCGCAACCACGGGGCGCTCGTTCTGCTCGACGGACTCGACGAGTGCGGGGACAAAGCGCGGCGCGAGCGGGTATTGGGCGCAGTGAACGAGCTTGTGCAAAACGCCGGAACGAAGTGCCGCTTCATCCTCACTGCCCGGCCGTACGCCTGGCCGGGCGGCGCCGAGCCCGACCGCGGCGTGCACATGCTTGCCGACCTGAATGACGATCAGATCAAGCAATTCATCCGCGCGTGGTACGCCGCCCTCGTGAAGCGCAAGTGGCTGAATCCGGGCGAGGGGGAGCGCAAGCGCGACGACCTGCTGCAGGCGCGTCACCGGACCGACTTGCTGCCGCTCTGCCGGAACCCGCTGCTGCTGACGCTGATGGCTACGTTGCACACCAACCGCGGCCGTCTGCCCGACGATCGCGCCGATCTGTACAACGAATCGGTCGACCTGCTCATGCTGCGCTGGAACCGGCAGATCGGGGCGGACAAGGCGCTGCTAGACGAATTGGCCCTGCCGAGCCTGAAGCTCTACGACCTGCGCGAGGTGCTGGAGGAAGTGGCCTTTAAGATCCACGCGGAGAACGTCGACCAGCAAGGCACGGCCGACATCGGCGAGGACCGGCTGGTGCGCGCGTTTCGACCGCTGCTAAACGACAGCCGGGACAAAGCCGCCGTAGTCGTCGATTACATCGAGAAGCGTGCCGGCCTGCTCATCGGCCAGGGCGAGAAGGACGGCGAGCGGCAGTTCGCCTTCCCGCATCGCACCTTTCAGGAGTTCCTGGCTGCGTGCCATCTTGCAGCGCAAGACGATTTCCCCGCGGAGTGCGTGCGCCTGGCCCGGCCTGCGCCAGGGCACTGGCAAGTGGCCCTGCCACTCGCCGCCCGGGTAGCAAAGGCCGAGCGTGGGGCGAGCGCGGCGGACGAACTGATCGGTAGCACCTCGATCGCGGATTTCATGAGGAAGCAGAAACCTGACGCCAACGACTGGACCTGCGCGCTGCTCGCGGGTATACAGTTACTGGAGATCGGTCTCAGCGCGCTCAACAAGAGCGGCCGGACGCGTTCGATCGCAGCCCGCGTGGCGGACTGGATCGCCGCCTCCCTGCCCGTACATCCGGACGACGGCGGGCCGGCTGCATTGCAGCGCGCGTATGCCGGCGACGTTCTCTCCACCCTGGGCGACCCGCGCTTCGACCGCGAGCGCTTCTTTCTGCCGGACGACGAGATGCTCGGCTTCGTGCACATTCCTGCCGATACTGATTTCAGGATCGGCACGCGAAAAGCGGATGCCAAGCGAGTTTCTGAGATCATCGGCGACGATGTGCCCAACCGCGAGCTCAACGACACCCTCACCCCCACCCCGGAGTTCTACATCGCCTGCTACCCGGTGACAGTCGCGCAGTTCGAAGCTTTCGTCGAAGCCGCACGGTTCGACGTCGGCGATGCCGATGCACTGCGCGGCCCGGGCAACCGACCGGTGCGGTGTGTGAGCTGGCACAACGCTCTCGCCTATTGCGACTGGCTGCACGAAAAGCTCGCCATGTCGTCAGCCCTGAAAGACAGTTTAGTTGCGACCTTGGTCCGCGACCACGGATGGCGCGTGAGCCTGCCGAGCGAGCTCGAATGGGAGAAGGCAGCGCGCGGCGGGCTGAGTGACGCCGTGTTTTCGTGGGGCGACACGCAGGACCCGAATCGGGCGAACTACAGTGACACCGGGATCAACGAGACCTCCGCTGTCGGCTGTTTCCCCGCCAACGGTTTCGGGCTATTCGACCTGATCGGTAACGTCTGGGAATGGACGCGCAGCCTGTGGACGACCGATTGGGGAAAGCCCGACTTCTCATATCTATACTTGGATGCCGACTTGGCGCGCGAGAACCTGAACGCTAAACGTGACGTGCCACGGGTTCTGCGCGGCGGCTCGTGGAACAACAATCGCTTCGGATCGCGCTGTGCCTGTCGCCGCAGGCTTCGTCCCGACGGCCGCGACTACTACCTCGGGTTTCGGGTGGTGTTGCGTGCTCCCCCTGTTGGTTGAACTCTGGCCTCTGGTGCTCCGAGCTCTGGAGCTCTGACCGCTCTGCCTCTGGAGGGGGTGCGGGGAGCCTTCCCCCGTCCGCGCACAGCGCACGGTTTTCGCGTTACCATTCGCTTG
>JBDHRV010000053.1:0-21667 GCA_039807745.1 Burkholderiales bacterium
GTGCTGGGTGGCGAGGCGCTGGTGAACGAGGCGACCATGACCGGCGAGAGCGTGCCGGTGCAGCGCCGCCGTCGCGACCGCGTGCTCTCCGGCACGGTGGTCGTGGAAGGACGCTTGCGCATCTATGCCGAACAGGTGGGGCGCAACGCCGCCGCGGCGCGCATCGCCGACTTCGTCGAACAGTCGCTCGCCGCCAAGAGCGAAACACAGCTCGAAGCCGCGCGTCTGGCCGACCGCACGGTGCCGATGGTGCTGGGGCTGGCGGGTGCGACCTGGCTCCTCTCGAACGACTGGGCGCGCGTGGCCGCGGTGCTTCAGGCCGACTATTCCTGCGCCCTCAAGCTCGCCACGCCGGTCGCGTTCAAGGCAGCGATGTACCGCGGCGGCCAGGGCGGCATCCTGATCAAGGGCGCCAGCGCCCTGGAGCGTCTGGCCGATGCCGACACCTTCGTGTTCGACAAGACCGGCACCCTCACCAGCGGCGAACTGCAGGTGACCGATGCGATCGCCTTCGGCGCCGGCTATACCCCGGAGGATCTGATCAACCTCGCCGCCTCGGTGGAGGAGCACTACTTCCATCCGCTGGCGCTGGCAGTGGTCGAGGCCGCTCACCGGCTCGACCATCCGCACCACTTCGACCACAAGGAAGTGGAGTTCATCGTCGCGCATGGGGTGGCGAGCGTGGTCGATGGCCGCCGCATCGTGGTCGGATCGCGCCATTTCGTCGAAGACGACGAGCGCATCTCCACGGCCGCGCATGCGACAACGATCGAACGCCTGCACCACGAAGGCAAGACCCTGCTCTACATCGGCTACGGCGGGGAACTGCTGGGCGTGTTGGCGCTCAAGGACACGCTGCGCCCCAACAGCAAGGCGACCGTCGCGCGGCTGCGCGAGCTGGGCGCCAGGCGCATTCTGATGCTGACTGGCGACCACCCGGAACGCGCCGCCGCGATGGCGAAGGAACTCGGCCTGGACGCGTTCCACGCCGGCCTGCTGCCGCACGAGAAAGCCGGGATTGTCGCGGGCTTGGCGGCCAAGGGCGCACGCATCGCCTTCGTTGGCGACGGAGTGAACGACGCTCCGGCGCTCACCGGCGCCCATGTCGGCATTTCCATGCACCACGGCGCGGACATCGCGCGGCTCGCCTCCGACATCGCGCTCCTTGAAGACGACATCGGCCGGGTGGCCGACGCGAAGGCCCTGGCGCTCGCCACGCAGGCGCTCATCGCCAGCAATTTCAAGCTCACCATGGGCCTCAACACCACCATCCTGTCGGCCGCCGCGCTCGGCATCGTGCCCCCGGTGACCGCCTCGATGCTCCACAACGGCAGCACGATCGCCATCCTGCTGCGCGCGCTGGCCGGCGCCGGGCTGCGCCACTGACGCCAAAAAAATTTGAAGACGAAACAGAACAATTCTTGTTTCACGAAGTAAATGAAATCCGATACCGAACCCCGCCCCTTTCCGCTTGCGATGGCAAGCGAGAACACCACCGTCAAGGTGGTTGCCATCCAGGGCGGCGCCACCCTCGCCCTTCGTCTTGCAGAAATGGGGATCAATGTCGGCGCGGAGATCACCGTGCGGCAGCGCCAGGGTTCCGGCATCGTCGTCATGCGCGGCGAGACCCGCTTCGCGTTGGGCGGCGGCATGGCCAACAGGATTCTCGTGTGCGAGTCCTGTTGATGTTCGGGAGGAGTTACAGCAATGGCACACGACACTTGCGGTGCAAGCCCCGCCAAGGGGCCCGCTTTCTTCGAAGTACCCGATTGGTCGAGGCCATGCTCGATCGTTCTCATGGTCTGCGCGCTCGTCTGCGGCACGGTTGCGAAGGCCCAGGACGTGACGCCGCGCGCGGAGTCCGAGCAGCCCACCACGACGCCGTGGGGAACGCCCGAGACGGGCGAGACAGAGCCTCCGGCGAGCGAGGGCGACACCAGCACGGAGAAACCCGAACCAGGGCTTTTCGAGCGATCGACGCTGACCGGCGACTGGAACGGCGCCCGCTCGTCGCTGGAGGAATACGGCGTCGTGGTCGGACTTGCCACCACCAACGACATTCAGTCGGTGGTGAGTGGCGGCGTGCAGCGCAAGACCTACTTTCCCGGCCTCGTCGAACCGACGCTCGCGGTCGATCTGCAGCGCCTAATCGGTCTGCCCAACACGATCGTTTTCGTGCGCGGCCTCGGCATGTACGGGCAGGACCCGGGCGAAGGCACCGGCTCGCTCAACGCGCCGAGCAACCTCGCCAACGACGTCGGAACCACCCGGCTCTTCGAGGGCTGGATCGAGCCCAGCTTTTTCGACGAAATGATCTCCATCCGCGCCGGCATGTACGCGGTGGATACCGAGTTCGACGTGAAGGAAACCGCCGCTGTCTTCATGAACGGAGGCTTCGGTACCGGCGTCGATCTCTCGCAGAGCGGGCGCAACGGGCCTTGCATCTATGCAACCGCGTGTCTCGGCGCGCGCGTTGCCTTCCACCCCACGCCGAACTATTACGTTCAGGCAGCCATCGTCGACGGCGTGGCCGGCAATCCCAACAACCCGTACGGCACCCACATCATCCTGAGCCGCGACGACGGCTACCTCGTGCTGGGCGAAGTCGGCTACACGCGTGGCGTCGACGAGGGCGGCTTCATCCACGCCGCGCTCGGTGCGTGGTACTACTCGCGACCGTTCGACAACCTGCTCGAGGTCGATGCCAACGGCAACCCGGTGCAGACCTTCGGCAAGCCGGGTGTCTACGCGCTGCTCGAGGGCTCGCTGTACACCGAGCCGGGCAAGCCGACCGAGGGTCTCTCCGCGTTCGCCCGCGTGGGGATGGCGGACCAGAACGTGAACCAGATCCAGTACTACGTAAGCGGCGGCTTCGCGTACACCGGTCTGTTTCCAGGACGCGACGAAGACGTCGCTGCCATCGGCGTGTCGGTGCCAATCAACGGCTCGCGCTACAAGACCGCGCAGGAACTTGCGGGAACAACCGTCGAGGACGCCGAGTACGCGATCGAAGCCACGTACTGGGTGCCGGTGTTTCCCTGGCTCAGCATGCAGGTAGACGTACAGTACATTATCAATCCGGGCACCGATCCGACCATCGACGACGCCCTGGTGCTCGGCATGCGCTATCGAATCGTCTACTGAAAGGGACAACTACAGATGAACTCCCCAGCGAACGCGTGGCGGCGGCTGATCCCGGCTCTGATGCTGTCGAGCCTGGCCGCATGCTCCGCCAGCAACAAGCAAACCCCGATGACACCCGCAGAAGAGGCCGGCGCACCGCTGCTGCGCTGCCCGCAGCAACGGGACACCGAGTCCGCACCGGAAAGCTATCAGAAGCTGGTGAACCCGGTGCCGAAAACGGCGGCCAACATCGAGCGGGGCCGACTCCTTTACGAACGCGACGCGAAGCCGATGGCATGCGTGAACTGCCACGGCTTCAAGGGTGAGACGGCCGGCAGGGACGGCGTCGACCTCGACCCGCCGCCGCGCAACTTCCTCTGCCAGCAAACCATGGCACCGATCACCGACGGTCAGATGTTCTGGGTGATCCTGCACGGCTCCGGCGATTTTCACTGGCCGGCCCGCCAGGGCGCGCAACTCATCGACCGCCCGGGGCTGGGCAAGCCGCGCGCGACCGCCATGCGCGCCTACAAGGACTATCTGAGCGAGTCGGACATCTGGAAGCTCGTGATGTACATCCGCACCCTGCCGGCGGAGGCCGGAGGGCCCGATGGCGCTTCACGCTAGCGGCGGAGACAAGAACGATGACTACCTTGAGAGAGCTCAAAGTCGGTGACCGCGCCCGCGTGCGCGGCTTTTCGGAAGCCGGCGGCGCCTATCGCCGCAAGCTCCTGTCGATGGGCCTGACGCCCGGCGCGGAACTCAGCGTCACGCGCGTGGCGCCGATGGGAGATCCGGTCGAGATTCGTGTGCGCGGCTTCGCCCTGTCGCTGCGCAAGGACGAAGCCGATGCCCTGAGCGTGGAGAAACTGTGATGAACGAGTCATACACCATCGCCCTGGTGGGCAATCCCAACTGCGGCAAGACCACCGTGTTCAACGCCCTCACCGGCTCGCGCCAGCAGGTCGGCAACTGGCCGGGGGTCACCGTCGAGAAGAAGAGCGGCGAATACAAGCACGACGGTCTGCGCTTCGAAGTGGTCGATCTGCCGGGCACCTACTCGCTCGACGTGGTGGATCGCGAAGTCTCGCTCGACGAGAAGGTCGCGCGCGACTACGTGCATGCGGGCGAAGCGACGCTGGTGGTCAACATCGTCGACGCCGCCAACCTGGAGCGCAATCTCTATCTCACGAGCCAGCTCGCCGAGATGCGCGTGCCGCTGCTGGTGGTGCTCAACATGGTCGACGTCGCCGCGGACAAGGGCATGACGGTCGACGCGGCCGCTCTGTCGCGCCGCCTCGGCTGCCCGGTGGTGCCGGTGGTGGCCTCCGAGGGTCGCGGCATCGACGCGCTCAAGGCGACGATTCGCGAGGCCGTGAATTCGCGGCAGACTGCGACGACCGAGGTCGAGTATGACGCGGGACTCGAGCGCGCGATCGACGAACTCGTGCCGCGGCTCGAGGCTGCGGCCCGCGCGCACTCGACCTCGCCGCGCTGGCTCGCCGTGCGCCTGCTCGAAGGCGACGACCTCGCCCGCACGGCAGCCGGTCCTGATCTCGCCAAGCAGGCGGCGGCCACGTCGAAGGAACTCGGCGACGATCTCGACATCCTCGTTGCCGACGCCCGCTACGGCCTCGCCAATCGCATTGCCAGTGCCACCGTCAAGGTGAGCGGCCGCGCCAGCCGGGACATGACCGACCGCATCGACCGCGTGGTGCTGAACCGCGCGCTCGGCATCCCGATCTTCCTGGTGATGATGTACCTGATGTTCATGTTCACCATCAACATCGGCGGCGCGTTCATCGACTTCTTCGACCAGTTCGCGGCGGCTATCTTCGTCGACGGCTTCAAGCAGGTGCTCGCCGGAATGGGCTCGCCGGAATGGGCCAACGTGCTGCTCGCCAACGGTATCGGCGGCGGCCTGCAGACGGTCGCCACCTTCATCCCGGTGATCGGGTTCCTGTTCCTGTTCCTGTCGGTGCTGGAGGACTCCGGCTACATGGCGCGCGCCGCGTTCGTGATGGACCGCTTCATGCGCTGGGTCGGCCTGCCGGGCAAGAGCTTCGTCCCGCTGATCGTCGGCTTCGGCTGCAACGTGCCGGCGATCATGGCCACGCGCACCCTCGAACATCGCCGCGACCGCCTGATGACGATCGCCATGGCGCCCTTCATGTCGTGCGGCGCACGCCTGCCGGTGTACGTGCTGTTCGCCGCCGCCTTCTTCCCGGAAGGCGCGCAGAACGTGGTGTTCGGGCTCTACCTCATCGGCATCGCGGTCGCGGTGCTGACCGGGCTCGTGCTCAAGAAGACGCTCCTCAAGGGCGAAGCCACGCCCTTCATCATGGAGCTTCCGCCCTATCACATGCCGACGGTGAAGGGCGTGCTGCTCCACGCCTGGGACCGCCTAAAGGGCTTCATCTTCCGCGCCGGCCGCGTCATCGTGCCGATGGTGCTGGTGCTCAACTTCCTGAACGCGCTCGGCACCGACGGCAGTTTCGGCAACGAAGACAGCGACAATTCCGCGCTCGCGGCCGTGGGACGCACGATCTCGCCGGCCTTCTCCCCGATGGGACTGAACGAGGAAAACTGGCCGGCCGCGGTCGGCATCTTCACCGGCGTGCTCGCCAAGGAAGCGGTGATCGGCACGCTGAACGCGGCCTATGCCTCGCTTGCCGCGAGCGATGCGGGCGAAAAGGAAGAGGAAGAACCGTTCGACCTGGGCGGGGCTATCTCCGCCGCGTTCGCCACTATCCCCACCAATCTCGCCGACGCGCTCGGTTCGTGGACCGACCCGCTGCACATCGGAGTGGGGGATGTCTCCGATCAGGCGGCGATGGCCGAGAAACAGGAGGTTTCCGAAGGTACGTTCGGTGCCATGGCAAGCCGCTTCAACGGCCCGGCCGGTGCCTTTGCGTATCTGCTCTTCATTCTGCTCTACATGCCCTGCACCGCGGCCATTGCTGCGGTCTACCAGGAATCCGGCACGCGCTGGACCCTCTTCGTCGCCTTCTGGACGACGGGTCTCGCGTTCGGCCTCGCCACCGTCTATTACCAGATCGCGCACTGGGCGGAGCACCCGACCTCGTCCGCGGCGTGGGTCGGCGGCATGCTGGCGGCCTTCGTCGTCGCGCTGCTCGTCATGCGGCGCGCGGGCCAGCAGACGGACCGCGAACTGCCGCTCCCGCAACGGGCTTGAAGGAGAATCCGATGATCATTTCCCGGCTGAGCGATTACCTGCGCGAGCATCGCCGAGCATCCCTCAACGACATGGCACTCAGCATGGATGCCACACCCGAAGCCCTGACGGCGATGCTCTCGGTGCTGGAGCGCAAGGGTCGGGTACGAAAACTGGACAGCGGTTCCTCGTGCGGCAAGAGCTGCTGCCAGTGCGACCCGACGGCGGTCCAGATCTACGAGTGGGTCACCGAATAGGAACGGGCTGCCACCGTGGTCGCAAGCGAGCGCAACACGCAACCGGCGGCTGCCGCGCTGCAATCCGGGGCCGGCAGCACCATGCTGGTCGTCGGCATCCATCGCGAGGAGCGCGCCTTCGGCGAACTCGTCGCGCAGGGCATCGAGCATGCCGGCGTTTCGGTGCTGCGCATACCGGAAGGGCTTTCCGGCCGCCATCCGCGTGCCGATCAGCGCTTTCACTACGAGACGCTGCACCGCGCGCTCTACCTGCAGTTGCTGCCGTACGTGCTCGGCCACTACCGGCTGCTGATCGATCTGCACACCGGCATCGACAGCCTGGGGCCGAGCGCCGACCTGATCAGCGCCAACAGCGAGCTCCTCGACTGCCTGTCGAAGCATGCGAACGCCGATGACACCGTCGATGAACGGAAGCTGCGCTGTCTGCGCCTCGAAGACGGCGGCGCCTCCGTCACCAAGACGATCATCCCGGAACGGGTGTGGAACAACCCCGCGTTCGTGTACCTGGGAATGGAGATCTACCTGCCGGAGGCAGTGCAGGATCTGGCCGCGGCAGCCGAATTCGCGCGGCGTCTGGTCGTGATCGCCGCGGAGTGCGTCGAAGCGGGCACCCATCGCTCCGGCCCCGTGAGGCTCGCGTGAAATGAACGCACGGGCCGAACGGCGGTGGATCATCGGCGCGGCCGCCGCGGGACTCACGGCATGGAGCGCCGTCGCGGGCCACGCGCACGCGACAGTCGCACGCACACTGGAGAACCCGGTGCCGAGTGGATCGGGGCCGATCACGGCACCACAGGGCGCGCTGTGGCAGGCGTTTGCATACGAGAACGTTCTCGGCACGCACATGGATCTGCTCATCGCCGGCGGCGCCGAAGCGCAGGTGCAGTGGGCGCATCGCGCTGCGCTGGCGGAGATCGACCGCCTCACGCGCATTCTGAGCACGCGCGATCCGGAGAGCGTGATCGCCTCGTTCATGGCTGGCGGGTCCGCGCCCGTGCCCGCGATCTCCGCCCTCCTCGCGCTCTATGGCGAATGGTCGGCGCGCACCCAGGGCGTGATCAGCCCCTACCTGGGCGGCGCGGCGGCGCTGTGGGGGCGCGCGCGCGTGACCGGCCAGCTGCCGGATGACGATGCACTGCGCCGGGCGGTAGCGACGTCCGATCCGGCGTGCCTCAACATCGACGCCCTGGGCAAGGCGTACATCGTCGAGCGCGCAGTCGCCGCCGCGCGCGAGCATGCCCCCGTCGGGCTGCTCAACATCGGCGGTGATCTGCGCGCATGGGGCGAGGAGATCTGGGTGGTCACCGTCGCGGACCCGCGTGCGTCCGCGGAGAACGCGCCGCCCCTGCTCACCTTCCCGCTACGCGAAGGTGCGGTCGCCACCAGCGGCGGCTATCTTCGGAACGTGACGGTCGCCGGGCAGACGTTCTCGCACGTGCTCGACGGTCGCAGCGGTCGCGCGGCGAATCCGCGCAACGCGGCCACCGTGGTCGCGCGCGACTGCGTCACTGCCAACGCCATCGCCACTGCCTGCTGCGTCGTGGAGCGTGAGTCGGATCAGGCGGCGCTGCTGTCGCATCCCGGCGTCCGCGGCTTTCTGGTCGCCACCAACGGTTCCGGTACGCATCGGGGTGGAGTGCTCGCGCAGGTCACGTACAACGAGACGGAAAATGCGCCGCGGCCCCTGCCTGCGTCCGCGCACACCTGGCCATCCGGCTACGCCATGAATGTCGCCGTCAATCTGCGGGATCCCGGCGTGCACCGCTATCGCCGCCCCTACGTGAGCGTGTGGATCGAAGACGCGGCCGGCAGGGTCGTGCGCACGGTCTCACTTTGGGGCGCCCGGAAGAAGTACCTGCTCGAGATGAGCCACTGGCGCGAAGCGGCTGGCGACGACGCCCTGAAGTCCGTCGCAGCCGTCACGCGCGCCACGCGTCTGCCCGGACAGTATTCCGTCACGTGGGACGGCCGCGACGACGCGGGGGCGCCGGTGCCGCGCGGGCAGTACACGGTAGCGGTCGAGATCAACCGCGAATTCGGTCACCACGTCGTCGAGCGCACCCGCATCGACTGCACCGGGCAGCCCGCGACGGCGGCGCTGCGGGCGACTTCGGAGACCGACGAATCGGTCGTGAACTACGGTCCGGTGCTCGACGCCGCAAGCGAAGACAGGATCTGAGCACCATGCATTTCCATGATCGCGTCTCCGAGTCGCTCCCGGCGGGCCATCCGCATCACCCCGGTGACGCGCCACGGCCGGCCACTTTCCGCGCGCGACTGTACTCATGGCTGCTGCATCACAGATTCGTGTACGCGTGCCGCGTGCTGCACGTGTACCTCTCCGTGCTGGGACTCGCGGTGATGCTTTTCTTCGGCCTCACCGGTTTCACCGTTCACCACGAGGACTGGTTCGGCGCCACCGACGCGAGGGTGCGCGTCTTCCACGGTCAAACGCCGGTCGCTCTCATCCGCGACAACGACCGCCTGGGCATCGTCGAGCACTTGCGCAGCACCTGGCGCATCAGCGGCGCGGTGAGCGACTACCGGCAGCTCGGTCACTCCGTCAGCATCGCTTTCAAGGAACCGGGACGGCTGTGGGAAGTGGACATCGCCGCGGCGAGCGGGCGCACCACCGTCAACGCCCAGATCTTCAACGCGGCCGGTGTCCTGAACGACCTGCACCGGGGCCGCTACACCGGCGAGGCATGGGGCTGGCTGATGGACATCAGCGCCGTGGTGATCGTCATCGCATGCCTGACCGGCCTCGTGCTCTGGCTGACGATGCCGAAGCGGCGCCAGCTCGGCACCGCGGCGCTCCTGTGCGGAATCGTGATGGCCGCTGCGCTCTACGTCCACGGCGTGCCGGGCGAAGACGAGGGTGTCGACGGCGATGACGACATTCCCGTTGCAGCCAGGATGGACAACACGCCGGAAGCCCAGGCCGATCATCCGTGAGTGCAGGGTCCGCGTCCAGCGAAACAGGCGGCCAGTTCCTCCGCGGTCAACGACTGCCTTACCTCCGCGAGCACCTGAGCCACCGTTCGCACCTGATCGGAACGCTCGTTTCTTCGGTGCGGAGCCGACCGCGCTTGCCGCCGCTTCCGCTTTTTCAACTATCCGGTGCCGGTTGGGCTTGGGGGTCGAATCGGTCCTTCCCGGCATCCGGCATCTCCCACAGCGGTGGGCCGCGAGCCGGCGCCAGGGGCGGCGGCGATGTCGCCTCGCCCAAGTGCGCGAGGATTTGGCGCACGGCCGGCGCTTCAGTAATGAAGGCGATGATGCGCATCTCGGCGCCACACTTCGGGCACAGCAGTGGGAATACCTCATAGATGCGGGCAAGCAGCAGGGCCCAGGCGTATCGAGCCGCCCGCCGATGGAGCGGCTCTCCCGCCGCTTTTGCCGTCTCGACTGATGCGCTCGGTGGAGTGGGCGCGGGTACAGCCGCCACCGCAGCCGGTGTCTCGGCTCTGAGCGTCTCGGCCCCCGCGCCCGCTAGCGCGGTAACCGCCGAGCGTAGCGGTCCACGCGCGAGCCGGCTGGCCGAGGAATTGATGAACACGCCGTGGGTGCTCGTGTCCTTCGACGTAGAAGACCCCGTTCTGCTGGCTGATGATCGCGTGCCGGTTCGAGACCTTGGCGTTCGGAAGGATCCACGCGCTTTGCCTGTCGCGGTCGATCAGGCCGCCCTCCGGTCTGAACAGTTTCTTGGTGGTCGCCCCGAGCTCGAAGGCATCGGCGCTCGTGACTTCCAGGATGAGATACTGTGGTGAGATCGCGCGGCTGGCTCCCCGACTCTGGAGCGTGGCCGACCCGACTCCGCCGCAGCTCGTACGGTAGGCTGCGGCTCGAAGAGTTACCTTTGGTTAAAGGGACGCCTTTTTCGGGGCGAACAGTCGCCGTTCTCCCAATCGTCGAGCCGGTCCTGCTGTTCTACAACCGTGCGCTGGAGAAGAACGCCAGCTACGCGCGCATGCTCGCGCGTCTTCAAGGCCGCACGCCGAGCAACGACTTGATGCTGATCGCCGTATTGGGCGGTGCAAGCCTGCGCACGCCGTTTCTCAGCAACTGACCCGGGAAGCGCCTGTGCGCCCAGGTCGTGACCGAGACATGCGGCAGTCGACAGACCGAAAACGTCACGTCGGTCTCGGCGATGGCGCCGCACACGTTGCTATCGTGCGTCTCCCGGTCCGTGTGACTCCGCGTGAATCGTATTCCGGGAAACTCGCTGGTCCGCGTTTCGGGATACGACGTACCGGGAAAGTACGTGTAGGTCAACGGGCCCATCGCCAGCTGGTCGAGGTCGCTTCCATGAAACGGGACCGCGCCCGCAAACACCGGGCCGTTGCACGGACCTTGTTGCCGGTAGCCGATGAGATCCCCCACGGGATCCGAGAACGCTTCGTCGAAGGCCTCGGAAAACGCGCTGCCCAGCGCTTCGCCAAGACCGGCTCCCGCGATCAGCCCCACGAACTTCGAGGCGATGGCATTCAGGATCTTGATTTCGAGCTCATCCTGCTTTTGCGTGCCGAGGCTGGACAGGCCCGAATCGCTCACGTTGGTTCCGGTGTAGACAACGACGACGCCGTCGGATGGTGCGGCCTCCAGGGGGCCGATTTGCCAATCCGCCGACATGTTGACGCGGTTCCTCGCGGGATACGCCGGCAACCCGTCGACGGTGATATCCCACGTATTTGCCACCGTCCCGTCGACGACTGCAGGGAAAAAACCTGCGCCGTGCCCACGGTCCGTCTCATTGATCATCACCCCGAACGTGATGCCGTCGTCGTCCGGAATGTTTCCGCGTTTGCGGTTGATGCGGACGGTTTCGAATCTGAAAATATAGAAGCCCATCTGAGTTCACCCATGCTGCCCGACGGCGACAGGCGGCGGCGTCTTATTGCAATGCGATCAGGATCGGAATGAGACCCTGGCCCATGTTCAAAGGCCGCAGCGCTTTGCCGATCACGGCGCCGAACGCTTTCATGGGATCACCTGCTTTCATGGCATGCCCGGCGGTCGGTGAGGTGGTCAGCAGGTCGCCCACGTCGATGGCGCCAAACTCCGCGTCGACCTTGCAGAAGACCTTGCCGAGCAACGCCACGGATTGCCTGTTGGCCAGGCCCTCTTGTCTGTCCAGAACGATTCCGGGCTTGTAGTTACCCGCGCCGGCGATGACGCCCGCCACACGCTTGTCGTACGCCTGGCCGCTGGGGATGAGCGCACCGTCCGGGGCAAGGACCATGACCGTTCCCGGATCGACGGGCGCATCGGCCGCGACCGTGAAGTCTTCCGCGCAATCGGCGTGTGTGAGTCGAATGTCACCCGTCACCTCCACGTCGCCCTCGAAGAAACCGGCCACTCGCCCGCCCTTGCCGTACACGCCGGCTCCGCTGTGACTGACCCCGACCACTCCGCTGCCGCCGCCTTTGTGTTCGCCCCACACGCCCGCGCCACCCGTGGAACTCGCCGTTTCGCCGTACGCGCCATGCCAGGTCTTGCTGACCGCGATCACGCCGGGCCCCGTGGCCTCCGCGTACACGCCCGCGCCGCCCGTCGTGCTCTCGCTGAATCCACCGACCGCGTGCCAGCCCTTGCTCTTTCCCACCACGCCGGACCCGCCGGTGAGGCCTTCGCCATAGACGCCGAATCCTCCTTCACTGAATCCGACGACACCGTGCCAGGTCTTGCCGTCGCCACGAATGCCGACCGCGTCGCCTTTGGCGAAAACACCGATCGATCCTTCGCCGGTGGCCGTCGCCGTGACGGCGATGCTGTTCGGTCCAGTGGCGGTTTCGTTCGCTGCCATTGAGAAGCTCCTTTGGGTGGTGGAGTCGAGACGGATCTGCTGGCGGCGTCGGTCTCTGAAACCGCGACACACATTCGGGTCTGACGACGGCCCCGTGCCAAGGCTAGGAATTCCAACGGCGATTATGTCTTCGCCGTCAGCCGTGATCAAGGAAGAGATTTGGTGTTGAGCGCTCCTGAGAAATGGCAGGAATCGCCCTCCGAGGAATGCCTGGGGTCACGCGAGGAGCAGCAGAGGGTCGGCCTGGCAGGCGCGCTTCGATTCGCTCACCCAACAGATCCTCGCTGCCATCGCCGTGCTGGAAAGTCACCCGCCGCTCGAAGACGTAGGCGTTGTCACGCGTGTCGTCGCGGGCCGGGTCGGGTTTCGGGACATCGAGCAACTGGCAGAGCTCATTCACGAAGAGCTGATAGTTCGCCCGCTCCGAGCCGCCTGCGGCGTCCCAGCGGGCGATGAAGGCGTCGAGAGCGGCGTCTGCCGGTTCGTTCATGTGGCTCGATCGGAGGTGGCGATGGCCGTGGAGTGTAGCGGAGGTACTCCGTCTGCGGGCGTCACCCCCAAAGCGTCGCCCAGGACGTCTCGCGCGAAAGCCCGTATCCTTGCCCGCTCTGCGCTTCTCGCCCTGCTCACCCAACGCCGATCTCGAAGTTGAAGATTCTCCTCGTCTGCATGGGAAACATCTGCCGCTCGCCGATGGCGGAGGCCGTGGTCCGCCGCATGCTGGCGCGCACAGGGTTGGCCGCGAACACGAGCGTGGCTTCGGCCGGGACGCACGACTTCAACATCGGACTGTCGCCCGACCCGCGGGCGCGCCTGGCGGCGCAGCGGCGGGGTTACGACATGGCAGGGATGCGGGCGCGGCAGATCCAGCCTGAGGACTTCGAGCGCTTCGATCTCATCCTGGCGATGGACCGCAGGAACTTGGCCGTGCTGCAGAGAGCCTGTCCCGCCGAGCATCGGCACAAGCTCGCGCTCTTTCTCGACCACGCCACAGCGCATGACGCGGACGAAGTGCCGGACCCGTACGGCGAATCGCAGGAGCGCTTCGAACACGTGCTCGACATGATCGAAGATGCCGCGCGCGGCCTGATCGCATCGCTGCCTCGTGCCTGACGGCAGCGGTCGGCGAGCCTTACGTGGACTCGCTCGCCGACGCGGCCGGCCGGCCGAGGTGCCAGAGGGCGATGCCGCCGACCAGCGCGCAGGCGACCGACGCGCCGAACACCGCGATCTTCGCGGCAGCGAAGTCCGCCGCATCCGGGAACGCCTGCCCGGCGATGAAGAGCGACATGGTGAAGCCGATGCCCGCCACCGCCCCGCACGCGGCAAGCTGCTGCCACGAGTACGACGATGGCTTCGTCGCGAGGCCGCAGCGAACGGCGAGCTGGGAGGCGAGCAGAAAGCCCAGCGGCTTGCCAACCAGCAGTCCGGCAACGATCGCCGCGGCCAACGACTCGCGACCCTCGAACACTCCGGCCGAGAGCACGACACCGGCATTGGCGAGCGCGAAGAGCGGCAAAATGACATAGCTCGACCACGGCTCGACGTGTCGCAGCAGGCGGTCGGCAGGCGATTCGAGCCGATCGTGAATGGCATCCAGCGTGCGCAGCGCAGGGACCGACGGGCCGTGCCGCAGCACCTCTTCGCCACGGCGCGTTTCTGCCGCGATGATCGCCTCCGCCTGGGCCGTGAGCGCTCGCAGATTCGGCGGCGGGCGCGTCGGCACGACGAGCGCGAGCAGCACCCCTGCCAGCGTTGCGTGCAGCCCGCCGGCATGGACGAGCACCCAGAGGGCGACGCCGAGAATCGCATAAGGCAGCGCCCGGTAGACGCCAGCCCGATTCAGCGCCACGAGCGCGGCGAAGACGGCCCCGGCAAGCGCCAGCGCGCCCACGTCCACGTGACCGGAGTAGAAGATGGCAACGACGAGAATCGTGCCGATGTCGTCGACGATCGAAGCCGCGGTGAGAAACACGCGCAGTTCCACCGGTACGCGCCTTCCCAGCAGAACGATCAGCGCCACGGCGAACGCGGTGTCCGTCGGCATCGGCACGCCCGCGCCGAGTGTCCACCGACCAACCGGGACGAGCGCCAGGTACACGAGCGCGGGCAGGAGCAACCCCCCGATGGCAGCGGCAATGGGCAAGGCTGCTGAACGCCGGTTGGCGAGCCGCCCGACCGTGAACTCCCGCTTCACTTCGAGCCCCACGACGAGAAAGAAGAGCGTGAGCAGGCCGTCGTTGATCCAGTGCTGCAGCGACAAACCGAAAGCGTGGGTGCCGAAAGTGAAACCGGCGTGCGCGTGCCAGAAGCTTGCGAAGGCGTCTCCCGCTTCGGAGTTCGTGAGGAGCACCGCGATGACAGTGGCGAGCGCGAGCAGCAGGCCGGTGGACGGCGCCCAGCTCGCGAATCCCACCGCAGCCGACTTGAAACGGTAGCCGAGCGAGCCCTCCAGCGCCTCGGCGAGCGAGGTCTCGTCCCACGGCCCGTCGTAGCGACGACCGCCGATGAAAAACGTCGGCGTCACCAGGACACCGCTCGCCTTCGCACTGCGCACGTCTTCGTCGACGCGCGCTGCCGCCGCGGAGCGCCGCGCACGGACAGCTTCGTCGTCCTCGCGATCCACCCGCAGATCCGCGGCGACGGCATCCAGATCCGCCTCCGTCAGCACCGTGGAGCGCGTCATCAGGGCGATGTGCGCGGACCAGAATTCGTCCGCGTCGGGCGCGCACTCCACAATCTCGGCGGCCTGCCTGGCCGGGCGCGAGTCGGTCAGCGGCCGGTGGCGAAAGACGTAGCGCAGTCGCTCCCCGAACCGATCGCGCAGCTTCGCGATTTCCTCGTTCGCGGCGCGACACCTGGGACACGCGTAGCTGCCGAACTCGACGAGCGTGATCGTCGCATCGTGCGGACCGAGGATGTGGTCGCGCTCGCCGTCCACCGGCGGCGCGAGCAGGCGCGCGCGCGTGTCGCTCGTCATGGCGCGGAAGTATACCGACGGACAACCCGTAGGGCGACGATTCCACTGGGGTCGCTCTTCCGTGCCTCGGCAGCACGCGACTACCGCCAGCAGGCAATTGCACCCCAAGTAGTCGAAGGGAACAATCACCCGCTCAACCAGCAGCTTGACGCGGTGAACGACGCCGAAGAGAAGCTCGCTCGGCGTCGGCCGCTACTCCAAACCATCGATCATCGCGTGACGATATCCGTCTTCATCGGACCCAGGACCGCGAGCAGATCCTTCTGTTCCTGAGCGGGCACCTTGAACTTGTTCAAGGTCTTGACGAGATCTTCCACGAGGGCGTTGAACTGGGCGCCGGAGACGCCCAGTCCGGCGTGCGCCGTTCGCATGTCGCGGCCGGTGTACTGGCACGGACCACCCGTGCCCGCGCAGATCTGCTCGACCAGCAAGTGCTTCAGACGCGGAATGTCGGTGTTGGCGAACTGCTGATTGATGCGCGGATCGCTCGCCACGTTGGCGACGAAATCATCGACCACCGCGGTGATCGCCGGTTTGCCGCCGAGCCGGTCGTACAGGCTCTGCCGCGGGGCCTTCTGGTCTTGGGTCGCGCATGCCGCCAAGCCGAGTGTGGCAAGGGTTGTCAGGACCACGAACAGATTGCGCAGCTTCATCTCTGAATCTCCTTTACGAGGAATGGTTGCGGGGAACTGCAAGCCCATCTACGCCGGGAGCAGCCGCCGGGATGCGGGAATATTTTTCACTGGGGGCAAATCTGGAACTCGATGATCCGCGTACTCGAGGGTGGGACAGCCCGGCAGGTGTGTGCTCGGCGCCCCTATTGCTGCAGAAGCCCCTGGTAACGCGCTAGAATGGGAGGCGTTGGGCAAGAGCATGATGCATCCCGATATGCCGCGTGCAATGGAGTCGCTGATCGACGCGCAGGAGACGGTCCTGCGCGAGGCCTTGGCAGGAATCGTCGCCCGCCGCCAGGAAGCTCTGGCCCGCTTCTACGACGCGACGGTGAGCCGCGTGTACGGGTTGGCGCTGCGCGTCACCGCCCGTTCCGACGCTGCGGAGGAAGTCACGGCCGACGTCTACATGCAGGTCTGGAACCAGGCGGCGCGCTTCGATCAAGGACGAGGTTCCGTGCTGGCCTGGCTGCTCACCATCTGCAGGAGCCGCGCGATCGATTGCCTGCGTCGCGCCGACGAGGCGGAATCGTGGGCCGAGCCGCCGGAGGTCGCCGGTTCGGCCGCGGACGATCCTCAGGATCTGCTGATCGCAGTCGAGCGTGGTCGCGCCTTGTCGAGCGCACTGGAGGGCCTCACCGCGTTGCAGCGGCAGCTCGTGTCGCTCGCGTTCTTTCGCGGATTGACGCACGAGGAAATCGCGGACCACGCTCGACTGCCGCTGGGGACGGTGAAAACCCATATTCGCAAGGCGCTTGCGTGCCTGCGGGAAAATCTCGCGCCCGGGATGGACGAGCGAGCGCTAAGACGATGAAGACGAAACACTCGCCCGGAACACCGATTCTGGATGCCGAACTGCTCGACGCGCTGCTGGTCGACCTGCAACCGATCGCGCCGCCGGCCGAGTGCGCGGCGCGCCTGCGCGAGCGCGTGCTGGCAGGCGCCCGCGAGGCAGACAAGGTCACGATTCCTCCGGATGCCGGCAAGTGGAGAGTGATCGCGCCCAAGGTCAGCATGAAGATGCTGCACGTCACTCCGGAGTCCCGTTCGTTTCTGCTGCGCCTGGAGCCGGGCGGACGCCTGGCGCCGCACGATCATCCCGGCGAAGAGGAGTGCATGGTGCTGGAAGGCGAGGTCTATCTCGGCGACGTGTACGCGACGGCGGGCACGTTCCACCTCGCGCCCAAGGGCACGCATCACGCCGAGATTCGTACCACCACGGGTACCCTGCTCTACCTCCGCCTCGCGTCCCCCGAGATCGTGCATCGGTAGCCCGGGGTCCGCCCCGCGACGTGGGATAATCGCGATCCCGGCAACGAACCCTCGCGACCCATGACCCTGCCCCCGAAGGACATCTTCAAGGCCTACGACATCCGCGGCATCGTCGGCCAGACCCTCACCCCCGAATACGCCCACGCGATCGGCCACGCCATCGGCTCCACGGCGCTCGACCGCGACGTCTCCACCATCGCCATCGGGCGCGACGGCCGCCTCTCCGGGCCATCTCTCGCCGCGGCGCTGGCACGCGGCGTCCAGTCCGCCGGCGTGAACGTGATCGACGTCGGTCGCGTCGCCACCCCCATGCTCTATTTCGCCGCGCACGAGCTCGGCAGCGAGTCGGGCGTCATGGTGACCGGCTCGCACAATCCGCCGGACTACAACGGGCTCAAGATGATGCTCGCGGGCGAGACACTGGCGGGCGAAGCGATCCAGGCCCTGCGCGCGCGCATCGAGTCCGGCGATTTGCGACACGGCTCGGGCCGTCTGGAGACGCGCGACATCAGCGAGATCTACCTCTCGCGCGTCGCCGGCGACGTCAAGGTCACGCGGCCGATCAAGATCGTCGTCGATGCCGGCAACGGTGTCGCCGGAGCGTTTGCCCCGGAGCTCTATCGACGCCTGGGCTGCGAGGTGCGTGAGCTCTTCTGCGAGGTGGACGGGAGCTTCCCCAACCATCATCCCGACCCTTCGGTGCTGGAAAACCTCGAGGACCTGATCCACGCGCTGAAAACCACCGACGCTGAGATCGGCCTTGCGTTCGACGGCGACGGCGACCGGCTGGGCGTGGTCACCAAGGACGGCACGGTCATCTACCCCGACCGGCAGCTCATGCTGTTCGCCGCCGACGTGCTCTCGCGCAATCCGGGCGCCACGATCATCTACGACGTGAAGTCCACACGCAATCTCGCGCCGTGGATCGAGCGCCACGGCGGCAAGCCGCTGCTGTGCCGCACCGGACACTCGTTCATCAAGGCGAAGATGCGCGAGACCGGCGCCGCGCTCGCCGGCGAGATGAGCGGGCACGTCTTCTTCAAGGAGCGCTGGTACGGCTTCGACGACGGGCTCTATGCCGGCGCTCGCCTGCTCGAGTACCTGTCACGTCAGACCGACATCGACGCGACGCTACATGCAATCCCCGACGCCGTCTCGACCCCGGAGCTGCAGATCCAGTTGAAGGAAGGCGAGAACTACGCGCTCATCGCTGAGCTGCAGAAGACCGCGAAGTTCACCGACGCGCGCGACATCGTCACGCTCGACGGACTGCGCGTCGAGTATGCGGATGGCTTCGGTCTCGCGCGCTCGTCGAACACCACGCCGGTCATCGTGCTGCGGTTCGAAGCCGACAACGAGGCGGCGCTTAAGCGGATCCAGGACGACTTCCGGCGCGTGATCCTCGGCGCGAAACCGAACGCGGTGTTGCCGTTCTAAGCGACGCGTGAACGGCACCGGCAGGTGTGACGGCATGTACTTCTGAAGCACACCCGTCGCCCTGCCATACTCCCACGCGTAATCACGGGACGCGGACCTGCGGGCGGATTCGCCGGCGCGAATACCGTCGGGATCGCAGTCGCGAGCCTGCGATCGTCCACTTGGTTGCGTAGCGGATGTACGGATACCAAACAGTCACGCTCTTCGCAGTTCCCCTCAAGCCTGGTCAGGGCGAGGCATCCTTGAAAGCCCGCAGCACGGCATTCATGCGCGTCTGATAGCCCGGACCCTGAGCCTTGAACCATTCAAGCACGTCTTCGTCGATGCGAAGGGAGATTGACGTCTTGGCGGGAACCGACTTCAGACCGCGCCGCACGATGCCACGGACGATGTGCTTCACGTCAGCTTCTGGGTGCTCAGCGGTGAGCTTGATTTCTTTTTCTTTCATTCGCTTAACCCGACCCCAGTCAGTCTTCGAGATTCTGGAAGAGGATGGCTTGCTCTTTCGTTGTGGCTTTGCGGCAGGAGATGACACGGATTTCATCTTGAGTCTCGGTGTGAACAATGGAGACAACGACTCGGCCCAAGAAACCGAGGGTCACAAAGCGCTTTTCCCCGTAATCAAAGCGGTCGTCTTCGTAGGTGAAGGTTGGTCCTTCAAACACCTTCTCCGCGTCAACGAAGTCCAGGCCGTGGTCCTTAAGATTGGCCTTGCGCTTCTTTTCGTCCCAGGAGAAGTGCATTTACGTAGCGTATATACACGCTCGGGCTCTGTCAACACGCTGCGCACCCCCCGACGGTCCAGGTGAGTAGCCGCCGCCCCGAGGGTCGCCAACAGATCAGCCGTGCCAGGCCTGCTCGACCTGGCGGTTACGGAGCCGCATCCGGGTTACCTTCACTGGGGCACCACCATCGCCGATTAGACAGCCAAAGTGCTTTGCGAAGTAAAGGTGAACGCCGAGCATGCCAGGCCGACAACCGGTCAAGAAGGCTCTGGCGGGTCGGATCGTCTCGCCGGGGCGGAGTGGTGGATTTCGCTTCCGCAGGAAGGTGGCAAGTGCTTCCCAACTCTTGTCGTGCTGCTGAGTACGCCTGTTGTTGCAGACAGCGCAGAGAGGTGACTCAAACATCAGCTTCTTAGAGCGAGCACCTTGCACGAGTTCGTGTCGCTCATCCCCCCGCTTCCGGAATAGCGGCTTGTGCGTGGTGATGTGGCCGAAGATATCTCGAATGTCTGAGACCTTGATGAGGTGCTCGCCTGTTTCGGCGGGATCGCCGCAGATCCAACAGTGCATATGCGGTGTGAAACCTACGCTAGCGCTCAATTCAGAGACTTCACCAGACTTTCGGGCACCCAACGGCAGAGTGCAGCCAACCTTGTGAACCAAGATCTGTTGAAAGAAGTGCTCACCGCGCAGCATCCCCCATCCGGTATTCGTGCGTCACATCGTCCAGCCGCTGTTTGAGATCCGGCGTCATCACGAAGTCGACCGCAGCCACGCTCGCAGCGAGCTGCTCCGGCCGGCTTGCGCCGATGATCGGGGATGTGACCGCAGGATTCGCGAGCACCCAGGCGACTGCCAGCGTTACCAGCGACACCCCGCTCTCCTTGGCGATGTCCGCGAGCTTGCTCACCGTCTCGAACTCGCGCTCGTGCCAATAGCGGTCCTGATAGATCGACGTCGCCGTCCCGAGCGTGAACCGCGAGCCCTCGGGCGGCGGACGCGAGCGGTCGTGCTTCCCGCTCAGCAGACCGCCTGCGATCGGGTTGTAGGGGATGACGCCGAGACCTTCTTCCGCGCATAGCGGGAGGAGCTCCCGCTCGATCTGCCGGAAGAGCAGGTTGTAGCGCGGCTGCACCGTCGCCATGCGGGTGATCCCGCGCGCCTCGCTCTTCCCCAGCGCACGCGCCACGCGCCACGCGAGGAAATTGGAGCAGCCGACATAGCGCGCCCGGCCGCTGCGCACGACGATGTCCAGAGCTTCCAGCGTTTCCTCGATCGGCGTCGCTGCGTCGTAATGGTGAATCTGATAGAGGTCGACGTAGTCGGTACCGAGGCGCTTTAACGACGCATCGACTGCCCAGAGGATGTGCTTGCGCGATGCCCCCTGCTGCCATGCGGCGGGGCCGACCTTGTTCGCGCACTTGGTGGCGAGAATGAACTCATCGCGCCGTCCCTTCACCCAGCGACCGATGATCTCCTCGGTGCGGCCGACGGTGTCGAGCGTGCCGCCGAGGGGATAGACGTCGGCGGTGTCGATGAAGGTGATGCCGCTTTCGGTCGCCGCGTCGAGAATCGACCGCGAGGTGGCCTCGTCGCACTGCAAGCCGAGTGTCATGGTGCCGAGGCAAAGGCGCGAGACCTGCAGTCCGGTGGCGCCGAGTCGAACGTGTTGCATGGAGATGCTCCGGGCCTAAAACCTGAGAGGCTGCACAGCCCGTCCAGGCCTAAGCGGGCGGCGCTCCCGCAGGATGGTAGCTCACTTTGCCATCCGCAATCTCAATGAAACCCCGCTTCAATAGCTCCCCGAACACGGCGTCGGCGTCCGCTTCCGAGAGCTTGCTGCCGAGCAGCGCCTTGATGGTACCGCGGAGTGTGGTCTCCGTGCGTGGCTTTCCAGTGCTTCGCCTGGCGAGGTTGTGCGCGACCGCATCGACCTTTTCCAGGATCGTGTCGCTGTTGGCGATGGTCACTTTGGGAATATCGCTAACCGATGCAGATCGCTGACATCTGATCTTTTGCCGCCGAAGATGATTGATCAGCGGGTCGAAGCCGGTGTCCTTCGAGATGACGTGGAAGTACGCATCGGGATGTTGAACAGCCAGACGCCCGATGTAATAGGCAATGTGGAAGTCCAGGGCATTGTTGCCGTTGCCATCGATCTGCAGGTATTCCGCATCCGTTCCGAAAACCTGCAGCGCACTTGCCATCTCCAGAGGCACCT
>JBDHRV010000232.1:0-3468 GCA_039807745.1 Burkholderiales bacterium
GTGGCGGAGACAGAGGGATTCGAACCCTCGATACGAGTTTTAGCCCATATACTCCCTTAGCAGGGGAGCGCCTTCGACCTCTCGGCCATGTCTCCGATATTGCGCGCGAGAGTATAGCCGCTCACAGGCACGCGCTCAAACGGCCGCCGGCTGCCGATCGAGCTCGAATACCTTGTGCAGCACGCGCACCGCGAGCTCCATGTACTTCTCGTCCACCACGACGGAGATCTTGATCTCTGAGGTGGAGATCATCTGGATGTTGATGCCCTCTTCGGCCAGAGCGCGAAAGGTCTTGCTCGCGATCCCGACGTGCGAGCGCATGCCGACCCCCACGACCGACACCTTCGCGATCTTATCGCCGCCGATCACGTCGCGTGCCTTGATGTGGTCCTTCACCGGCCCCAGTATCTGCAGCGCCTTGGCGTAGTCATTGCGGTGAACCGTGAAGGAGAAGTCGGTCGTCCCGTCGACCCCGACGTTCTGGATGATCATGTCGACATCGATGTTCGCTTCCGCGACCGGGCCGAGGATCTGATAGGCAACGCCGGGACGGTCGGGCACGCCGACCACGGTGATCTTCGCCTCGTCGCGGTTGAACGCGATGCCCGAGATGACGGCTGCTTCCATCTTTTCGTCTTCCTCGAAAGTGATCAGCGTGCCCTCGCCCTCTTCCTCGAAGCTGGACAGCACGCGCAGTCTGACCTTGTACTTGCCCGCGAATTCGACGGATCTGATCTGCAGCACCTTCGACCCCAGGCTCGCCATCTCCAGCATCTCCTCGAAGGTGACGGTCTTGAGCCGCCTGGCATCCGGCTCGATGCGCGGGTCGGTGGTGTAGACGCCATCGACGTCGGTGTAGATCTGGCATTCGTCCGCCTTGAGCGCCGCCGCGATGGCGACCGCGGTGGTATCGGAGCCGCCGCGGCCCAGGGTCGTGATATTGCCGCCCTCGTCCTCGCCCTGGAAGCCGGCGACGACCACGACGTACTCGTCTTCCAGATCGGCCCGGATCGGTGCCTCGTCGATGTCGAGGATGCGCGCCTTCGTGTGCGCGTCGTCGGTCAGGATCTTCACCTGGCCGCCGGTGTAGCTGCGGGCTCTCACCCCGAGTTCCATCAGCGCCATCGACGTGAGCGCGATCGCCACCTGCTCGCCGGTGGATACCATGACGTCGAGTTCCCGGGGGTCGGGATGAGTCTGGACCTCTTTCGCGAGCGCGATCAACCGGTTGGTTTCGCCAGCCATCGCCGACACGACGACCACGATCTGATGGCCCCGGGCTTTCCATTTCGCCACCCGGCGCGCCACGCTCTTGATGCGCTCGGGACTACCGACGGACGTGCCGCCGTATTTCTGTACGATCAAACCCATGATGTCAGCGGAAGGGGGAACGCGGAATTCTACCCGAAGCCGCAGGCTACCACATGCGGGCCAAGGTTATTGCAGTGCGCCAATATGCCCGGATTCTGCGGGTCGCGGGACGCATCGCAGCGCGGTATGCGCGGAACTTAGAAAATTCTGAACCCAGCCGCGGATTCTGTGTCCATAATGCCTGTTAGGTTTATGCGTTCGACCTACGAGAGGGCATCTATGAAAAATACCACGTACAAGCTTCCGAACCCCCGCGAAATCCGTCTCAAGCTGGGCTTGAATCAACAGGAATTCTGGACCAAGGTCGGTGTGACCCAGAGTGGCGGCTCGCGTTACGAGAGCGGCCGGAGCATGCCGAGACCGGTGCGGGAACTCCTGCGCTTGGTGCACGTCGAGAAGATCGACATCGACAAAGCCAAGGGCGAGGATTTCGCCCTCGTGAGCTACCTCAAGTCCTCGAATCCCGCTCTCTACAAGAATCTGAAGAAAGCGATGAAAGAAACCCCGGGCAACGGGAAGACTTATCGCCGCAGCGCAGCACGGCAGTGACCGGGGCGGTCCGAGCTGTTTTAAGGAGTATCTAAGGGGTTACGGTTACCGGAATTCCGAGCATCCGGATGCGATCGGCGAGTGTATCGAGCCACGCTTCCGGAAGCTCGGAGATTCGTTTTGCCTCAGGTTGGTGCGAAGGCCGCGCAACGCCGTAGAGCATGACCCCCTGCAGCGGCACGCCTTCGCTTCGCAATCGAGTCAGGCAATTCACGTAAGCATCGACCTCGTGCGCTGGAGGGGCCGCGCCATCGAGTGCGAACATGCACGTCTGTAGCCAGGTCGGACACAGGCGGGCAGCGGCATTCAGGTTTCGCAACACTTTCTCCATGCTCGTGCGGGTGCTGTTCACGGCGCGGATGCCCGACTCCGTGGCGCGATCGAGCTTGAACCACACTTCCCCCCTCAGCGGCGCGAGCTTCGCCAGACCCGCCTGCACCCGCGCCTGATGCACCAGGCTCCCGTTCGTGATCAGCACCAGCTTGATCCTTCCCACGAGGTCGAATTCGCGCATCACCCGCCCCACGGCATCGACCGCGTCCGCGAACTCACGCGCCGAGGTGGGCTCGCCGTTGCCGGAGAAGGCAATGTCGTTCAGTCGCCGCGACTCCGGCGGCACGCGACAATCCATGAAGTCGCCATGGAGGACGTCCTGCATGAACTGGCGCAGTTCCCGCTCGAGGAGCGGGACATCGATGGCTGGCGGGCTGCCTCGGGTGAGACCCGGCACCTGGCAGTAGATGCAGCGCCAGTTGCACGCATCGTTGAGATTCAGGTTGATGCCGATCGAGACACCGCCCGCGCGGCGCGATACCACCGGATAGACATACGTCAGCCCGGCAGCATCCCGGTCGTGTTCGGAGACGGTCAGCCGGTACCCGGCGGGCTTCATGGGTTGTGGGTCGGAATGGTGCGGTGCCACTGGGGCATCGAAAAGGCGATGATATACTCGTGCGCCCGATCCGCCGCGCTTCCATGCAGATCACCTGTCGGCTCGAATTCGATTCCGGCCACCGCATTCCGCAGCACCAGAGCCAGTGCCAGCACCTGCACGGGCACCGCTACGCGCTCGAGATCACACTTTCGGGCGACATCATCGAGACCGAAGGCTCGCCGCAGCAGGGAATGGTCATGGACTTCTCGGACGTGAAGAAGATCGCGCGGCGCGAGGTCGTCGACGTCTGGGACCACGCCTTTCTCGTCTACCAGGACGACCGGGTGGTGCTCGACTTCCTGAGGTCGATTCCCGGCCACAAGACCGTCGTGCTGGCGCGCGTCCCGACCGCAGAGAATCTCGCCGTCGCGGCGTTCCACATCCTGGACCAGGCGTACCAGGACTGCTACGGGAATCACCTCAGACTCGAACGCGTGCGTCTGTACGAAACCCCCAACAGCTGGGCCGATGCCGTGCGCGGCGAGCCGTCCGCTACCTGAATCCGCTGCCTACTGCCAATAGCTGCGGCGCCGCGGCAGCGTAACGGGGCGCTCGTCGAGAGTGCCGTTGAGCCCCTGGCGGGTCGCCTTGCCCTTGAACTGCAGCGGTTCCCC
>JBDHRV010000054.1:0-21408 GCA_039807745.1 Burkholderiales bacterium
GGTGATGGATCCGGTGCGGATCAGACGCTTTGGTGCCCGGGTCCGCACGACGGCGCTGGCGCTCGACTGGGAGCGGGTGGTGCAGCAGCTCGAAGCCGTCTTGCTGACCGCGGTCGAAGTCGCCGCGGTCGAGCGCGCGCCGCTCTAAACCACCCGCCAGCTCACGGTGCCGCCGCTGCGCATGGGCACCAGCGTGCCGGCACCGAACGGGAACTCCGCCGGCACCGCCCATGTTTCCCGCACCAGCGTGATGGTGTCGCCGTTCTTGGGCAGACCGTAGAAGAGCGGCCCGTGAATGCTGGCAAAGCCTTCCAGGCGATCCAGGGCACCCGCGGCGGCGAACACCTCGGCATAGAGCTCGATGCCCGCATGCGCGGTGAAGATGCCGGCACAGCCGCACGCCACTTCCTTGGTATCGCGCGCGTGCGGCGCGCTGTCGGTGCCGAGGAAGAACTTCGGGCTCCCGCTCGTCGCCGCGTCGATCAGCGCCAGCCGATGCTCTTCGCGCTTGAGGATCGGCAGGCAGTAGTGGTGCGGGCGTATGCCACCGGAGAACATGGCATTGCGATTGAGCAGCAGGTGGTGCGCGGTGATCGTGCCGCCCACCCGCGCCGGCGTGCCGCGCACGAAGCGCACCGCCTCCTTCGTCGTGATGTGCTCGAGCACGACCCGCAGCCGCGGGTGGCGACCGAGCAGCGGCGCGAGCGTGCGGTCGAGAAAGATCTTCTCGCGGTCGAACAGGTCGACCTCCGCGAAGGTGACCTCGCCATGCACGAGCAGCGGCAGGTTCACCTCCTCCATCGCCTCCAGGGCCGCCTGGCAACGCGCGAGGTCGGTGACACCGGACGCCGAGTTGGTGGTCGCGCCCGCCGGGTAGTACTTCACGCCGTGCACGACACCGCTCTTCTTGGCCCGGATGACTTCCTCCGCCGTCGTGTCGTCCGTGAGATAAAGAGTCATCAGCGGCATGAAGCGGCTGTTGGCCGGCAGGGCAGCCAGAATGCGGCGCCGGTACGCGAGCGCCAAGTCTGTCGTCGTGACGGGCGGGGTGAGGTTCGGCATGACGATCGCGCGGCCGAAGCGCTCGGCGGTGAACGGCAGGACGGCCCGCATCGCGTCCCCGTCGCGCAGATGCAGATGCCAGTCGTCCGGGCGCGTGATCGTCAAACGGGTCATCGAGACATCTCCAGAGCGTGCTGTCAGGCGGGGCTTGCCGCCCGGGGGCGGCTGGCGCCCACAAGCATTTTACGTTCTCGGGCGCACCGTCAGCCATGCCGGATACGCGAGCTCGAAGCGGATCGCCGCCGAGCGCATGAGGAACAGGACGAGCGCCGAGGACAACGCAACGATCTCGCGCGCGTCCGGCAGTACCGGAATCAGCGCGGCATAGAGCAGCCCGCCCAGCAGGATCGGCGTGGCGTAAAGCTCCCTCCGGATGAGCAGCGTCGGTTCGCCGATCAGCACGTCGCGTATCAGTCCACCACCGATGCCCGTCACGATGCCCATGACGACAGCCACCGGTGCGCCGTGGCCGAGTGCCAGCGTCTTGTCGATGGCGAGCACGGTGAAGAGCGCGCAGGCGAGCCCGTCGAGATAGAGCAGCAGGCTGTACGTGTCCCGCAGATGACGGTCGAGCGCGAACGCCACCACGGTCGCCGCCAGCGCCACGCTGACGTAGGTGAAGTCATTCAGCCAGTACACGGGCACCCCGAGCACCATGTCGCGCACGGTGCCGCCGCCGACCGCCGTCACCACGCCGATCACCACCACGGCGAAGAGATCGAGATTGCGGTGAGCCGCGGCGAGCACTCCGGTCACCGCAAAGACAGCGATGCCGACCTGCCCCGCCCAGTAGGTAAACATGTCTTCTGGCCCTCGTCGACGGTGATGGCGGCGCCTCAGTCGCGCTGCGCCTTGAGGGCGAGCGCGCGGGCGTACAGCCGATTGCGGCTTGCTCCGCAGATCGCGGTGGCGAGCGCGACCGCCTGCTTCAACGGCAACTCGGCCAGCAGCACCCGCAGCACTCGCTCCGCGGCGGCGTCCTCTGTCGCGGATGCCGTCTCGAGCACTGCGCCGTCGACCAGCAGGACGAACTCGCCCTTCTCCCGGTTCGGGTCCGCCGCCACCCACGCTTCCGCTTCCGCCAGCCGACAGGTGTGGAACGACTCGAAACGCTTGGTGAGCTCGCGCGCGAGGGTGACCGTGCGCTCGGGTCCGAGCGTGTCGCGCAGATCGGCGAGCGCCTCGCGGACGCGATGCGGCGCCTCGTAGAAGACGAGCAGGAAGGGCAGCGCGCGCAAGGTCTGCAGCGCTTTGCGCCGCGCCGCCGGGCGCGGCGGCAGGAAGCCGCAGAAGAGCACGCGGTCAGCCGTGCGTCCTGCCGCGGAGAGCGCCGCCACGGCCGCATTCGGCCCCGGTATCGGCGTCGCCTCGAACCCCGCGGCGCGTGCGGCCGACACGATCACCGCACCGGGATCCGAGAACCCCGGTGTGCCGGCGTCGGTGACGAGCGCGACGCGCTTGCCGTCGCGCAGCAGCGCCACGATCTCCCCGGCGGCGCGGTGCTCGTTGTGCGCGTGCGCGGCCATGAGCTTCGCCGGAATGGCGTGGTGCTGCAGCAGCTTGCGCGTCACCCGCGTGTCCTCGGCGGCGATCACGTCCACCGACCGCAGCACCGAGAGTGCGCGCAGGGTCACATCGCCCAGGTTTCCCAGGGGTGTCGCGACTACATATAATCTCGGGTCCCCGCCTTCGGTTCCGCCGTCATGCAAGGGCTGTTCACCTTCCTCGCCATCTTCGTCGCGTCACTATACGGACCTGCCCTGCAGGCGGCTACTGAATCCCTCGCGCCCACGCCCCACATCGCCCTGCTGCTGCCCACACAGTCGCCCGGCTTCGGCCGCTACGCCGACAGCGTGCGCCAGGGCGTGCTGGCAGCGGCAAAGGTGCAGGGGAAGGACGCACTGCCGGTGAAGGTGTACGGCATGGTCGACGAAGCAAAGGACGCCGTCGCCAACTACGATCTCGCCGTCGCACAGGGTGCGCGGGTCGTGATCGGCCCGATGACGCGGCCGGGCGTGAACGCGATCGTCGCCCACGGCTCGGTCACGATCCCCACGCTGGTCCTCAATCCGCCGGATGCGAGCCTTGCCATGCCGCCGTCTCTCTATGTGCTCGGGTTGCAGGCCGAACCGGAAGCGCGCCAGGTGGCCGCCTTTGCGCTCTCCGAGGGGCGCCGCGCAGCGCTCGTGGTCACCGCCGACACCCCCCTCGCCAAGCGCATTCAGGACGCCTTCACCGAAGCTTTCACGGCCCAGGGCGGACGCATCACCGCGGTGATGAAGCTGCCGGCGGATGCCAAGGCCCTGGGCAAGCTGCGAAGCACCCTCGCCGCGAGCGGCGCCGACATGATCTTCGTCGCGTGCGATGCCCAGCGCGCCCGTTTTCTGCGCGCCTTCGCCGACCGGAGCACGCCGTTCTACGGTACCTCCCAGCTCTACGCCACGCGCGGCGACGCGATGATGATGAGCGATCTCGAGGGGGTGCGGTTCCTCGACATGCCCTGGATGGTGCAGCCCGATCACCCAGCGGTGATGGTCTATCCGCGGCCCGCTGCGGCGTCCACCGGCAACGAGCAGGAACGCTTCTACGCGCTCGGCATCGACGCCTTTCGCGTAAGCCAGACCCTGCTCGACGCGCCGCCGCCCTCTGCCATGAGCCTGGACGGCGTGACCGGCCGCATCGATCTTTCGACCGGGCAGACGCTGGAACGAAGCCTGACGCCGGTGGAATTCGGTCCGGACCAGCCGCGGGTGCTCTCGCCGCTGCCACCGTGAGCCTGAGCGGGCAGGCAGCGGAAACCGTCGCCGCCGAATTCCTGATCCGCCAGGGGCTCGCGATCCTGCAGCGGAACTTCCGCTGCCGCTTCGGGGAGATCGACCTGATCGCCCGTGACGGCGACGCCGTCGTCTTCGTCGAAGTCCGCATGCGCGCTCGCGCCGGCTTTGGCGGTGCAGCCGAGAGCATCACCGCGGCCAAGCGTGCGCGGCTCGTCAAAACCGCCGGAGCTTATCTGGCGGGCCAGCGCAAGACGCCTCGCTGCCGCTTCGACGCCGTCCTGGTCTCCGGTCCGGACGGACGCATCGAGTGGATCCGGGATGCCTTCAGCGCTTAGTCCGGAGACGGCAGCGGGCGGATGCCAGGCGCCTTCGTGCGATAATACGCACCGCTTTGCTGCGGCATCACACGTATGGACCTCATCGACCGAATAGGCACGCACTTCACCGACAGCGCCGAGCTCAAACTGCAGGCGGCCAGCGCCCTCGCGGGGCCGATCGCCGAGGCCGCGCAGCGTATGGTCCAGTGCCTGGTGAACGATGGCAAGATCATGAGCTGCGGCAACGGCGGTTCTGCCGCCGACGCCCAGCACTTTGCGGCCGAAATGCTGAACCGCTTCGAGATGGAGCGTCCCGGGCTCGCGGCGATTGCGCTCACGACCGATTCGTCGACGCTCACCTCGATCGCCAACGACTACGACTACAACCAGGTGTTTTCGAAGCAGGTGCGGGCGCTCGGGCAAACCCACGACGTTCTGCTCGCGATCTCCACCAGCGGCAACTCGCGCAACGTAATGGAGGCGATCGTGGCCGCCCACGAGCGCAACCTCGGTGTGGTCGCCCTGACCGGCAAGGCCGGCGGACAGATCGCCGCCATGCTCGAACCCGGCGATATCCATATCTGCGTCCCGGCTACCAATACCGCCCGCATCCAGGAAGTGCACCTGCTCACTCTGCACTGCCTGTGCGATGCCATCGATTGTCTTCTGCTCGGAGTGGAATGATGCAACTGCGCGTGCTCCTCGTGCTGCTGATGCTGGTCCCCGCCCTCGGCGGTTGTGTGGCGGCGGCCATCGTGGGCGTTGGCGCTGCCGGCGCGGCCGTCGGCTTCGACCGCCGTTCCACCGGTGCCTACACCGACGACGAGACCATCGAGTGGAAGACGTCGCTTGCCATTCGCGAGAAGTTCGGGGACAAGGTCCACGTCAACGTCACCAGCTTCAACCGGATCGTGCTGCTGACCGGTGAGGTGCCAACCGAGGAAATGCGGCAGGAAATCCAGAAGATCGCGCAGGGCACGAAGAGCGTGCGCGATGTCAGGAACGAGATCGCGGTCGGCCAGCCGACGACGCTGCAGAGCTGGACCGACGATTCCTACATCTCGAGCAAGGTGATGGCGAATATGGTCGGCAACGCGGACGTCAACCAATACTACGTCAAGGTCGTCACCGAGAACGGTGTCGTCTACCTGATGGGTCTCGTGACCCGCAACGAGGGCGACGCGGCCGCCGCAGTGGCGGCCAATACGAGCGGCGTGAAGCGGGTGGTCAAGGTCTTCGAGTACACGGGATGAGCACCGCCAGGCAGGCGGGATGCGCCGCCCTGTGCGCGGTCGTGCTCGGCACCGCCGCGCTCGCGGCTTCTCCGCTCGACGGGCGCTGGACACTCACCGACCGGCGTGCGCTGGGCGGCAGCGCAGGCGATGGCGGGCCGGAGGTCACGCTGGAGATCGAGGGCGGCAACATTGCCGCGAGCGCCGGCTGCAACCGTGCCGCCGGGAGCATCAAGGAGCAGGCCGGACGACTCCAGATCGGGCCGCTTGCGAGCACCATGATGGCGTGCCCGCCCGCAGTCGCGAAGATCGAGGCGCGGTATTTCGGCGTGCTCGAGCGCGGACCGTCCTGGCGCATCGACGGCGACCGTCTCACGCTCTCCGCGGCTGGCGATACCCTCACCTTCGAGCGCACGCCCGGCAAGTGATCGCCCCGAGGCCTGACCCCGAGGTCAGGCGTCGCGCACCAGGGTAGCGATATTTCTCGCGTCCAGCGTCTTCGCCTTGTCCTGAATCTGGCTCGCGAGCCTGGCCTGCAACGTCTTCGCTTCCTCCGCCATGGTGGCAAACACCTGCTTCAGCCGCACCGCATCGAGCGTGCGTCCGTCGGCGTAGTACGCGCTCGCGACCTTGCCGAGCGCGTAGGTCGTGACGAACGAAAACGCGGAGCCCGTGGCCTGCCTTCCGGCCGCGCCGACGACCCCCCCGAGGCTGCCGAGAATGCCGCCGATGATCTTGCGCCCGATGTTCTCGACCACCTGCGACGTGAGGCCGACTCCGGCCGCCGCCGCGAAGTCCTTGATGCTGCTCTGGTCGAGCTGATAGCCATAGGACTGCCCGATGCGATACACCATCTTCATCTGCAGCGGAATGATCGCCATCGACGCTAGCGACTGCGGCAGCAGCTCGAGCGCACCGTTCAGCATCGCGTAATTGAGGATCATCCGGTCCTGCTCCGCGGCGTCAGGTGCCGGGCGGGTAGCTGCCGCCGGAGTCAGGGCGGTGGTACTGACTGCGGTGGCCTCGCGCTCGAACGCTTCTGCGGGGCCGGCGTCGAGCTCGAGCGCCCGGCGCAGGTCGGCGAGAAATGCGGCCTCCGCCGCATTCTCCGCGCCGTCGGCGTTGCACACGCAGACCGCGAGCTCGAAAGCCGGCTGCCGGGCCGCGGGGGAGAGGTTGGCGGCGATCTCGGCCAGCGCCGGGGTGCGCTCCCGTACCTCTTCCTCGAGCCGGCCCAGGTCGAGGTCGGACGCGTAAGGAAGCGTCTGCACGATGCGCTCCAGTTCCGCGCGTTCGCGCTCGTCTCTGCCGCCGTCGGCAAGTGCGGCCAGCAAACAAAGCTCGATGATCGACTGCTGCTCTTGCGGGGTCATGAGGAATCCTCCGTTGGTTCGGTGGCAAGCTTATAGAAGGTAATGGTGAACGTTGCAAGCGTCATCGTGGATCACGGTACAAAGGGTCGCGCGGGTCGATTTCAGGCGCTGTCCTCCGTATAATCGGTTCGTACCTGCACAGAGGAACCCCCCATGGCAAACATCACGCAGCACCTGCTGGACGAAACACGGCGACTCGTCTCGTCCACGGAGGACCTGCTCAAGGCCACCGCGTCCGAGGTCGGCGAGCACGCCGATGCGGCGCGCGCCAAGCTCGAACCGAAGCTGCGACGCATCAAGGGCCAGCTCCTCGACCTGGAATACGAGGTCGAGCGCAAAGCCAAGCGCGCCGCCCGCGAAGTCGATGCGTATGCCCACGACAACCCCTGGACGATCGCAGGCGCCGGCATATTGGTCGGGCTTCTGATCGGAATGCTCGTCAGCCGGCGCGACTGATAGGCCGTCGGCCCACCGGCAGCTTCTCGTAGAACTCCTCGGCCGCGTTCCAGTAGTCGCGGCGATTGGTCACGCGCCCTCGGCGTCGAAGCGCAGGGCGCTCGCCCCATACCCTGATCCGCGTAGCAGGGATGCTCGCAGTAGGCGTCCTGCGCGTAGAAGTCACCATGTGCTCGACCGGCTGCTATACTGGACAGCTTTTGGATCGATACGCAGCGTTGTTCGTGGCGGGCCTGCGGACTTCGTTGAGGTTGGTGCGCAAATCTGTCCCGACTCACTGCCGCGGAACGCTCGCCGATCCAAGCCCGGGCCGGGGAGCTGGCAGACCTGGATGGCCTCTGATGGTACGGTGGCCGCCACGCTCGCGCGCCTGGATTCCGCGACCGCTCGACCATTGCAAGAGGTGCGCGCCATGCTCTACCCCGAACTGTTCCGCTCGCTCGAGAAATCCCGCTGGAACATGGCCGAGGACGTGCCGTGGGATGGATTCGAGTCGGACAAGCTCTCCGACGAGCACGCCCGCACCATCAAGATGAACGCCATCACGGAGTGGTCCGCGCTGCCCGCGACCGAGATGTTCCTGCGCGACAATCGCGAAGACAGCGACTTCTCGGCCTTCATGTCGGTTTGGTTCTACGAGGAGCAGAAGCACGCACTGGTGCTCATGGAGTATCTGCGCCGGTTCCGACCGGAGTTCGCGCCCACCGAGGACGAGCTGCACGCGGTGCGGTTCGATTTCGATCCGGCTCCGCCGCTGGAAACCCTGATGCTGCATTTCTGCGGCGAGGTGCGCCTGACGCAGTGGTATCGTTGCGCCGCGGAGTGGCACACGGAACCCGTCATCAAGCACATCTACGACTTGATCTCCAAGGACGAGGCGCGCCACGGCGGCGCCTACCTCAAGTACATGAAGAAGGCGATCGAGCACTGCGGGGACACGGCGCGGCGAGCTTTCGCCAAGGTCGGCGTGCTGATGGCTTCGAGTGCGCGCAGCGGCAAACCGCTGCACCCGACCAATCTCCACGTGAGCAAGCGCCACTTTCCGCAGGATACGGTGCAAAGCCGCCTGCCCGACCCGGACTGGCTCGATCGCTGGCTCACCGAACAGATCGGCTTCGACAAGGAGTGGGAGTCGCGGGTCGTGGGGGGCATCCTCCGCAATCTGTCGGCCCTGTTCGGGCAGACCTTCGCGTCGGTGCACGAGCTCAATCGCTTTCGCAAGGGCCTTGCCGCGCCCGCCTGACCACTATGCACACGAGCATCCGGCGCTGCCCGTCGCCGCGGCAGCTACTGCGGCCTTGAGCACCTACCCGTCCCCAGGTTTCGAAGGAAAGATCTGTCACCCGTCGGAGCTCACGACGCTGTTGCCTGCGGTTTCGAAACCGCTCGTCTTCACCAACGGCTGCTTCGACATCCTCCACCGCGGGCACGTGACCTACCTCGCCCAGGCGAGAGCTTTGGGCGCAAGCCTCCTCGTGGCGGTCAACACCGACGCCTCGGTCAAGCGCCAGAACAAGGGCGAGGACCGGCCGATCAACCGGCTCGAAGACCGCATGGCAGTGCTCGCGGCACTGGAGGCCGTGACGCTCGTGACCTGGTTCGATGAGGACACACCGCTCGCTCTGATCCTCGGCTGCCGGCCGGCCGTGCTCGTGAAGGGCGGCGACTGGCCGCCGGAGCGCATTGTCGGCGCGGCAGAGGTGCGTGGCTGGGGCGGCGCGGTGCACGCGATTCCATTCCTGCACGAGCGCTCCACGACCGCGGTGGTGGCGCGCATCCGCGGTCGCGCGTAGGGTCGCATGCTGGACGCCGCGCTCGCGGCCCGCCTCGGGTCGCTGCTCGACCGGGGTCGGTTCTTCACCGACGCCGTCGACTGCTACGCGTACGCTTACGACAACACTCGCAAGATCTTTCCGCCCGATGCCGTCGCCTTTCCCGAATCGGCGGAGGAAGTGCGTGCGATCGTCGCCGCGTGCAACGAGTTCGGTGTGCCGCTGGTGGCGCGCGGCCGCGGCACCGGCACTGCCGGCGGCAGTCTGCCCGAACGCGGCGGCATCGTCCTCTCGCTCGAGCGCATGCGGCGCATCGTCAATGTGGATCCTGCCAATCGGGTGCTGGTCGTGGAGCCCGGGGTGCTGAACCAGGAGGTCCAGGACGCGGCCGCCCAACACGGTTACTTCTGGCCGCCCGATCCGTCGAGCGCGTCGTACTGCAGTGTCGGCGGCAACCTCGCGACCTGTGCCGCCGGCCCGCATGCGGTCAAGTACGGCACGACCCGGGACCACGTGCTCGGTCTGAAGGCGGTCACCGGCTCGGGCGAGCTCATCCGGACCGGCTGCTACACCACCAAGGGGGTGGTGGGATACGACCTCACCCGACTCATCATCGGCTCCGAAGGAACGCTGGCGGTTATCGTCGAAGCCACGCTGAAGCTCACGCCCAAGCCCGCGGCAGTCGGCGGGCTCATCGCGCATTATCGCGACGCGGCGAGCTGCGCTGCGGCGATCGTCGCCGTTATGGGGCAACCGCGTACGCCGAGCGCGCTCGAGTTTCTCGACGCGGGGTCGCTGTCGCTGCTGCGCGCCCACCATCCCGGGCTGGTGCCGGGCGGTGCGCAGGCGACCCTCATGATCGAAGTGGACGGATCGGCCCAGGAGGTCAGGGATTCCGCGGCCGCGGTTGTCAAGGCGTGCCACAACCCGGGTCTCGTCAGCGCGGAGACGAGCCAGGACAGCGGACAGCTCTGGGCGGCGCGCAAGGCGCTATCGCCGCTGCTGCGCGACATCGCGCCGAAGAAGATCAACGAAGACGTGGCGGTGCCCGTCTCGCGGCTACCGGAGCTCCTCGATGGCCTTGCCAGGTTGGCCGCGAAGCATCGCGTCGCGAACGTGAACTTTGGACACGGCGGCAACGGCAACATCCACGTCAATCTCCTGGTGGACCCCGGCCGCGGCGACGAGCTCAGGCGCGCCGAGGCCTGTCTGGAGGAGGTATTCGATCTCGTGGTGTCGCTGCACGGCACGCTTTCGGGTGAGCACGGGGTCGGCAGCGAAAAGCGCGCGTTCATCGGCAAGGAGCTCGATGCGCCGACCATCGCTGTCATGCGCAGGGTAAAGCAGGTTTTTGATCCCGCCAACGTCCTGAACCCGGGGAAGCTCTTCCCTTAGACCCTTAGTTAGGTCAGCCCGGTGTCCCGTGGCGCGTGCAGGGTTGGAACTTGAGCTCGACACCCGAAGGTCCGATCGCGACGGCTTCGAGTTTGGTTCGCTCGGCGGCGGTGAGATCACGGATCTGCAAGGTAATGATCAGATTGCCGGACGGTCTCGGCTTCACGATCGCGTCACTCACGCCCCTGGCCTGGAGCTCGGCGAGGTGGCGAGTCGCCGCTTCCTCGCTCTTGAAGAATCCAAGAGATATCCCGTTGCGCAAGTCGCCATCGTTGATCACGAACTGATCCGTGATTCCTGATCGCCGCAGCGCCTCCACGCGTGCGTTGAGATCCGGCCGATGCGCTATCGGAGGGATGATCACGAGGTAATTTGTGGTAGCCGAGGTCTCGCTGCGGGAAAGCCTTGCACCGAGCTCCAGGGGGGCAAGCCGGTTTTCCGCAGCGGCGACCTGGCTCTCGGGAAAGCCGCCCCAGCTGGCGCAGACGAACGTCGGCTCGCGGGGCTCATCGATGATTCTCGGCGCAGGGGCGACGGGCGACTCGCGATCCGTGGCTACGATGCGAATGGCTTCGGGACGGATCTCGCGCCGCAGCGGCTCGCTGGTGCGCGAAGTGCCGCGACCTTCGATCAAGAAGAAGAAGACAGCGACGAGGATGTTTACCCCGAGCAGGACGATGGGGACGAGTCTCATGGTTCGGCTGCGATGATGAGCAATCCTTCCAGCACCAGATTGTCCACTACGCGAGCGTCCGCCGCGAGGTAGGGCACCAGCGCTGCGATCGCGCCGCCGGTCGCGATCAGGCCAACTGCACCGCCCGCCCGTGCGCGCAATCGCTGTGCGAAGCGCTCCACGGCACCCGTCACGGCATCGATCGTACCGGTAGCGATGGCATCGACGGTCGTGCGCGGAAAATCAGCGTAGGCGCCGGTATCGCGGGGCAGTCGGGCGGTATCGCGCGCGAGTGCCGCAGGCATCAGCGACAGACCCGGCAAGATGAGGCCCCCCAGGAACTCGCCCTCCGCGGTGAGCGCATCGACGGTAACCGCGGTGCCGGCAGCCACCACCACGCAGGCGCCCGGTTGCAGCGTCCGCGCCCCGATCAGGGCAGCCCAGCGGTCGGTGCCGAGCTGCGATGGATCCGAGTAAAGGTTGCGAACGCCGCACTGAGTTGGCCGACTCTCGATCCATCGGACCGCAATGCGCCGTGCCCCGAGCATCTCGTCGACGCGCCGCGCGATGCCGGCGTCTGCCACGTTCGAGCCGATCGCATCGAAGCCGGACGGAAGACGCGCCCAAGCAGACTCCAAGGCGGCACTGCGCGCATGGTCGGTGGCACCCGTTTCCATCCAGCGCGAGCCGTCGTGGCGCCCCCACTTGATCCGGCTGTTGCCGACGTCGATCGCCAGCAGCGCCATGTCACGCCCGCAGACTGACATCGCCCGCCAGGCAGATCCGCATCGTCTCCCCCTGCTCGATCAGCAATGCCCCGTCGTCGTTCACTCCCCGCGCAACTCCCGATTCGCGCACGCCATCCGGCCGCAGCAGCACGACGGGCCGATCCTGGTGCGCGTGATATGCCTGCCACTCGTGTCGAAACGGATGAAAGCCGCCTTGCTCGAAAGCTGCCAGGGCGACGCAGAGCTCGCGCAGCAGCGCGCCCAGGATGTCGTTGCGGTCTGCCGTGGCGACCCCCGCGTCGACCAGGTCGATCGCAGGCTGGTCGATGCGGCGCCTGAGCGCGGAAGACAGGCGAACGTTCAGGCCGATACCGATGATGGCCGCGCTCGGTCCGAGCGCATCGCCCTCGACCTCGATCAGGATGCCGCCGAGCTTGCCCGCAGGCAGGACGAGATCGTTCGGCCACTTGAGCATGACGGCCCGCGCGCCGAATCCACGCAGCGCTCGGACCAAGGCTACCCCGACGGCGAGGCTCAGTCCGGAAAGGGCTGCAACACCGCGCTCGAAGCGCCACAGCAGCGAGAACGTGAGGGCTGCACCGAGCGCGGACTCCCAGCCGCGGCCACGCCGGCCACGACCGCTGGTCTGCAACTCCGCCGCGATCACCGTCCCACTGGCTGCACCGGCGCGTGCAAGGTCCACCAACAGGGTATTCGTCGATTCGCAGCTCGCCTCGACCTGAAGGTCGATCATCGTCGCGGCATCGCCTGCGGACGCTCGAATCCGCTCGGCGTCGAGCCAGGACAGCGCGTCGTCGAGACGGTAGCCGAGGCCTGGCGAGCCTGCGATACGCACCCCCAGCCCGTCGAGCCCCTTGAGGGCGTTGTGGATAGTGCCACGGCTCACGCCGAAGGTATGGGCGAGCGCCTCGCCCGATCGGAACTCAGCGTGCGACAGAGCGCGCAGAACCTGAAGGGTTAGATGTTTCATGGCGGCGAAGCTTAAAGTGCGCGCTCCGCGCGTGTAAAGGCGGCCCCGGCTGGAGCCTCAGGCAGCGTACCGAGTCGCCCGCCGGCGCCTGAAGAACCGGAACACGTCACCGAAGGATTGGCGCGCAAATGCGAAACCCAGCGCGCCGTAGGTCACCGCGCCCACGAGCGCGAGCAACACCAGCTGTGTGAGCGCAGGCAGCTGCAGCAGCGGGAGCAGTTCCCTGCAGATCCAGACCACGATCACCATCACGATGGTGAGCGACGCCGGCACCAGGATGGTGCGGAAAAATCGCGACAGATCCTGTCCCAGCTCCCGAAACACGATGTAGAAGACCGGAACAAATTCGACCACGTTCTCTATGCAGTACCCCGCCGCGACGCCCACCACACCCCACTGGACGCCAATCAGGAAAGCTGCAACGACGAGGATGGTGCCCACGATGCCGAGATAGAACAGCACATTCGTCCGGCCGCGAGCCATGAGCACCGACCCAGTAGTGCTCGTCAACGATTGAATGAAGCCGACCGGTGCAAGCCACGCCAGGATGTCCCCTATGGCGGCCCACTTGCTGCCCAGCAGTACCGCGACGAACAGGTCGCGTAGCACGAACAGGCCCGCCATCATCGGCGCGGTCACGAAGGCGATCACCCCCAGCGTCCTCAAGTACAGCTCCGCCATCTCCTCAGGCGCTGCCTGCTGCCGGCTCATGACCGGGTACAGCGCACGCGACGCGACAAAGGTCAGGTTGCGCAACGGGAACAGCATGATCTTGTAGGCAAGGGAGTACAGGCCGAGGCTATCTGCCCCCAGCACGCGGCCCACGATCATGCTGTCCGCATTGCGGGAGAAGTAGTTGATGATGTTGAAGCCCACCAGATAGTCGCTGAAGCGTCGGATGGCACGGAATTCGTGGCGGTTCCACATCCAGTGCGGTCGCAGCGGGGAGGCAATCCAGAGCTGGCTGGAAGACACCAATGCCTGCGTCAGCGAAATGACGGCGAGACTGTACGGCCCCGCCCCCAGGTACGCCGCGCTCACCCCGGCTGCCAGCCCCGAGACGGCGGACACCGCCTCGATGCGGGCCAACAGCGGAAACCGGGAATCGCGTTCCAGCAGCGCCTGGTGCACCGTGGTCGAGCCCAGGATCGGGAAGGTAGTAGCCAGCACCCACAGCACACCGCTCACCGCCGACGCCTCGAACACGTGCGCCATCAGCGGCGCCAGCCCTGCCACCAGCAAGCCCAGCGCCGCCCCCAGCCCTGCCGTAAACCAGAACGCGGTCAGGATCGTCTCTTCCTTGAGATCCTCCTTCTGGATCAGCGCGAGCCCGGTACCCATGTCGCGCACCAGAGTGGCGAGATTGGTCACCACCAGCGCCATCGCCACCACGCCATAGTCGGCGGGCGTCAAGAGACGCGCCAGCCACATCACGCTGAGCAGTTGAACCGCTACCGACACGACCCGGGAAACCGCGATCCAACGTGCATTCGAAACTGCTCGACTACGCATCAACCGCTCCGTCTTGCCTGCTCTGTTAGCGCCCGGTACGGGGCACTTCGCTGCTGCACCTCACACCGCGCGCGAAATTGTCCCTTAAGAACTTCTCGCAGTCACCCAAGGGGCTCGGTCGGGCCGACGCAGCCGACCGCGACATGCCCCCGCCGAGTTTCCGATGGCCGACGCCGCGTTGCCCACTTACGTAAGCCTTGCTTTCTTGATCGCCCGCTTCATCCTAAACAGGATCCGCGTCGCGCCAATCGGCCGATTGACCGGCCAATCGAGCAACGCCGGCCATTCCCGCGCGATGATGTCTTGCGCCATACGCCCCATCCGGCGGTAGGATGCCGGCAGCGCCAGCATCCGCTCGACGATGCCGCGGTGGCACAGGGGAAAGATCGCGAATCCCGGGTCGCACTCGGCATACTGAACCACCGACGCCCAACCTCCCACGTCCTGCTCGATCATGAACAGATCGAGGATGTCGAAGGCGTTCCGAGTTGGAACCGAGTCCAGCCAGGCGCGCGCCCGTTGCAGGGGCTCCTCTTCGAGGGGACAGTCGCAGTGCGCGACCAGCCGCTCGGGTGTGATCTCAGTCGTCTCGGCGTCGGCGTCGTTCCAGTAATACGCCCGGGCAATCTCCCCCGCGTTGCCCGCCAGCACCGCATGGCCGCCGGGCAGGCGCTTGTACATCGTCACCGCCCGCCAGCCCCTCTGTTCACTGGTCGAATAGCCGATGCGAAACATCCACTCCTCGAGGTCCTCGTCGCGCGCCTGTTCCCGCGGCAATACCCGGTGCCTGAGCCCCAAGCGCTTCGCGATCCGTCGCGCCGTGTCGCAATCGGTGGCCGCTCCTTCGTCCCCGATCTCGGCCGTGAAAAGCTCAAGGCGAGGCGCCCACTCTTTCGAGCACGCGAGAAGCATCCGCGAATCCCAGCCGGCCGTCAGCTTGAGATAGGTTGGTGTCGCCGCGACGACTGCCCCGATGTTCCTTTTCACCAGGCTGGCAATATCGGCGATCGCCTCCTCCACCGATGCCTCCGCCTCCAGCGGGCGCTTTGGCCAGTGCCGAACCGTCCGCCACGCACGAAGATCCAGGTAATGATTCGGCAGAACACGCTCGACGCCGTACCTCGGCGTCATGTCCAAGGGATACATTCCATCGGTGTACGGGATCCCGATGGCGAGCGCGAGATCGACGCGATCGCGGCTCGCCTCGTCGTAGGGGATCAGATTCGGCGTCGAGGCGATGATACGCTGATGCGCACAATAGAGCGCCGAGAGCGACCCGTACGGGTCGACATAGAAGCGCAGATGGGCACCCAGCATCACCACCGCGAAACGACCGCCAAATGCGTAGATGAACTCTTCCAGCTCCGCCTCCGATCTCAACGCGGGCGCTGGCACCCGGACGCAAGCCCCATCGGTCAAGAGCGTACCGGCCTCGCTGATCGGGTAACCGATGAGCCAGCCCACCGGACGATCTTCCGCGCCTACCAATTGCATCGCCGGCAATGCGGGATGCCGCCCCAATTGCCAGTCTCCGATCCGGTCAGACACCCACTGGCGTGGCCCCGGGCGCCACCCGGAACTGACCACGAACTGCCCGATCAAGCGCTTGAAATCAATCACGGAACTTCCTCTGGAAACTGTGACGGCAGAACCCAAGCTAAAGCAGCGCAAGGTTTCCGGGCCAACCGGACTTGGTCAGCAATGGCCATTCCATAGTGCCAGGGGGTCGGTCGTACGTTACCAGCGGCACCCAAACGGAGCGCTGCAAGGATTCTGTGCACACGCGCGAGGCGCGACACAAAAGCCCCGGAGTCGCTCCCGATGCGCGAATGCCGAATCTTCCACAACCGCTCCCGAGATTCCGTCGACCGAAGCATGCCGAGTCGAAACCAAGAGCCCTCTGGCGCGTTGTGTGCAACCGCAATATGATCCGTGCGGCGCACAGTTACACCGTGCTCGCTGGCTGCCACGATTCTGACTTCAGGGGTTATCCACCGTTGAGGCCAATCGGCCGCCGATCGCGACGCCGATAGTCGACGCACACGTCACGATACATTTGCGAGCGATTGCGCCGATCTTGCTTCCGTTAAACAGCAGCACTTGCAGAACTCTCGCCGCCCATGCTCTTCAATTCTTACGAATTTGTCTTCTTGTTTCTGCCAGCGACCTTGACGGGGTTCTTCCTGCTGGGAAAAACCTCCCGTGCGTGGGCGCTCGGCTGGCTCATCGTCGCATCGTTGTTCTTCTACGCCTGGTGGCGGCCACTGAACGTCCTGATCATCGCGCCCTCGATACTCGTCAACTTCGCCCTAGCAAGCGTTCTCCTGCGGCTACGCTCGGATCAGGCGCGAACCCGAACGGCACGGCTGGTTCTCGCCCTCGGCATTGTCTTCAACATTGCGTTCCTTGGTTACTTCAAGTACGTGAACTTCTTCAGCACCGTCGTCAACGACGTGGCCGGTACGCATTTCTTTCTCGAGCACGTGATCCTGCCACTCGGTATCTCGTTCATCACGTTCCAGAAGATCGCGTTTCTCATCGACGTACATGCGCAACGCATAGAATCGTTCTCGCTCCGAGACTATTGCCTGTTCGTGCTCTTTTTCCCGCAACTGATCGCCGGGCCGATCGTGCATTATCGCGAGATGATGCCGCAGTTCCAGAAGGCCTCGTGTCGCTTCGACAAGGAGAGCGTCGCGCTCGGCCTTACCCTTTTTCTCATGGGCCTCTTCAAGAAGGTGGTGCTGGCGGACGGGGTAGCGGCTCATGTTTCTCCGATCTACGACGCCGTGGCGACCGGCGGGGACGCCTCGCTCTTCACTGCGTGGATGGCAGCCGTAGGCTTCACGCTGCAGATATACTTCGATTTTTCCGGATATACGGACATGGCTCTGGGATTGGCACGCTGCTTTGGCGTGCGATTGCCGCCCAACTTCGACTCTCCCTTGAAGGCTTCGAGCATCATCGACTTCTGGTTACGCTGGCACATGACTTTGACACGATTCCTGACCGCTTATCTCTACAATCCGCTCGTTCTATGGTTGACGCGGCGACGACTCGCGGCAGGGAAACCCGTGCTCGGCGGACGCGACGCGCGCATTGGTGGCGCCTACTTCCACCTCCTGGCCGGCCCGACGATCCTTACCATGTTCGTGTCCGGACTGTGGCATGGAGCGGGGTACGTCTTCATTCTCTGGGGCCTGCTGCACGGCCTCTATCTCTCGATCAACCATGCCTGGCGGATGGTCGGGCCGAGACTCTGGCCGGACAAGGCCAGCTATAACCGGTTCATGCGACCGGTAGGCTTCGTGCTGACCTTCATCGCAGTGGCTGTCGCCATGGTCTTGTTCCGCTCGCCGACGGTGGGTACCGCGAGCGAATTGCTCCAGGGCATGTTGGGGTTCAACGGCATCACCCTGCCGCAGCAGATCTTCGAAAGGCTCGGCCCTTTGACTTCTGTGCTGCAGCCGATCGTCTCACCGTCGGTAACGTCGGCTGGGAGCGGCGCGGAATTCATCGCGACGACTATGTGGATCTTTGCACTGCTCGTGATCGCACTCGCGCTTCCGAACTCACTCCAGATCTTATCGCGCTACGAGCCAGCCATCGGCGTGAAACGGCGCGACGAAGAGCTGGAAGGGTGGGCCAGGGTATTGGATTGGCGGCCTACGCTTCCCTGGGCCTTTCTGATGTCTGCCATTGCCGTAACCTCGGTCATCAAGCTTGGTGGCAAGAGCGAGTTTCTTTATTGGCAGTTCTAGGGACTCGCCATTCTCAACATTTAGTAGAGCGAGACTGCGGTGAGAACGACCGTGTTATCGATAAGCTTGAACCGTGCTACCGCCGGCACGGGGTTTGCTGTCTCCCGCATTCAGCTTTCTCTCCAGGCGCGTCACGCTCCTGTCGCAGTACCTCAACCCGACTGACGCTGCCATGCATTCTCCGTCGCTCACCACCCATCGAGCTCAAGCGAGAAGCACTTTCTCTTCGCTGCTCGCGGGACGACCCGGTCTCTACGTTCTGATCCTCCTCTTCAGTGTGCTGGGCGCATTCGCCTACAAGACCCGCGGTGAAGGGGTCTTTGCCTGTCCGGGCAACGGCTACGGGTCCGATCGCTATCTCGCTCACTGTGAGATTGGCGGCTATGCAGATTACGATCATGGCGCTTTCTGGTTTGGTCTGGAGCCGGAAGCCAGGCGCCATGCGGTGGACGCGGACGTGGTGTTCCTGGGAAGCAGCCGAATGCAGTTTGCGTTCTCGACCACTGCAACCGATAGCTGGTTTGCGAAAATCAGGGTGCCCTACTACCTCTTGGGCTTCACGTACACCGAGAACGTCAAGTTCGCAGCGCCCTTGCTTTCCAAACTGAAACCTCGCGCCAGGGTATATGTCATCAACGTCGACCGGTTCTTCGACGACACCCGCGAAACGCCCCCGGCGAAACAGATTCTCCGCGAGAGCGACGCGCAGACCCGTTACAAGGACAAGCAGTTCTGGCAGTCTTTGCACAAGAGCGTTTGCTCGTCGGCCCCTGCTATTTGTGGAAGCAACCCCGCGTTCTTTCGGTCGCGGGATACCGGCGCCTGGGAACTGGCTGGCAATCTGGCAGCGTGGAATGCGGCAACGAAGACGACCTCGGATGGCCCCGTGAGCGACGAAGAACGCTGGGACCACTTTGCCGCTCTTGGACGGGAATTCGTGTCGACGTTACCGGTAGAGAAGCGCTGCGTCCTCTTGACGATCGCTCCGTACGATGCAACCAAGAGAGCGGAGGCGCAGGCTATCGCCGACGCCTTGGGTCTCGATCTCGTGGCACCCCAACCGCTCAACATCACGACCTTCGACGGCTCTCATCTGGATCGCGCCAGCGCGGAACGGTGGTCTCAGGCATTCTTCGATGCTGCCGGTCCTCGTATTCGCGAATGTCTGGACAGCTCTCCGCGTCGCTCCTGAGAGCGCAATCGCTCCGGCTTGACGCCCTGTTTTCCGCAACACAGCCAACTGAAATGAACTCGTCACCTGGCGATTTCCGACAGAGTCTTCGCTCTGTTCTTGCCGTTGCTTCACCCGAAGAACGCTTGATGCGGCTTGCCGAACTGTCGCAGACGCGACTGGGTTTTCTCGAAACGATACAGATCGATAACGCCTTGCGGCAGATCCCCGAGGTGGACGCTGCAGGATTCTCGCGGGTCCGCCTCGCTATTCTTTCTTCCTGCACTATCGATCATCTGCTTCCTGCGATCCGCGTCGGCGGTCTGCGCCGGCGTATTCGCTTCAATCTGTACAAGGGTGCTTTCGGACAATACCGCCAAGAGCTTCTCGATCCCGAGTCGCCGCTGCGAGTCTTCGGCCCGGATATTGTCCTGTTGTCGCTTACCGCCCGTGAGACGATCGCAGGGGTGGCCGTGGGAGCCACTGTAGAGGAGGCCGAGAGCGCCGTCACGCGGGTGACAGACGAGCTTTCTATGCTATGGCGTACCGCACGTAATGACTGCGGTGCTCTGGTCATTCAGCAATCGTTTCTCGATGTATACGAATCACTGTTCGGAAGCTATGATCGACTCGTGCCCGGGGCGCCGACGCGCTTGGTGGCTCTTCTCAACGAGCGCGTCGCACGAGCCGCCTCGGAGAACAGGGTGCTGCTGCTCGACGTGTCGCGGGCAAGCGCGCGTGAGGGTATCGACGCTTGGTTCGACGTCGCGCGCTGGCTACAGGGAAAGATCGAGATTGCGCCGCAGGCAGCGCCAACCTATGGCGAACTGGTATCTCGAATGATCGCCGCACAGCGCGGGCAGTCGCGAAAGTGTCTAGTGCTCGATCTCGACAACACCATTTGGGGGGGCGTGATCGGGGACGATGGTTTGGAAGGGATAGTGCTCGGAGAGGGCAGCGCCCTCGGTGAAGCTTACCTAGCCTTGCAACGTTATGCCAAGCGACTCAAGGAGCGGGGAATCATCCTCGCCGTGTGCTCGAAGAACGAGCTCGCGGTGGCGGAGGCCGCATTTGGCTCCCATCCGGAGATGGTCCTCAGGCGCTCGGACATCGCTGCATTCATGGCGAACTGGGAAGACAAGGCACAGAACGTCAGGGCAATCGCACGCCAGCTCAATATCGGCCTCGATAGCTTGGTGTTCGTGGACGACAATCCCGTTGAACGGGCAAGGGTGCGTGAAAGCCTGCCGATGGTGGCAGTACCGGAGCTGCCTGCAGACCCCGCGCATTACGTGCGCTGCATCGCCGACGAAGGTTACTTCGAGGCGGTGAGCTTCACCACCGAGGATCGCGACCGTGCGGATCAGTACGCCGCGAATGCTGAGCGCGAGGCACTGCGGAGCGCGTCGCACGGAATGGAAGCCTTTCTACGTGGGCTGGACATGACCGTGGAATTTGGGCCCGTCGCAACGGTAGATCTCACAAGGGTCACGCAGCTCATCAACAAAACCAATCAATTCAACATGACCACGCGCCGATACTCGCCCGAGGAGGTAGCGCGCTTTGCCCATTCGCCCGACAATCTGCTGCTGCAGTTCCGACTCGTGGATCGCTTCGGAGACAACGGGTTGGTGAGCGTCATGGTCTTGCGCCCGCTCCTCGATGATCCCGAAGCTCTCGAGATCGACACCTGGGTAATGAGTTGCCGCGTCTTCGGTCGTCAGCTTGAATTCGAGGCGATGAACATCGCCGTGGAGTTCGCACGTCAACGAGGCGTGCGCAAGCTGCGCGCCGACTACGCTCCGACAGACAAGAATGGCGTCGTGAGCGACCTGTACGGCACACTCGGATTCGCGAGGCAACGCAAGCCAGTACCGGGGCAAGACGCCAGTCGCTGGCTCATCCACATCGACGAGTATATCCCTCGCCCCACTTTCATAACTCGAAAGGACATCGTGACGTGACAGATCAAGAACTCCTCGCGACATTCACTCGAATTCTTCGTGATCTACTTGGCGATGACTCCATCGTGCTGGGCATGGAAACAACTCGGAGTGATATCCCGGACTGGGATTCGTTCAGGTACGTGACCTTCATCGTTTCCGCAGAGATTGAGCTCGGGATCAAGTTCGGCGTCGCAGACGTCGAATCGTTTCAAACAGTGGGTGATATCGTGGCGGAGGCTCGC
>JBDHRV010000055.1:0-21316 GCA_039807745.1 Burkholderiales bacterium
GGGCGCCGGCTGCTCGATTCCTCTTCGGGGAACGCCGGCATCTCCTACGCGATGCTCGGCGCGGCCCTGGGTGTTCCGGTCACCATCGTCGTGCCCGGCAACGCGAGCCAGGAGCGGCTGGAGCGCATCGCCGCGCACGGGGCCGAGCTCGTCATCACCGACCCCATCGAAGGCTACGACTTCGCGCTGCGCGAGGCGCACCGGCTGGCAGAAGAGCAGCCGGAGCGGTATTGGTACTGTGATCAATACTCCAACCCCGACAACTGGCGCGCCCATTACGAGGGGACCGGGAGCGAGATCCTGCGCCAACTCGATGGACATGGGTTCGCCGCGCCGGACGCGTTCGTGGCCGGGGTCGGGACCGGCGGCACGCTGACGGGTGCCGGGCGGAGGCTGCGCGAGGTCCGCGCCGACACGTGGATCGCGGCCGTCATCCCGGAGACGTTCCCGGGTATCGAGGGGCTGAAGCCGCTCGGCCATCCGGGCGACATCGTGCCGAAGATCCTCGACGAGTCCCTCATCGACGAGCGCATCCCGGTCACGCTCGACGATGCGCTCGCCATGTGCCGGCGCCTCGTGCGCGAGGGGTTGTTCGTGGGCCCGTCCTCCGGTGCGTTCGTGCACGGCGCGCTCGAGCTCGCGGCGAGCGGGCGCTTCCGCACCATCGTCACCGTGCTTTCGGACACCGGCGAGCGCTACGTCTCGACGGGGATGTGGAAGCGGGAAGAAGGGCCCTAGCCCGATTGCGAACGAAACAGCGCCCTGACGTTCGTGGGGCGCTCATTCTTGTCGGTGACCCGGAACAGGGGGAAAAGCCTGAACGAGCCGATGGCGGCGACGATGTTGTCGGGGATCTGCTCGATGCGGACGTTGTTGCGGTTGACGCTCTCGTTGTAGCGCTCGCGCTGCGCCGCGATGGCGTTGTCGAGCTCCGTGATCCGGCTCTTGAGTTGGCGGAAGGCCCCGTTCGACCGCAGCACCGGGTAGGCCTCGGCCCCCGTGAATAGCCGGATGAGCGCGCCCCGCAGCACGGTCTCGGCGATACCGAGCGCGGGGATGTTCACATGCTCCCGCGCATTGGCCACCATCGATCGCGCGCGGGTCACCTTCTCGAGCGTATCCCTTTCGAAGCGCATGTGCCGGCGGCATGTCTCCACCAGCTGGGGCAGCTCGTCGTTGCGCTGATCGAGCAGCGCATCGAGGCTGGCCCAGGCTTTCGACACGTCGTGCTTGAGCGCGACCAGCCTGTTGTAGGTGGCGACGACATAGGCGCCGGCCAGGATCGAAAGCGCGCCCAGGGCGATGACGGCGATCATGGCGCGAGTCTCCAGGGTGGGGAACGCCACGCGGCTAGCGATCCTTATGCCAGGGAAGCTCGGCCCTACCAGGCGTACTGCACCGTGTACCGCAACGTGCTCTCGCCGCCCGCCGGTACTTGCACCGGAAAGTGGACGGTGCGGGCGTCCTCCTGATCGAACTTGTGCGTGCTCTGCCCGATGGTCCAGTTCACCCAGCGATAGAGGTTTTCCTTTACGATCACGGTCGCCGCCTGGTTCTTGTGGTTGCGCAGCCTGATCTCGATCTCCTCGCTCATCTGGCGGCGCGACGTGTCGACGCGGAAGCTCACTTGCCTGCGCTCGCCGACGAGGTCGAAGGCCGAGCCGAGCTTGAGACGGACCGCCTCGTCCTTCGGGGTGTGGTCGATGACGTCTTCGCCGACGAGCTCGAGCGTCTGGTCGGCGCTGTCCTGCTTCGACACCCGCACCCGGCCCGCCGGCAGCGGCATGCCCATGTGGTGGTCGGCGCTGTTGCGGAAGCGCAGATAGACGTCCACCTTGCGGTTCGAGGCGCTGCCGTAATCGCGGTCGGTCACGGGATTCGGTCCGTACGCGTACACGGGCTGTGCGGCGCCGTAGTAGACGAAGGTCTTCTCGCAGGGTACGTTGCGCGCGGTCGGGAAGAGCTCGATCTGCTTCGTCGAGTTGTCGGGCAGCGTCGTCGTGCGGCCCAGGGTGTAGAGGTGGTACTCGAAGAACGCCTGTTCGGCGAAGCCGGCTGCGGCGTCCTCCATTGCCGCCGCCTTGTGGGTCGCACGCGGCGCGGGGGCCGGCCGCTGCGGCGCGCGGTGCACGTCCCCCGCCACCAGTTTGAGCCTGGCGTCCGGGTAGCTCGCGCCCGACTGATTGACCAGGCTGACCCAGGCAGCGACGTCAAGCTTGCAACTGTCGGCGCCCTTCGGCTCCGCGTAGTGGATGTTGTAGTCGGCCCACCACGTCATGCCGCCGGTCTGGTACGAGACGCGCGTCCGGTGCGGGCCTGCCCTTCTCGTGCTCACGTCCCAGAGGAGCGTCGGGCGCGTGATGAGCCCGCCCGGCAAGCTCGGCAGCTTGACCCCGGAGTGGCTCGGCAGGACGCGCACGGTGCCGTCCGGTTGGCGCAGGATGAGACCGCCCTGGGTGGACAGGAGCGTGCCGTCGAAGGATTCCACGCTCTGTCCGCGCGCCTGCTCGACCGTGACCGGCCGGTCGATGTAGCGCTGCAGCAGCTTGTCCTGGCTCACCAGGTCGAACTGAAAGTTCTGTTCCAGAATGCTCGTGCCGGCGGGATCGGTGAGGGACTCGAAGGTCACCGTGGTCGGATCGATGCGTTCGGCGACGTCGACGAACCGGACCGCATTGCGGCCTTTGTCGAGGGGGATCGTGCGTTCCTGCCGTACCATGGCGTACCCGGGGACGGCGGCGCGGTTGCCGCCGCGAAAGAGATCGGGGTTGATCGACCCGGGGCTCGCGCTGCTGTAAACGGTGAGCGAGTGGCCGTCGGACGTGTCGTCGGCGGCGGCGGAGGCGGTCAATGCGGTGGCGATCAACGTTGCAAGAACGGGGCGTTTCATCGGTTTCTCCGGTGAGATATCGGATGGCAGCACCTTCAACGCATGCCGGCGGGATTCGGGTTGAGCAGGATCGACGAAACAGGGAGCAGATGAAGCGGATTTGCGTCTTTTGCGGGGCCAACGCGGGCGCCTCGCCAATCTACGTCGAGACAGCGCGGACGGTCGGCACGCAACTCGCGCGGGCGGGCATCACGGTGATCTACGGCGGCGGCGGTCTGGGTCTGATGGGCGCGGTGGCGCGCGGCGCGCTCGAGGCCGGCGGCGAGGCGATCGGCATCATTCCGGAGTCGCTGCTGCGATTCGAGCCGCCGCCGGACTGTCTGACCGAGCTTCGCGTCGTGGCCTCCATGCACGAGCGCAAGGCGATCATGGTCGAGCTCGCCGATGCGTTCGTCGCGCTGCCCGGCGGGCTCGGCACCCTCGACGAGATTTCCGAGGTGCTGACCTGGGCTCAGCTCGGGCTGCACGCCAAGCCGTGCGGGCTGCTCAACCTCGAAGGCTACTTCGATTTGCTGATGGCATGGCTGGACCATGCCACGGCGCAACGCTTCATCCGCGCCGAGCATCGTGCCATGGTGCTGATCGACGGCGATCTCACGAGATTGCTGGCGCGCCTGAGTGAATACGAGCCGCCGCGGGCGAGTCCGCTCATCGATTCGAGCATGCTATGAGCGCGCAGCGGCCGGTTTCGTGGGTGCGCCGTTGCTTTGGCGATCGGAAACCGTTAGCCTAGACTCAAAAGGGCGCGGTCGTGCGCGCCGTCCTGTCATGCGAACCGATCCCAGAAGAGGAATTCCATGAACGCTGAACTCGTCGGAAGCAAGGATAAGCTCATCAATGACTTCAAGACCGTTGTGGCCGATACCGAGGAGCTCCTGAAGGCGACGGCGAGCGCAGCCGGCGAGCAGGCGACCGTTGCCCGGTCGCGGGTGCGCGAGAGTCTTGCCGAAGCCAAAGTGAAGCTCGCAGCCGCCGAAGAGGTGGCCGTCGAGCGCGCGCGCGACGCAGCCAGAGCTACGGATGCATACGTCCACGACCACCCCTGGCAGGCGATCGGCCTTGCCTCGAGCATCGGGTTGATCGTGGGCCTGCTTATCGCGCGTCGTTAAGTCGCAATGTCCGCTGCGGACAGTCAGGTCGCCGAAGCGGAGCGCGGGTTACTGTTCTCGCTGCGCCGGCTGGCGTCGACCGGCGTCGAGATCGTTCACACCCGGTTGGAGATCCTTTCGAGCGATCTGGAGGAAGAGCGGGCGCGCCTGGGGTCGCTTCTCATGACCGGTGTTCTTGCCCTTTTTTGCTTCTTCATGGCCTTTATCCTGCTCACGACATTGATCGTGGTGCTGTTGTGGGAGACGCATCGCGTGCCGGTGCTCGGCGTGCTGGGCGGGGTGTTTCTGATTGGCGGCGGGTTGTGCTGGCGTTCTTTTCAGCATCAGCGCCACGAGCGGCCCGCCTTTCTCGCAACGACGCTGGGCGAGCTCGCCAAGGACCGACGGGAGATCACGCCGCGATGATGAAGCGGCGGTCACTGCGCGACGTGCAGGGACGGCGCGCGTCGCTGGTGGCGTCGGCCCAGGTGCAGCGGGAACAGCTGGCCGGAGACTTCCGGGCGTTGCGCGGTTCGACCGTCTGGGTCGATCGAGGCATGAGGGGCGCGAGCTATCTGCGCGAGCATCCGCTGGTCCTGATCGGGGCTGGCGTGGTGGTGCTGGTGGTGTTTCGCCGCCCCTTCGCGCGGGGAGGGTGGCTGCGGTGGATTCAGCGCGGATTCGTGCTCTGGCGCGGAGTTACCGCGGTCCGTTCGCTGGCGTTGCGATTGGGGCGCTGACGCCTACGTGCAGCTTGGGAGTTGATGCCGTTTCTTTTGTCGAGATTTGCAGGTCAGATGATTCTTAGCGCGTTTCCTCCGTCGTGCCGCCCCCCAGCCGGAACGTGGGTGGCCTTTGTCTGTTCGACCTTCGCCGCGGGCGCAGCCTCGATCGTTCGAGGTGGTTCGAGCCGCCGCGGAGTGTCTTGTGCACGGTGGCGATAGTTTGTCCCGGCGTCGTCGTCCACTTGTCGTCGTGACCCCGCCGCGCGCCCCGACGGTTGCCATCGTCGGTGCCGGGATCGCGGGACTCACGTGCGCCCGCAAATTGCGCGACGCGGGGCACAGCGTCGCCCTGTTCGAGCAGTCGGGTCGCCCGGGCGGGCGCTGCGCCACCCGCAACGAGGACCTTGGTCAGTTCGACGACGGCGCCCAGTATTTCACCGCGCGCGATCCCCGGTTCAAGAGTGCTATATCGAGCTGGCTTCGTGCCGGCGTGGTCGCGGAATGGCGTGCGCGCATCGTGCGCGTCACCAAGGACAACGTCGGAGAATCGCGAGAGCGGGCCACGCGCTACGTCGGCTACCCGGTGATGGGCGCCCTCGCATCCCATCTCGCACGTGGTTTCAGCGTCGGCTACGAGCGGCGCGTCACCCATATCGATCGGGTCGAAGCCGGTTGGACGTTGCAGTTCCAGGACGGCAGCCAGACCCTGCCGTACGCGAAGATCATCGTGGCGACGCCGGCGCCGCAGGCGGCGGAACTGCTCGCCGGCTCGGCCGAGCTCGGACCCCGGATCGCCGCGGTCGAGATGTCGCCCTGCTGGGTTCTCATGTTGCAGTTCGACAAACCATTCGACGCACGTTTCGACGCGGCCATCGTCGAGGACGAGCCTATCGCCTGGCTCGCCCGCGAGAGCAGCAAGCCGGGGCGGAAGGCGGGCGAGCGCTGGATCGTCCACGCCTCCAACGACTGGAGCCGCCAACACTTCGATGCCGACTCGGAGACAATCGTCACGGGCCTGATGAAGTCCTTCTGCGAGCTGGTCGAGAAGCGCGTGACGCCGGCGTTCTCGAAAACGGTGCGGTGGGAGCACGCGTTGGCTGCCCCGGACGGTGCGCGACCGTTCCTTTACGACGCAGAGGCGGGTTTAGGTGCGTGTGGAGACTGGCTGGTCGAGGGGCGAGTGGAGGGGGCGTTCCTGAGCGGTCTTACCATGGCCTCCGAGCTGGTTCAGCAGTCGAAGACTTCGAAGTCGCCGCACACCAAGAACCGCGAATCCGCTTAGCCGCGAGTGCCAGGCCCGCAGCGGGGACGAACCCCTAGCACGCGCTGGAGCGGAAGCCGGAGCGAAGAGGAGGAGGGGCTCCGCTCGCGTCGACCGATCCAGCGCGCTGGGGACTCGTTGACGGCACGCCAGCGCGACAGCCTTCCCCGTCACGCGTAGCGGCCGCGGTGTTCAGCAAGGAAAGCCGGTAAACCGATGTTCCTCGGTAAATTTCCGGATGTGCCGTTCCATTGCTTCGATTTCTCGAGCGTCCAGCGTGTGTGGCGCATCTTCCGGCACGCTGCCCGGCGTAAACCAGCTCTTCACCGCCTTGATGATGCGGTGCAACGCCACACCCTTATCGGATCCTGCGATGTCGCTGCGGATTTGCAACTCGGGAGTGGGAAAGGTCGGCTTGCTAGCCAAGGCGCTTTTCATGATCATCTCCAGTAATTTATTTTAGAATTAGCACTATTCCATGCTTTGTCAGCACTATAAGAGGCGTGGTGATGGGGGGTCCAATCGCATCTTTGGATGAGAGTGATTTGTTTCAGCTATACAGGGAATGACCGTGCTGCGAAGCAATATTTATGCATTTTGTATTGGGTGAGGTGCGAACGTGATCCGGGTGTCTCGGCCGTGGTCGACGTGGTGCAGACGGTTTGGCCGTCGCAGGCCAGTAACAGGCCATGGCGCGCTCGACCGATTGGTGAAAAACCGTGTTGAATCAGGGCTCGATCGCAGCACAGGCGTATTGGCACATCGTTTGCGCCAGATGGCGACGTCGCGTTGTTGGGAGGAAACGTCATGTCAGTCATCGAGCGTCGCAGCAGCACGTGTCCGGTCCGCTTCGTACTGGCGGAGGTGAGTCGGGGAGCGTGGGCGGTCGGCCACTCCCGTGGCCTTATCCCAGGAGCAATTCTCCACACGCGAGCCGCCGCTGAGCGCTACGTCCAAGCCCTGGGCGAGGCGGCCGGCTTCTACGATGTGGACATCGTGATCGCGGCCGGCGACGAGAGCTTCATGCAGGACCGACGCAGCGCCCCCTGATTCGCGGGCGCTCCCTTTCGCCGCGCGGCCCGCGTGGCATTGTGCCTGCCGGAAACACCGCCTACAGCAATACGGGCGATTCGAGCGCGTGCTCGAACGCCAGTTGAATTCGTGCGGCCGTCCCCCATCTTGGTTACCAACTAGACAAGGGGATCGCCGATGCGACTCGACAAACTCACGACCAAATTCCAGCAGGCGCTCGCGGATGGCCAGAGCCTCGCTCTGGGCCAGGACAATCCTTACATCGAGCCTCAGCACCTCCTGCTTGCGCTGTTGCAGCAGGAAGACGGCGGTTCGGCCGCGCTGCTGCAGCGTGCGGGGGTGAACGTCGCGCCGCTGCGCGACGCCCTCAAGAAGAGCATAGAGCGGCTGCCCAAGGTAGAGGGCACGGCGGGTGAGATCACCCTGTCGCGCGACCTCGGCAACCTGCTGAACATCACGGACAAGGAGGCACAGAAACGCGGCGACCAGTTCATCGCCTCGGAGATGTTTCTGCTTGCCTTGAGCCAGGACAAGGGCGAGACCGGCCGGCTGCTGAAGCAGCACGGCGGATCGCGCCAGGCCATCGACCAGGCGATTGCGTCGGTGCGCGGCGGCGAGAGCGTGCAGAACGCGGAGGCAGAAGGTCAGCGACAGGCGCTCGAGAAGTACACCCTCGATCTGACCGACCGTGCACGGCAGGCCAAGCTCGATCCGGTGATCGGCCGCGACGACGAGATCCGCCGCGTGATCCAGATCCTGCAGCGGCGTACCAAGAACAACCCGGTGCTGATCGGCGAGCCGGGCGTGGGCAAGACGGCCATCGTCGAAGGGCTCGCCCAGCGCATCGTCAACGACGAAGTTCCCGAGACGCTCAAGGGCAAGCGCGTGCTGTCGCTCGACATGGCAGCCCTGCTGGCGGGCGCGAAGTACCGCGGCGAATTCGAGGAGCGACTAAAGTCCGTGCTAAAGGAAATCGCCCAGGAGGAAGGGCGCATCATCGTCTTCATCGACGAGCTCCACACCATGGTCGGCGCCGGCAAGGCGGAAGGCGCCATCGACGCCGGCAACATGCTGAAGCCCGCGCTGGCGCGCGGCGAACTGCATTGCGTCGGCGCCACGACCCTGGACGAATACCGGAAGTACATCGAGAAGGACGCCGCACTCGAGCGTCGCTTCCAGAAGGTGCTGGTGGACGAGCCGAGCGTCGAGAGCACGATTGCGATCCTGCGCGGCCTGCAGGAAAGATACGAACTGCACCACGGTGTCGACATCACCGACCCGGCAATCGTCGCTGCGGCCGAGCTTTCGCACCGCTACATCACCGACCGCTTCCTGCCCGACAAGGCCATTGACTTGATCGACGAGGCGGCCGCGCGCATCAAGATGGAGATCGACTCGAAGCCGGAGGCGATGGACAAGCTCGATCGCCGCATGATCCAGCTCAAGATCGAGCGCGAGGCGATGCGCAAGGAAAAGGACGAGGCGTCCCAGAAGCGACTGCAGCTGATCGAGGACGAGCTCCTCAAGCTGCAGCGCGAGTACAACGACCTGGAAGAGGTATGGAAGGCGGAGAAGGCTCAGGTCCAGGGCAGCGCGCACATCAAGGAAGAAATCGATCGCACGCGGGCCGAGATCACGCGGTTGCAGCGCGAGGGTAAGCTCGATAAGGTGGCCGAGCTGCAATACGGTCGCCTGCCCCAGCTCGAAGCCCAGTTGAAACAGGCCGAGAGATCCGGCGCGGGACAGGTGCGGCACAAGCTGCTGCGGACCCAGGTCGGGGCCGAGGAAATCGCGGAGGTCGTGTCACGCGCGACCGGCATCCCCGTCTCCAAGATGATGCAGGGCGAGCGCGACAAGCTGCTGCAGATGGAAGAGAAACTCCATGGCCGCGTGGTCGGGCAGGACGAGGCCGTGCGTCTGGTCTCGGATGCGATCCGCCGCTCGCGCGCCGGCCTCGCGGATCCCAACCGCCCGTACGGCTCCTTCCTTTTCCTGGGCCCGACTGGCGTGGGCAAGACCGAGCTCTGCAAGGCGCTGGCCGAGTTCCTGTTCGACTCGGAGGAGCATCTCATCCGCATCGACATGAGCGAGTTCATGGAGAAGCACTCGGTGGCGCGGTTGATCGGCGCGCCGCCGGGATACGTGGGCTACGAAGAGGGCGGCTACCTGACCGAAGCCGTGCGCCGCAAGCCGTACTCCGTGATCCTGCTGGATGAGGTGGAGAAGGCGCATCCCGACGTCTTCAACGTGCTGCTGCAGGTGCTGGACGACGGTCGCATGACGGACGGACAAGGCCGCACGGTCGACTTCAAGAACACGGTCGTGGTCATGACCTCGAACCTGGGCTCGCAGATGATCCAGCAGATGGCGGGCGACGACTACCAGGTGATCAAGCTTGCGGTGATGGCCGAGGTCAAGAACTACTTCCGGCCGGAGTTCATCAATCGCATCGACGAGGTGGTGGTGTTCCACGCGCTCGACGAGAAGCACATCCTGTCGATCGCGCGCATCCAGCTCGGGCATCTCGAAAAGCGCCTTGCAGCGCTCGAGATCGGGATGGAGGTGTCGGATGCCGCCTTGGCGCTGGTGGCCACGGTCGGCTTCGACCCGGTATACGGCGCCCGGCCGCTCAAGCGCGCGATCCAGCAGGCGATCGAGAATCCGCTCGCCAAGCAGATCCTCGAAGGGCGGTTCGGACCGAAGGACACGGTCCGGGTCGACGTGAAAGGCAACGAGATCGTGTTCGACCGCATCGCCGAGGCGGTTCCCGTGTGACCCTCGCGTCGTGCGGCTGCAGCCCCCGTTCACACCGAGCGGGGGTTTCTTTTTCTGCCCGGCGGCGGCGAGCCGGCGTCGATGAGTGATAATGGACGCGACCATGGATGCCGCACCCGCCACCAGTTCGCACGGGCACGATGCCGAGGTGATATCCCTCGTGGGGCTCGCGCACGCCACCTCGCATTTCTTCCACCTGATCCTGCCGCCGCTCTTTCCGTGGCTGATGCCTGCCTTCGGCCTGAGCTTTACCGAGGCCGGGGCGTTGATGACTGTGTTCTTCGTCGTCTCGGGGATCGGGCAGGCGCTGGCGGGCTTCGCGGTCGATCGGGTGGGTGCGCGCAGCGTGCTCCTGTCCGGGATCGCGCTGCTCGGCGTGTCGTCGCTGCTGGTTGGCGTCGCTCAGGGGTGGGGGACGCTCGCGCTGGCGGCGGCCGTCGCGGGGGTGGGGAACAGCGTGTTCCACCCCGCGGACTTCAGCCTGCTCAACCATCGCGTGAGCGCATCCCGCCTGTCGCATGCGTTTTCGATCCACGGACTGTCGGGCTATCTCGGCTGGGCGGCCGCGCCCGCGTTCATGATCGGTATCGCGGGTCTCGCCGGCTGGCGCAGTGCGGCGTTTGCCGCGGCGGCGGTGGCCGTGGTCGTGCTGGGCGTGCTGTATCTGCGCAGGGGCGCGCTCGACGACGCCAGCCGCCGCGTGATGGTCCACGATCTGCCCGCCCACCGGAGCGCCGGTGCCAACGCCTTTCTCCGTTCGCGACAGGTGTGGATGTGCTTTGGCTTCTTTCTGACCGCGACAATGGCCTTTGGGGCGCTACAAAACTTCTCGCCCGCCCTGCTCGAACGCCTGTACGGGATCTCGCTGCCGCTCGCGACCTCGGCGCTCTCGGCGTATCTCGCGGGCGGGGCCGGGGGTACGGTCGCCGGCGGTTTCCTCGCCGCTGGCCGTGCCGACCAGGATCGCATCATCACGGTCGCATTGCTCGCGGCAGCCGGTGTTGCGCTGCTGCTCGCGACCGCCGCACCCCCGGGTTGGGCGGTAGTGGGTCTGATGGCGCTGATGGGATTTCTTACGGGTCTCGTCGCGCCCTCACGCGATCTGCTCGTGCGGCACGCGGCGACCGCTGCTTTTGGCACGCGCGGGTTCGGGCGCGTCTATGGCGTCGTGTATTCGGGACTCGATGTGGGACTGGCCACGGCGCCGCTGGTCTTCGGGCCGCTCATGGATGCCGGTCGCTATCCCTGGGTTCTGGTCGGTGTCGCGGCGCTCCAGGGGCTCGCGATCCTGACCGCAATACGCCTGGGACTGCGCCTGCGGCCCGCTGTCGCTGCCGCCTGACTTGGACCGCTTCGGCTGTGGCCTTGCTCTACCAGGGATAGGGGTATTGGCACCCCGGATCGATGTCGCGGCAGGCGGAAACGTTGCCCAGGGGCCGCGAGAACGTATAGTTCAGGGGTGTCTCCACGAGCGCATCCCACGCCTCACCCGTGCTGCCACTGGGCAGGGAGAACGGCAAGGAGACGATCCATGCGGCGGCCCCAACGGCCACACCGACCAAGGACACCGGGCGCAGGAAAACCGTGTCGAGCAGCATCGCCTCGCCGTCGGTCGTGGAGCCATAGCGGGATGCAGGTACAGGGCGCTGCTCTTGGTAGGCATAGGGCGTCGCCGGGGTCGTCGGGGTGTTGTACCCGGCGGGTGGTGCGGCGTACGGCTGCTGTGCGGTCGTCGCACATCCTGACAAAGAAAGCGCCGCGAGCAGGGTCGCGGTGGTCTTGAGCACGGAACGGTTTTTCATGATTTCATTCTCCGGTTCGGGCATCGTCCCATTTAAGCACAGCCGATCGTACGGCGAAAAGCGCCGGTTGTCGGGCAGCACGGGATCGACAGGACGATGAGCTGGGAGCAGGCACAGAAGCGGGCGGCCGGGGTCGTCGTGCTGCGGCGCTCGCCGTTCGGGTGGCGGGTTCTGATCCTGCGCGCGTATCGCAACTGGGACTTCCCGAAGGGTCTGCTGGACCCGGGCGAGAGCCCGCTCGCGGCGGCGGTGCGCGAGACCCGCGAAGAAACGAGTCTCACGGATTTGGTCTTCCGCTGGGGCTACGGCTGCATCGACACGGAGCCCTACGCAGTCGGCAAAGTGGTGCGCTATTTCCTCGCGGAGAGCCCAGGCGGCGAAGTCATGCTGCCGGTATCGCCCGAGCTGGGGCGCCCCGAGCACAGCGAGTTCCGCTGGACCACGCCCGATGAGGCAGCGGCACTGCTGCCGCCGCGCCTGGCCAAAGTGCTGGGTTGGGCCCGCATCCGCGCCGGTTCGGCGCTCACGCTCGGGCCGTGACCGGGGTCGGCACGGCGGCGCGCTCGCCGAGGGCGGCGCCGATAGCATCGTCGACCGTCTCCAGCCACACGAACTCGAGCGCGCCGCGCGTCTCCTCGGGGATCTCCTCGAAGTCCCGACGATTGCGCGCCGGCAGCAGCACCCGCGAGATGCCGGCACGCTGCGCGGCGAGCACTTTCTCCTTGATGCCGCCCACCGGCAGCACCAGGCCGCGCAGGCTGATCTCGCCAGTCATCGCGGTGTCGCTGCGTACCGGGCGGCCCGTGAGGAGCGAAGTGAGCGCCATGGTGATCGCCACCCCCGCGCTCGGGCCGTCCTTCGGGGTGGCCCCCGCTGGCACGTGGACGTGGATATCGCTCTTCTCCAGCAGGTCTTCGCGCAGCCCGAACGACGTGAGACGCGCCTTCACCAGGGACAGCGCGGCTTGCGCGCTTTCCTTCATCACGTCGCCGAGCTGTCCGGTCAGGATCAGCCGACCGGATCCGGGCACCTTGCTCGCCTCGATGAAGAGGATGTCGCCGCCGACCGGGGTCCAGGCCAGCCCGGTCGCCACGCCGGGCACCCCGGCGCGCATCGCGACCTCGTTTTCGAAGCGTCGCGGACCGAGAATCGTCGCCAAGTCAGCGGCAGTTACCTGCACCCGCTCCGCCACGCCCTCCGCGATACGCACCGCGACGTTGCGCAGCACCGCGCCGATCTCGCGCTCGAGACTACGCACACCGGCCTCGCGCGTGTAGTCCGCGATGATCGCGCGCAACGTGTCGTCGGCGATCTCGACCTGCTCGGGCTTGAGCCCGTTCGATTCGAGCTGCCGCGCCACGAGGTAGCGGCGGGCGATCTCGAGCTTCTCCTCTTGCGTATAGCCGGGGAGCTGGATCACCTCCATGCGATCGCGCAGCGGACCGGGGATGGTCTCGAGCACGTTCGCCGTCGCGATGAACATCACCTTCGACAGGTCGAACGGCACCGCGAGATAGTTGTCGTGGAAGGTCGCGTTCTGCTCGGGGTCGAGCACCTCCAGCAGCGCCGAGGCAGGGTCGCCGTGGAAGCCGCCCGCGCCCAGCTTGTCGATCTCGTCCAGCATGAACACGGGGTTGTTCGTCTCCGCCTTGCGGATCGACTGGATGATGCTGCCCGGCAGCGCACCGATGTAGGTGCGCCGGTGGCCGCGGATCTCCGCTTCGTCGTGTACGCCGCCCAGGCTCGCACGCACGAACTTGCGTCCGGTCGCGCGGGCAATCGACTGGCCGAGCGAGGTCTTGCCCACGCCGGGCGGGCCAACGAAGCACAGGATCGGGCTCTTGCCCGCTGGGTTCAGCTTGCGCACAGCGAGGTATTCGAGAATGCGGCGCTTGATCTTGTCGAGGCCGAAGTGGTCCTCGTCCAGGATGCGGCGCGCTTCCGGAATATCGATGCGCGACTCGCTCGCCTTCTGCCACGGCAGCTCGACCATCGTGTCGAGGTAGGTGCGCACCATCGAGTACTCGGCCGCGTTCTCGGACATGCGCTGCAGCCGCTTCAATTCCTTGCGCGCCTGGGCGAGCACCTCCTCGGGCATGCCCGCTTCCTCGATCGCCTTTGCGAGCTCAGCGAGCTCCTTGGCGTCGTCGTCGCTCTCGCCGAGCTCCTTCTGGATCGTCTTCATCTGCTCGCGCAGCAGAAACTCGCGCTGGCGATCCTCCATCGATTCGCGCGTCTGGTCGCTGATCTTCTTCGACAGCTGCAGCACCTCGATGCGATGCGAAAGGCGCTTCAGCACCTTGTCGACGCGCGTCGCGACGTCGAAGGTTTCGAGCAGCTCCTGCTTTTCTTCCGGCTTGAGATCCATGAAGCCGGCCACGAGATCGGCCAGCAGCGAGGCGGAAGTGATGCCGCGGATCGCATTGGCGAGCTCCGCCGGCGCTTCGGGCAGGAGCTCGAGCACTTCCTGCGCGCGGTTGCGCAGCTCGATCAGGCGCGCTTCCATCTCGGTGCTCGTGACTTCCGCGTCGGGAATGCGCTCGATGCGCGCGGCGAGGAAGGGGTAGCCGTCGAGGAACTCGAGCACGCGGAAGCGCTGCTCGCCCTGGCAGACGAGGTGATGACCGCCGTCGGGCGTGGTCACGTAACGCATCACGTTGGCGACGGTGCCGACCCAGTAGAGATCCTTGGGCTGCGGGTTGTCCATCGACGGGTCGCGCTGCAGCAGCAGGCCGACCGGCCGATCGGTGCGCACCGCCTCCTGGGCCGCGGCAACGGAACGCTCGCGACCGACGCCGGCAGGCAGGATCATGCCGGGGAACAGCACGAGGTTGCGCATGCCGACGATCGCTATCGCGTCCGGCGGCAGCGGACGCTGGCCGGGCACGGCGCTGCCGGCCGCTGCGGCTTGCACGGGCACGGCGCCGCCTTCGGCCGCGTCGCGCGGGAGGTTGGTGTCAAGTTCTTGGCTCATGTGGGACTCCGCGTCAATCGCGTTTCTCGAGATCGAGCACGAGGCAGCCGTCTTCGATGCGCGTCGATTTCGGCTCGAGGGCGCTGCCCGCGAGCTCGATGCGCCGCTCGAAGCGGCCGTAGGGAATCTCGGCGCGGTGCACACGGCTGCCCGGCGCCGAGAACGGCAGCGGGCGCTCGCCGGTGACGGTGATGCACTGGCCGTCGAAGTGCACGGCGACCCGGTCGGCCGGCACGCCCGGAAGGGCGACCACGATGCGCACGCCGCGCGCGGTCTCCACGACGTCGGCGGGCGGTTCCCAGACCGGTCGGCGGGCGCGCGTCTCGCCGAGCTGGAAGAACTGGCGGTGCAGGCGGTCGGCCCGCTCGACGAGATCGCAGGCTTCGGCCCACATCCAGGCACTCGAATGGCGATACGTCATCACGTCTCCCGAAGTGTAAGAGCCATATCGGCCGTGGCGCCCGGCGCCTCCGGTCGACCGTTCATGGCAAATGGTGCCGGCCGGGGGAATTTCAATAGCGCCGGCGCCGGCGCTTTGCGTTGTCCGCGGCAGGTCGCGCGGCTACACTGCGCTCACGATCCCCGATTCGGAGTAACGGTGCAATGCAGCCGCGCAAGCTCGAGCGCTTCGTAGGTGAGCTCTGGCAGGACTCGATCATGCCCGCGCTCACGGAATATATCCGCATCCCGGCCAAGTCGCCGTTCTTCGATCACGACTGGGAACGCCGCGGCTACCTGGAGGACGCGGTGCGGCTCGCGGTCAAGTGGTGCGAAGCGCATCGCATCGCGGGCATGACGCTCGAGGTCGTACGCCTGCCCGGCCGCACACCGCTCGTCTATATCGAGATCCCGGGAACCCGGCCCGGCACGGTGCTGCTCTACGGCCACCTCGACAAGCAGCCCGAGTTCTCGGGCTGGCGCGACGATCTGGGACCCTGGAAGCCGGTCATCGAAAACGAGCGGCTGTACGGGCGCGGCGGCGCCGACGATGGCTACGCGCTCTTCGCCTCGCTGGGGGCGATGCTCGCGCTCGACGACCAGCGCGCGGCGCATCCGCGCTGCGTGCTGCTGCTCGAGTGCAGCGAGGAGAGCGGCAGCCCGGATCTTCCCGCCTACATCGACGCGCTCTCGGACCGGCTCGGCACGCCGGAGCTCGTCGTATGCCTCGACTCGGGATGCGGCAACTACGACCAGCTATGGGCGACCACCAGCCTGCGCGGGCTCGTCGCCGGTACGCTCACGGTCGAAGTGCTGGAGCTCGGCGTGCACTCGGGGGATGCGAGCGGCATCGTGCCGTCGACCTTCCGCATCGCGCGCCAGTTGCTCGCGCGCATCGAGGACGCTGCCACCGGGGAGATCATCCCGCCCGAGCTGCATGTCGCGATTCCCGCGGACCGCGTCGAGCAGGCGCGGCACGCGGCGCACGTGCTGGGTGCCCATGTCCACGACAAGTTTCCGTTCGCGCATGGCTGCGGGCCGATCTCGCGGGATTCCGCAGAGCTCGTTCTGAATCGCACCTGGAAGCCCGCGCTCGAGGTCATCGGCGCGGCCGGTCTGCCCTCCCTGGAAGCGGCGGGCAACGTAATGCGGCCGCGCACGCAGTTCAAGCTGTCGTTCCGCTTGCCGCCGACGGCGGATGCGGACGCGGTGGCAAGGAGGCTGAAGGAGATCCTGGAAGCGGATCCGCCTTATGGCGCACGGGTCACGTTCGAGCGGGAGCAGGCGTCGAGCGGGTGGTGTGCCGGCCCGGTGCCGCCCACGCTGGCCGCTTCGATCGAGCGAGCCTCGACCAACTACTTCGGTCGCTCGGCCGTGTTCATGGGCGAGGGCGTCTCGATTCCGTTCATGGGGATGCTGGGGGCGAAGTTTCCGCGGGCGCAGTTCCTCGTCACCGGGGTGCTGGGTCCGCAGTCGAATGCGCACGGTCCGAACGAATTCCTGCACCTGCCCACGGTGCGGCGCCTGACCTGCGCCATTGCGGACGTGATCGGCGGGCACTCAGGCTGATCGGCAGGTTGCCTCATTTCGCCGGCTTCGACGCATTCGCGGCAGGGTGCGTCACCTTCGTGCGCAGCGTGAGCAGAACCGATGACTCGGCTTCGATCCGCGGTACCCGCCAGAGCAGGAACCGGTAGTCCGCAACCGGCACACGCTGTAGCCGCTCGATCCCCTTTGCGTCCTTTACCGAGCGCATCAGCGGCAGTGGGCCGAAGGCGAGACCGTCCTCGCTCGCGAAGACGTTCGCTGGCCGTGCGCTCCCCGGGACGTAGTCCATCCCGGGCGGAAGCGGGACGGCAACCTCGAGGTTGCGCACGGCGACCGGACCGGTGTTGCGGTATTCGGCCTGGTACTCGACGATGTCGCCGGCCCGGGCTGCGAGCGCCGGGATCAGCAGCTCCGCGCCATCCGATCCTTTCTCGACGCGAAAGGCCTGCAGCGTCGCGGTGACTTCGTCTTCGCCTTGCGCCGCACTGCCGCACGAGAGGCCCACCGCAAGCGCCGCTGCCCGCAGCCACTGTCGCACAAGGAACCGCCCGAAAAAAAAGAAGGGGCTGACAGCGCCCCTTCGAAGTTTCCCCAACACCACCCTTGCCGTCGCCTGCCCCGGCATTCGCTCCCGAGGGAGCAGCCCGAAGCGGGCGCCGGCAGAGAGTTCCTGCAAACCTGGCGCCGGGAGGAGGTCGGCGCTCGTGGTTTGCGACGAAGCTAGAAGGCAACTCATATGCCACGGGGTGCTCAACGGAATGGGAGGCGGGAGGCGGCGGGAGATCGATCACGCGCGATGGCGGCTTTCACCCGCCCCGAGACCGCCCGCGATGAGGTGCGCCGTGCGGATCGGTTCCGGCAGACGGCCATGGACGGCGAGCCGCTCGATCAATTTCTCGGCCATTCGCGGCGAAATGCCGGCGCGCTGGGTCCACACACCGGCGAGCCGCTCCATCGGTCCGGCCTGCTCGATGAGCTGCCACTTGCGGGCGCCGCCCCGGACGTGGTCGAGCAGCGCCCGACGGATCGCGCCGAGATCCGGCTTTCTGCGGGCGATGACGAGGACGGGCACGCCTGCCTGGCGATGCAGCGCGTGAAGGTCGACCATGTTGAAGCCGGCGACCGCGATACCCTGCAGCAGCACCGCATGGAGCTGGTCGCGGAAGCGGCTGCGCGCCACGAGCTCGGCCATGACCCGCGTCGAGTTCGTGCCATCGCGACGGACTTTCCCCGTCAGCACACCGTCGAGGCGCGGACCGGCGAACACCGCACCGACCAGCAGGACATCACCGCGATGCTCGCGCGCGAAGGGCGCGTCGTCGAAAGCGATCACGTGCGGCTGGTTCGGCACGCTCGGTCCCCGGAAGACTCACTTCGCGCCCGGAACACAATCGCCCAGCCGCGTCGCGGTGACGCGCTGCGAGAAGGTCATGTTCTTGCCGCCGAGCCGAACGTCCAGTCTGCCGGTGCTTCGATCCGCACCCAGCAACCACTGCGCGGTGCCGGTCGCCTCCTGCCCGCCCGCGCACACGAGGCGGTAGGAAACGGAATCCTCGATGCGGGTCGCGTCGCCGAGCGCGCAGCCCTTGAGCGCGCCCTGGCGCAACGCCGGGAACGCGGAAGCGAGATCGCTGTCGCTCAGGCAACGTCGTTCGCGGGTGGTCGCGTAGCGAAGACCCTCTTCGAGGTGGGGCATCACGGTCTCGGTCGTGACTTCGTACAGTCCCGATCGCAGCGATTGCGAAGCGTGCGCTGACGCAAACGCTCCGGCCATCAGGATCGCCCAGCGCCAAATCCCCAGGATATCGAGCATGCTGCGGCAGATTATCCGACGTGCAGACGACGCGCATTCGGGATTCGCGCGGTCGAATCGAAAAATGTCACGGACCGTGTCGATTTCGTGTCGCGCCGATCGTCGTACAGTGACGCAAGCCAACCCGGTCGAGGCGATGCCTCGGAACCGCCACAGAGGAGAGATCACGATGAGCACACCCGAAGTCAAGCCGATCCCGGACTGGATGCATTCGATCACGCCGCACCTCGTATGTGCCGGCGCCGCGGACGCGATCGAGTTCTACAAGAAGGCGTTCGATGCGGTCGAACTGTGCCGCGTGCCGGGCCCGGCCGGCAAGCTGATCCACGCGGCGGTGCGCATCGGCGATTCGGCCGTGATGCTGGTCGACGAAATGGCCGAGTGCGGTGCGATCGGGCCGAAGGCGCGCGGCGGTTCGTCGGTCACGATTCACCTCCAGGTGGAAGATGCGGACGCCGTGGTCGAGCGGGCCGTGGCGGCCGGGGCGAAGGTCATCATGCCGGTGAACGACATGTTCTGGGGCGATCGCTACGGCCAGATCGAAGACCCGTTCGGTCATTCCTGGGCCGTCGCCACGCATGTGCGCGACGTGAGTCCGGAGGAACTGCAGGAAGCGGCACGGAAGATGTTCAGCTGACCCGGGAGCTCGCGATGCAGTACATGCTGTTGATCATGGAGCCGGTCGGCCAGCGGGAGAGCCGGTCGGAGGCCGAGGGCCGCCGGCTGTACGCGGACATGCGGCGCTTCGCCGACGACCTGGCGGCGCGCGGCCTGCTCACCGTCGCCGAGTCGCTGCAATCGGATGCCACGGGGGTGCGCGTCCAGGTGCGCGGCGGCAAGGCGAGCCTCGTCGATGGCCCCTTCTCCGAAGCCAAGGAGATGGTGGGCGGCTTCTTCCTGCTCGATTGCGCGAGCCGGGAGCAGGCGGTCGAGATCGCGAGCCAGTGCCCCGCGGCCGGATGGGCCACCGTGGAAGTGCGCGCCCTCGGTCCCTGTCACGAATAGCACGTTCCACCAACCAGGAGACTTTCACCTCAACAAGTGGAGATCCGACCATGCGGTTCATGATCATCGTGAAGGCCACCCCCGACTCGGAAGCCGGCGTCATGCCGGAGGAGAAGCTGATCGCGCAGATGGCGACCTACCACGGGGAGCTCGCGCAAGCGGGAGTTCTGCTCGACGCTTCGGGCCTGCAGCCGAGCGCCAAGGGCTGGCGCATTCGCTACGACGGCGGCAGGCGCGCGGTGATCGACGGACCGTTCGCGGAGTCCAAGGAGCTCATCGCCGGGTACACGCTGATTCAGGTGAAGTCGCGCGAGGAGGCGATGGAATGGACGCGGCGCTTCCCGAACCCGGCCGGCGAGGGCAGGCATGCCGAGATCGAAGTGCGCCGGTTGTTCGAGCTGGAGGACTTCGCTCCGAGCGACGCGATCGAGCGCTTTCGCGAGCTGGAAGCGAGAGGTGAGAAGTAATCGCTGGTGACGACGCGCAACGCCCATCACGCGATCGAAGCTGTCTGGCGGATCGAGTCGGCGAAGATCATCGGCGGGCTTGCGCGCATCGTGCGCGACGTCGGTCTCGCCGAGGAGCTCGCGCAGGACGCGCTCGTCTCCGCCCTCGAGCAATGGCCGGGCAGCGGCATCCCGGACAATCCGGCCGCCTGGCTCATGGCCGCGGCCAAGCATCGGGCGATCGATCTGTTCCGGCGCAACGCGCTGCATGCCCGCAAGCAGGACGAGCTCACTTGCGAGATCGAGGCGCAGTTGCAGGACGCGGCTCCCGCCGAACCGGGCGCCGCGCTCGACGACCCGGTGGGAGACGATGTGCTGCGCCTCGTGTTCATCGCGTGCCATCCCGTGCTGTCCACCGAGGCTCGCGTGGCCCTCACGCTGCGCCTGTTGGGCGGCCTCACGACCGCGGAGATCGCGCGGGCTTTTCTCGTCCCCGAGCCGACCGTCGCCCAGCGGATCGTGCGGGCGAAGCGGACGCTGGCCGAAGCGCGTGTTCCATTCGAGGTGCCCCGCGGGGACGCGCTCGCGTCCCGTCTGGCGTCGGTACTGGAGGTGGTCTATCTCATCTTCAACGAGGGCTACTCGGCCACCGCCGGCGAGCGTTGGACGCGCCCGGAACTGTGTGACGAGGCGCTGCGTCTTGCCCGCATCCTGGCGGAGCTCGCGCCGCAGGAATCGGAGGTGCACGGTCTGGTGGCGCTCCTCGAGATCCAGGCGTCGCGCCTTGCCGCGCGGATCGGCCCAGCAGGCGCGCCGATCCTGCTGCTCGACCAGAATCGCGCGCGGTGGGATCAGCTGCTCATCCGCCGCGGTCTGGCTGCGCTGGCGCGGGCCGAGGCGTTGAGCACGGCGCGCGACGGGCTCGGTCCGTACGCGCTGCAAGCCGCCATCGCCGCCTGTCACGCTCGTGCGCGCACGGCGGAGGAGACCGACTGGCCGCGCATCGCGGCACTCTACGACGCGCTCGCGCAGCGCATGCCGTCTCCGGTGGTGGAACTCAACCGGGCGGTCGCGCTCGGCATGGCGTTTGGTCCTGCGGCGGGGCTGGAGGTCGTGGATGCCTTGACAGCGGAATCTTCGCTCCAGAGTTATCACCTTCTGCCGAGTGTGCGCGGCGACCTTCTCGCGAAGCTCGGCCGCGTCGTCGAGGCCGCTGCGGAGTTCAAGCGCGCCGCATCGCTCACGCGCAACGCACGCGAGCGCGAGCTGCTGCTCGAGCGCGCACGCGGGTGTGTCAGGCTGCCCGGCGAAAGGTCAGGTTGATCCGACATCCGCCCACGAGCGGGTGGTATCCCGCCGGCAGCGGCAGGACGCCGTGATAGCGAAGTCGCGCCGGCCCGCCCCAAACGACGACGTCGCCGTGCGCGAGCGGCACGCGTGCGGCCCGGTCCGAGCGCTTCGAGCCACCGAACAGGAAGATCGCAGGAATGCCGAGCGACACGGAGACGATGGGCGCGCC
>JBDHRV010000056.1:0-21265 GCA_039807745.1 Burkholderiales bacterium
CACCCGCAGCTCGCCTTCACGTTCGGATTGTTGAATCGGAATGCCGCGTTGAGTCCCTCCCTTCCGTAGTCGACCTCCATCCCGTCGAGCACCGCGAGGCTCTTCGGGTCGACCAGCAAGGTCACGCCGTGGCTCTCGAAGCGAAGATCCGAAGGCTCGACCGCATCGGCGAAGTCGACTTTGTAGGCAAGGCCCGAGCAGCCGACCGTCTTCACCCCCAGACGCAGCCCGATGCCCTTGCCGCGTTTCGCGAGCGTATTCGTTACGTGGGCCGCCGCCCGTTCAGTCAGTGTGATTGCCATCGTGTGAAAACTCGCTCATTGAATGGTGATACCCCAGATACTACCTCGATCTCGCAGGCGCTACGCCGTCAGCGCCGCCAGGCCGCGGAGCCGCGCCACAACGCTGACGAGGGCCGCGAGGAAGCCTTCCACGTCGGCAGCGGTATTCGGCTCGCCGACGCTCACGCGCACCGCGCCTCGCGCGAGCTCGGGCTCGACCCCCATGGCGAGCAGTGTCGCGCTCGGCTCGGGATTCGCGCTCGAGCAGGCCGCGCCGCTCGCGACCGCGTAGCCGACGCGATCCAGTTCCACCACCAGCGTCTCGCCCTCGATGCCGGGCAGCGCAAAGTAGCTCGTGTTGGGTAGCCGCTCGGCGCCTGCTCCGAAGACGACCGCGCCCAGCGCGCGCGCACCGGCGTCCAGGTGGTCGCGCAGGGCGCGCAGCCGCTGCGGCAACTCCTGGAGCCGCGCCACCGCCAGCTCGCACGCGGCCCCGAAACCGACGATGGCGGGCACGTTCACCGTGCCGGAGCGTAGTCCGCGTTCGTGACCGCCGCCCAGCATGATCGGCTCCAACTGCAGGCGCTTGTCTACCACCAATGCCCCCGCGCCCTTGGGGCCATGGATCTTATGCGCGGAGAGCGTCATTGCATCGACGCCCAAGCGCGCGAAATCGACCGGCACCTTGCCGAGTGCCTGGACCGCGTCGGTGTGGGTCACTGCGCCGCGCGAACGCGCAAGCTCCGCTGCGCGCGGCACGTCCTGCAGGACGCCGGTCTCGTTGTTGGCGAGCATCACGCAGACGAGCCCGGTCGGCTTCCCGAGCGCATCCTCCAGATCCGAAACGGCAAGACGGCCATCTGCATCCACCGCGACCCGGTGCAGCGTCCAGCCACGCCGGACGAGCGCAGCCGCGGGTTTGGCCACGCAGGGATGCTCGATCGCGCTGACGGCGATCTGGCCGGGTTTGAGGCAGGCGGCGGCACCCTGGACGAAAAGGTTGTTCGCTTCCGTCCCGCCGCTCGTGAAGATTACTTGAGCGGGCTGCACCCCGACTGCCTGCGCGACCTGCTCGCGGGCGCGGTCAACCGCCCGCAGCGCAACGGTGCCGAAGCCGTGACGGCTCGCCGCATTGCCATAGTGCTGCCGCAGAAACGGCAGCATCGCTTCGAACACCGGTGCGGCGATCGGTGTGGTCGCGTTGTGATCGAGGTAGACCGCGCTCACCGGTGATCGAACTCACGCCGTAACGCCGGGCGTGACGTGCTTTGCCTCGCCGTCCGGGCGGTCCACCCGCTGCAGGACGGAGATCTCTGTGTTTGCGTCACCGTGGGCGAGGTCGGCGAGGTTCACCGAGTGCAGGTAGTCGAAGATCACCTTGTTCAAGTTCTCCCACAGATCGTGGGTGAGGCACTTTTGGTCGTCCTTGCAGTTCTGCAGGCCGTGACAGCGGGTAGCGTCGATCGGCTCGTCGACCGCGAGGATGATGTCCGCGACCGTGATCTGCGGCAGCGTCTTGGCAAGGCGGTAGCCGCCGCCGGGACCGCGCACGCTCGACACCAGGCCATAGCGACGCAGCTTGCCGAAAAGCTGTTCGAGATAGGACAGCGAAATCTGCTGCCGGTCCGAGATGTCCGCCAGGGTCACGGGGCCGTTCCCGCTCCGCATCGCCAGGTCCATCATCGCCGTCACGGCGAACCGCCCCTTCGTGGTCAGGCGCATGTTTTCAGCCTCCAAGTAAAAGTCGAGGTGAAACAGGTGGTTAGGTCCGACGCATCGGTCGGCGGTGCATTACCGGACTACGTTAGTCAACGATACGATTCAGGTAGTTCGCGTCGAACTTGTCGGCGGTGGCCTTTTCGTCCTCCACCGGAACGCCGAGGCGCTTGAGCTGCTGGAGGATGTACTCGATGCGGTGATCCGTGTCGACAGTGTGGTCGAGCATCTGGTGCACGGCCTTCACCATGGGATCGTTCATGTCCCTGCTCACGGCGTAGGCCGAGAAGCCCAGGTTCGCCGCCTGTTCCGAGACGTTGCGCTGCTGCACCTCGTCCACGAGGCGGGCAGGGATGCCCACTGCCGTGGCGCCGCGCGGCACCTCCTTCACCACCACGGCGTTGGAGCCGATCTTCGCGCCGTCGCCGATCAGAATCGGCCCGAGGATCTTGGCCCCCGCCCCGACGATGACGCCCTTGCCCAGGGTCGGATGGCGTTTGCCCTGCTTCCACGAGGTGCCGCCGAGCGTCACGCCGTGGTACAGGGTGCAGTCATCGCCGATCTCCGCCGTCTCGCCGATCACGACCCCCATGCCGTGATCGATAAAGAAGCGCCGCCCGATGCGCGCGCCAGGGTGGATCTCGATCCCGGTCAGCCAGCGCGCGATGTGCGACACGAAGCGCGCGACCCACTTGAACCCCATCCGCCACAGCCGACCCGATAACCGATGGATCAACAGCGCGTGGAATCCCGGGTAACAGGTGACGACCTCCCAGGCGCTGCGGGCGGCCGGGTCCCGGTCGAAGACGACGGCGATCTCTTCCTTGATGCGATCCAGCATGGCGAATGACGGATAAGAATTGTGGGTATTCGGTTAGTCGACTATGGCGGACCCATGTTCTGCGGCATCGGTGGTGCGCGGCGCACCGGCCGGGCGCGTCTGCATCGCCTTCAGCAGGCCGCGCAGCAGGGACACTTCCTCCTTCTCCAGCCGCGCCCGGGTGAAGAGGCGGCGCATCCGCTGCATGAGCCGCCGCGGCTTGCGCGGATCGAGGAAGCCGGTCTCGCGCATCACCTGCTCGAGGTGCAGATGGAACGCCTCCAGCTCCTCGAACGACGCCGGTTCGGCCACCTCCGGCGCGGGCAGGCCGGCGGCAGCCGACGCCACACGCAGCTCATAGGTCATGATCTGTACCGCGGCGGCCAGGTTGAGGGACGAATAGGCAGGGTTCGCCGGGATGTGGACGATGCGCTGACAGAGATCCACCTGCTCGCGCGTGAGACCGCTGGCCTCGCGCCCGAAGACGAGCGCGACATCGCCCGCGGCGGCTTCGGCGAGCAGGAGCGGGGCCGCGTCGCGTGGCGTCACCGCTGGCTGGCCGAGCTCGCGCGTGCGGGCAGTCAGCGCGGCCGCGAACACGGTGCCGCGCAGTGCCTCCTCGAGACTCGTGCAGACTTGGCCACGCTCGAGTACGTCGCGCGCGTTCGAGGCGCGGGCGTCGGCTTCCGCGTGAGGGAAATGGAGCGGCGCGACGAGGTACAGCCGGGAGAGTCCCATCGTCTTCAGTGCGCGCGCCGCGGCGCCGATGTTGCCCGGATGGGTCGTGTTACAGAGAACGACGCGGACCCGGTCGAGCGCCGCCATCCCGCTCATAATAGAATCTGCGCTTTCCATCACGCCCGTATTCGCCAAGTCCATGCACCCGATGCTCAACACCGCGGTAAAGGCCGCGCGCCGCGCCGGCGGCCTGATCAACCGCGCCTCCGGCGACGTCGACCGCATCGCGGTGCAGGACAAGACCTGCAATGACTTCGTCACGGAAGTCGATCGCGCGGCCGAGGCCGCGATCATCGAAGTTCTGCACGAAGCCTATCCGAAGCACGCGATTCTAGCAGAGGAGAGCGGGCAGACCGGGACGTCGGACCATGTCTGGATCGTCGATCCCCTCGACGGCACCACGAACTTCCTGCACGGGTTGCCGCAGTTCTCGGTGTCGATCGCGCTGGCCGAGCGCGGCGTGCTCACCCAGGCGGTCGTCTACGATCCCTCGCGCAACGAGCTCTTCACGGCGAGCCGCGGCGCCGGCGCGTTCCTGAACGATCGCCGCCTGCGCGTGAGCCGCCGCACGCGGCTGAAGGGGGCGCTCGTCGGCACCGGCTTTCCCTACCGCGAGTTCTCGAATCTCGACGCCTATCTCGCGATCTTTCGCGATCTGCTCACCACCACGGCCGGCTTGCGTCGCCCGGGTTCGGCCGCGCTCGACCTCGCGTACGTCGCGGCGGGTCGCTACGACGGATTCTTCGAGATCGGTCTCAAGCCCTGGGACATCGCCGCCGGTGCGCTGCTGATCACCGAAGCCGGCGGCCTGGTGGGTGATCTCGAGGGCGAGAATCGCCATCTCGAATCGGGGCACGTGCTCGCGGGCAATCCGCGTGTGTTCGCGCAACTCGTCCAGCTCATCGCCCCGCATCTGACACCCGCGTTGCGCACGCGGCCAGCCGCGTCAGGAAATCCGCTGCTCGCCGTCTGACGATGGTCTCTTAGACGCACTACCCCCCCCACTCAACTCGAAACGGGAGCAATCCATGTTCAACGCCAAAGCCTACTCCGCTGCCAGCGCGACATCGCCGCTCGGCTCCACCATGATCGCACGACGCGACCCGACCGAACGCGACGTGCAGATCGAGATCCTCTACTGCGGTATCTGCCACTCCGATCTGCACTATGTCCGCAACGAATGGCCCGACTTCTTGCCTACGATCTACCCGTGCGTGCCGGGCCACGAGATCGTCGGACGCGTCACGAAGGTGGGCTCAGCCGTGACGAAGCACAAGATCGGCGACCTGGTGGCGGTCGGCTGCCTGGTCGATTCCGACCACACCTGCCCGAATTGCGAAGCGGGTCTCGAGAACTTCTGCCCGAATCTGACGCTGACGTACGGCTCGTCCGACAGGCACGGTATCGCTCCGACGACCTTCGGCGGCTACTCCGACAGCATCGTCGTCGACGAACACTTCGTGCTGCGCGTCCCGTCCAACCTCGATCTCGCCGGTGCCGCGCCGCTGCTTTGCGCCGGGATCACGACCTACTCCCCACTGCGCCGCCACGGCGTGGGCAAGGGCAAGAAGGTGGGCATCGTCGGCCTCGGCGGGCTCGGCCACATGGGGACGAAGCTCGCCCGCGCGTTCGGCGCCCACGTCGTCGTCTTTACCACCTCACCCGGCAAGACCGACGACGCGATGCGCCTTGGAGCGCACGAGGTCGTCGTCTCCCGCAACGCCGATGAGATGAAGAAGCACGCCAGGTCGTTCGACTTCATCCTCGACACTGTGGCCGCTGAACACGACATCAACCAGTACCTCAACCTGCTCCGGCTGGAGGGGAACCTGACGCTCGTCGGCGCACCGCCGAAACCCCTGGCGCTCTCGTCGTTCGCGCTGATTCTCGGCAACCGCAGCGTTTCGGGCTCGAACATCGGCGGCATCGCCCAGACGCAGGAGCTGCTCGATTTTTGCGGCGCACACAACATCACCGCCGACGTGGAAGTCATCCCCATTCAGAAGGTGAACGAAGCCTACGAGCGACTGCTCAAGTCCGATGTGAAGTACCGCTTCTCCATCGACATGGCCTCTCTGAAATCAGAGTAATCGCGCTGTTCGGGATGAGTACTGGTGAGTCGGATGGATCGCCCGCATCTCCCAAGCGCGGAGAACGACAACGAAAGCCCGTGGCCGTCGGCCGCGCTTCCCGGCACGACTCCCATGATGCAGCAGTACCTGCGCCTCAAGGCGCAGCACCCCGACATGCTGCTGTTCTACCGCATGGGGGACTTCTACGAGCTCTTCTACGACGACGCGAAGCGGGCGTCGCGCCTGCTCGACATCACGCTCACGGCGCGCGGCGTGTCGGCGGGGCAGCCGATCCCCATGGCCGGGGTGCCGTTTCACGCGGTCGAGCAGTACCTCGCGAAGCTTGTCCGCCTCGGCGAGTCGGTCGCGATCTGCGAACAGATCGGCGATCCGGCGACGGCGAAAGGGCCGGTCGAGCGCAAGGTGGTGCGCGTCGTCACCCCCGGCACGCTCACCGATGCGAGCCTGCTCGAAGAGAAGCGCGACAGCCTGCTCGCCGCGGTCGTGATCCGCGCCGGCGTGTTGGGTCTTGCGTCGCTCAATCTTGCCTCCGGCGCGCTCAAGGTGCGGGAGGTCGGCGGCGGCGACCCGTTGGCGGAGCTCGAGCGGTTGCAGCCGGCCGAGATTCTGGTTCCGGAGGGGAGTTCCATGCCGGCGGCCGCGTCCCTGCGTGCGACCGTCAAGACGCTGCCGCCGTGGCACTTCGACCAAGATCGCGCCGCACGCTCGCTCGCCGAGCAGTTCGGGACGCGCGACCTCGCCGGCTTCGGTATCGCCGAGCCTGGGCCTGCCATCGGCGCGGCCGGTGCGCTGCTCGACTACGCGCGCTCGACCCAGGGCACCGCGCTCGTGCACGTGACCGGCATCGAGGTGGAGAGCGAGTCGCAGTACGTACACCTCGACGCGGCCACGCGGCGCAACCTGGAGCTCACCGAAACGCTGCGCGGCGAGCGTGCGCCCACGGTGCTCTCGCTGCTCGACACCTGCGCGACGAGCATGGGCAGTCGCCTGCTGCGGCATACGCTGCACCACCCGCAGCGCGAGCGCGCGCCGCTGTCGGAGCGACTCGACGCGGTCGCGATGCTGGCGGGGGAGGGCGGCGGCACGCTCGCCGTGCTGCGGACGTGGCTCGCGCGCTGCTGCGACGTGGAGCGCAGCACCGCCCGCATCGCGCTCAGGTCGGCACGGCCGCGGGATCTCGCCGCGCTGCGCGAGACGCTCGCTGCGCTGCCGCCGCTCGCGGACGCGCTCGCCGCAATCGATGGCGCTGCGCTTGCGCGACTGCGGCAAGCGGTTGCGCCGCGCCAGGTGCTGCACGCGCGCCTTGCCGCGGCGATCGCACCCGAGCCGGCGGCGCAGGTGCGCGACGGCGGCGTCATCGCGGTGGGCTTCGATCGGGAGCTCGACGAGCTGCGCTCGATCGAGCAGAACTGCGGCGATTTCCTGCTCGACCTCGAGGCACGCGAGCGCGCGCGCACCGGCATCGCCAACCTCAAGGTCGAGTTCAACCGCGTGCACGGGTTCTACATCGAGGTCACGCACGCCAACGCGCAGCGCGTGCCGGACGACTACCGGCGGCGCCAGACGCTCAAGAACGCGGAGCGCTACGTCACACCGGAGCTGAAGGCCTTCGAGGACAAGGCCTTGTCCGCCCAGGAGCGCGCGCTCGCCCGCGAGAAGCTCCTGTACGAGCAGCTGCTGGAAGAGCTTGCACCCGAGGTACCGCTGCTGCAGGTGCTGGCGCGCGCGCTAGCGGAGCTCGATCTCGTCGCGACCTTCGCCGAGCGCGCCGTGGCGCTCGACCTGCGCGCGCCCACCTTCACCGATCAGCCGGTGATCGAGATCGAGGCCGGCCGCCATCCGGTGGTCGAGCGGCAGGTGGAGGCGTTCATCGCCAACGACACCCGGCTCCATCCCGGCCGCCGCCTGCTGCTCATCACGGGTCCGAACATGGGCGGCAAGTCCACCTACATGCGCCAGGTGGCGCTGATCGCGCTGCTCGCGCACTGCGGCGCGTTCGTGCCGGCGCGGCGTGCGCTGCTGGGGCCGATCGATCGCATCTTCACGCGCATCGGCGCGGCCGATGATCTGGCCGGCGGGCGCTCGACGTTCATGGTCGAGATGACGGAGGCCGCCAACATCCTGCACCACGCGACCGAGCGCAGCCTCGTGCTGATGGACGAGGTCGGGCGCGGCACCTCGACCTTCGACGGGCTCGCGCTGGCCTGGGCGATCGCGCGCTACCTGCTCGAGCGCAACCGCGCGTTCACGCTCTTCGCCACGCACTACTTCGAGCTCACGCAGCTGGTGGAGGAGTACCGGCAGGTGGCGAACGTGCATCTCGATGCGGTCGAGCACAAGGACTCGATAGTCTTCCTGCACAGCGTGGAAGAGGGACCGGCATCGCAGAGCTACGGGCTGCAGGTCGCGCAGCTCGCGGGCATTCCCGCCAGCGTGATCCGCGCGGCACGGCGCTATCTCGGTAAGCTGGAGGAGGAGAGCGCGGCGCGCCATCCGCAGGGCGATCTCTTCACCGCGGCCGCGTCCGTGCCGCAAGATCCGATTGCGCATCCGGTATTGGACCGCCTGCGCGACCTCGATCCCGATCGGCTGTCGCCGCGCGCGGCGCTCGATGCCCTCTACCAGTTGAAACGGGATCTCGAATGAGTCCAGTACGCCGCGTTCAGTGATGGTGATGGCCGCCGGCACCGTGCGCGTGGCGATGCTGGATCTCTTCGGGGGTCGCCGGCCGCACCGATGCGACCGTGCACGCAAACACGACGCTGCGCCCCGCGAGCGGATGATTGCCGTCGACCACGACCTTCTCCTCGGTGACGTCGGTGACCGTGAAGACACGCCCGTGGTCGCTGCCATCGGCGCGCCCTTCGAACTGCATGCCGACCTCGAGCTCTGGCGGGAAGCTCGCGCGCGCCTCGATCCGCACCAGTTCCTCGTCGTAGTCGCCGAACGCCTCATCGGGCTCGAGCGGCACCTCCACCTTCTCGCCTTCGACACAACCGGTGAGCGACTCCTCCACCAGCGGGAACATGGCGCCGTAACCGCCGTGCAGATAGGCGATCGGCGCCTGCGATTTTTCGATCAGATCGCCCGCGCTGTCGAAGAGCTCATAGTCAATCGAGACGACGGTGTTTGGCGAGATCCGCATTTGAGTCCCCCTGGGCGAATTCCGCGGTCAACGCCCGGTGAAGGTGAAAGGGTGCACCGCCAGGCCGTCACAGGGCCTTGAGCAGCGCGAGCACTTCCGCCGCGTGGCCGCGGGCATTCACGCCGTACAGCGCATGCCGCAGGATGCCTTGCCGATCGATCACGAAAGTGGAACGCTGTATGCCAATGCGCTTGCGTCCCTCGGACTCGCGCTCGACCAGCACCCCGTACAGGCTGCACACTTCGCCCTCGGTGTCGGCCAGCAATCGCACGCTGAGCCCATGCTTGTCGCGGAAGCTGCCGTGGCTGATGCAGTCGTCCATGCTCACGCCGAGGACGACGGCGCCCTGCTTTTCGAACTCGTCCTGCAGGTCGCTGAAGTCGATGGCCTCGATCGTGCAGCCCGGCGTGTCGTCCTTCGGGTAGAAGTAGAGCACGACATGATGCTTGCCTCGAAAACTCGCGAGACCGACCATCTCGAGATCGGCATCGGGCAAGTCGAAGACGGGTGCCGGTTTACCTGCCTGAAGCATCGTGCGCTCCGGGAAGAAGCTGCGCGGATTCTAACCCATTTCCGCGATGCGCAAGCGGGCAGTCGGCGCGGTTTTCCCGGCACACCTTTCTCATAGTCGAATCCATGACGAGATCTCTGCTGGGCAACGTGTCGCCGCGCGAATTCCTGCGCGACTTCTGGCACAAGAAGCCACTGCTCGTGCGCCACGCGCTGCCCGGTTTCCAGGGGCTCATGGACCGCGCCGGTGTGCTCGACGCCGCGTGCCGCGAATCCGTGGCCTCGCGCCTGGTCCTGCGCAGCGGGCGAAGGTGGGAGGTACGCCGCGGCCCGTTCCGCCGCCGCGAGTTGGAGTCGCTGCCGCCGCGCAACTGGACTTTGCTCGTGCAGGAGGTGAATCATTTTCTGCCGGCAGCGGCTTCGCTCATGCGCGGCTTCTCCTTCGTGCCGCTCGCGCGACTCGACGATGTCATGGTGAGCCTGGCTCCGCCCGGCGGCGGGGTGGGACCGCACTTCGACTCCTACGATGTCTTTCTCCTGCAAGGCAGCGGGCGGCGGCGCTGGCGCGTGAGCGCGCAGCGCGACCTCGACCTCGTACCCGGCGCGCCCCTCAAGATCCTCGAGCGCTTCGTGCCGGAACAGGAGTGGGTGCTGGAGCCGGGCGACATGCTCTATCTGCCGCCCGCCTATGCGCACGACGGTACAGCGGTCGGCGAGTGCACGACGTACTCGATCGGCTTTCGCGCGCCGACCGCGCAGGAAGTCGGTCAGGCCTTTCTCGATCATCTGCGCGACACGCTCGAGCTTCCCGGTTGCTATGCGGATCCGGACCTCGCGCCGCAGAAGGATCCCGCGGCAATCGGCGCCGGCATGACGGCGCAAATCGCGGCCATGCTCGATGGCATCCGCTGGACGCGCCGGGATGTCGCGCGCTTCCTCGGCGGCTATCTGACCGAGCCCAAACCGCACGTCTTCTTCTCGCCCCCGCAGCCCCCGCTCCCGCGTGCCCGCTTTCTCGCGCATACGGGGCGCCACGGCGTGGCGCTCGCGCTGAAAAGCTGCATGCTCTTCGATCGTGACCGGATCTACCTGAACGGGGACTCGTATGCGCTGGATGCCGAAGCCACCGCCGTGCTGCGGCGGCTCGCGAACACCGGCGTGCTCGCGCCGGGCAGCGTCCTGGGCGCGGAAGTTGCTGACCTCCTATACGAATGGTATCGCGCGGGTTACGTCGAACTGCAGCCCGCCGCCTCGCATGGGAGGGTCGGAATACGATGAACGACGAAGTGACGCCGCGCCACACGCGGCTCGAAGGCACCACCGACTTCGAGGCTGCGCTCGACACGGTGATCGCGCGCACCACGCACCGCCTGCGCGTCTTCGATCGCGCGCTCGGCCGCCGCTTCGACTCGGCGCAGCGCCACGAGCTGATCCGCGGCTTTCTGCTCGCGAACCGCGCGAACCGGCTGCAGATCGTGCTGCACGAAGTCGACAACGTGGTCCGCGACTGCCCGCGGTTGGTGAGCCTGATGCGCAGCCGCAGCGGTGCGATCAGCATCCATCAGACGCTGCCCGATGCGCACGGCGTCTACGATCCTTTCACGATCGCGGACGAGCGCGATTTCGTGCACCGGTTCCATTACGAGGATACCCGCGGCATGATCGCGATGGACGATCCGCACGGTGCGCGGCAGTTGATCGAGCGCTTCGAAGAGCTACTCGCCGCATCCCGCCCGGCTATTCCTGCCACGCCTCTCGGGCTTTGACAGCGGCGTGGCGCGCACGCGCCGTCCCGAAAAATTGGACTTGGATGGCGCAAAAGCAACATGCTACTATCCCCTCGACCGTACCAGCCGTAGTGCCATTTCGGCCCGGGTCCACATCCTCAACTGTCTAGGGAAGATTATGAAACGCTCGCTCCTCCTTGCTGCTGCCTTGGCCATCGCGCTCGGCGCGTGCGCCAAGAAAGAAGAACCCGCTCCTGCACCGCCGGCCGCCGCCCCCAAGGCATCTGAAGCCGCCAAGGAAGCCGTCGACAAGAGCAAGGAAGCCGCCGCCGCTGCTGGCACCGCCGCTTCCGCCGCTGTCGGCGAGGCCAAGGATGCCGCAGCTGCCGCGGTTGAAAAGGCGAAAGAAGCAGCTACCGCCGAGAAGAAGTAACCGTCCTTCGTCTGGGCGAGAAAGCCGACCTGCGGGTCGGCTTTTTTGCGTCCTCGCGCCGCCGCGTCAATCGAGCCGGCGCCAGCCGAAGCCCTCGTCCTGATCCGCGATGCCGATCGCATCGCCATCCCAGCCGATTGCAGCCGCCAGCGCGGCGCGCGCGATCTGCGCGCGATTGTTCTGCTGGCTGAGATGCGCTGCGACGAGGTGACGCAGGCGTCTGGTGTCGAGACGGGCGAGCAGATCGGCGGCGGCGCGGTTCGCGAGATGTCCGAAGCGTCCCGCGATGCGTCGCTTCACCACAGCGGGATAGCTGCCGCAGGTGAGCATCGTCTCGTCGTGATTGCACTCGAGCACCAGCGCATCCAATCCCGACAGCATCACCTCGATGTGGGCAGTGATCGCGCCCACGTCGGTCAATACACCCAGCCTGCGATCGCCGTCGCTGAAGACGTACTGCACCGGTTCGCGCGCGTCGTGGGGGACCGGGAACGGAAACACTTCGAGGTCGCCGATGGCGAAGGGCGTGTGGCCGTCGATCACGACCGTGGCGAGCTTGCCGGCAGCGAAAGCCGGGCCGGACGCGACCAGCGTGCCGAACGTGAGGTGGACCGGGGTGCGGTAGCAGCGCGCGAAGCGCGCGACGCCGCCGATGTGATCGTCATGCTCGTGGGTGACGACGATCGCGGTCACGCTCTCCGGCGCGATGCCCAGCCGCGCCAGGCGCCGCACCGAGTCGTCGAGCCCGAAGCCGCAATCGAGCAGGATGCGCGTGCCACCGGCTTCGACGAGGAGCGCGTTGCCGCGGCTGCCGCTGCCGAGCGATGCAAACCTCAACGCAGCGGCCGCAGGAAGAACGCGCACACGAACCGCGCCGCGGCGACGCGCCAGGGCATCGCTACTTCAACTGCTCATAGAGGAGCGCGACGATGCGGCCCGCCGATTCCGAACGCTCGGCCCGACCGTCCTTGTTCAGCACGATGACGGTGCTGCCGGCGCCGTCGCCGGTGACCTCGATGCGGTACTGCGCGGCATTCGCGATCTTGTCGTCACTGCCCCAGAACTTGAGCTTCGACAGCAGCCCCGGCGAGGACTTCTCTTCGTCGGCCGGGTTCACGTAGCGCACGAAGTACATGCCCTGCGAACGGTCGCGGTCTTCGACCGTGAAGCCGACGCGATCGAGTGCGAGACCGACCCGCCGCCACGCGCGATCGAGGTCGTCGTCCAGTTCGAGGTGCGGGATGCCGTCCGCCCCCCGCACGAGTTTCGCGCGCTCCGCCGTCGGGGCGGTCGCGACCTCGGTCTTCGCCTTCGCCTCCTGCACGCCGAGCTTGACCATGAGCCGTCGCAGCATCTCCGCTTCGAGGTTCGGATCCGCGGGGCGAGGCTGCCAGATCGTGCGCTCCTTGCCTTCCTCGACGAAGATCTCGTACATGCCGCGATGGCTGATGAAGATGTCGGTGGTGCCGGGTTCCGAGCCCTGCTCGAGGCGTGTGCGGAACTTGTCGCGCTCGGGCGTGGAGTACATGCCGTCCATCACCTTGCCGAGGATGGATCGCACGCCGTCCTGCGGAATCTTCGCGCGATCTTCCGCCCAGTCGGTTTCCATGGTGCCGGCGGCCGGGTTTTCCTGTGCGATGACGAAGCCGTTCTCCTGCCAGAAGTCCTTCACCGTTGGCCACAACTGCGCGGGATCGCCACGGACGACGATCCAGCGCTGGGTGCCGGAGCGTTCGAGGCGGACGTTCTCACCGGTGGGCAGCACCCCCTCGGCGGCGACCGGCGACCCGGCGGGCTGCGACGCGCGGTCGCGCGCATAGTCGGAATAGGTGGCGGTGCCGCCCGGGGCCACGTCCGGCACGACGTAGCGCTCGTCCACGTTCGGCTGCGTGAGATCCGGCGGCACCTCGAGTGGCCTGGTCTTGCTCGCCGACTTGTAGTCGATCTTCTTGCCCTCGAAGAGCGTGGACTTGCAGCCGGACAGCCCCAAGCCCGCGGCGGCCATCACGATCACCGCGGTGCGTATCGCTTTCATGTATGACCTCATCTTACGGCACGTCGACACCGGCCTGCCGCATCGCCGCGACGACGACGGGCTGCGCCGCGGCCGAGAGCGGCACGAGCGGCAGGCGAATGCTGTTCTGGATGCGCCCCATGCGGTACAGCGCCCACTTCGCGGGGATCGGGTTGGCCTCGACGAAGAGGTGGCGGTGCAGCCCGAAGAGCCGCTGGTTGATGCGCCTGCCCTCTTCGATCCTGCCCGCCAGTGCCGCGGCAACCATGTCGTGCATCTGGCGCGGCGCGACGTTGGCAGTCACCGAGATCACGCCGTGCCCGCCCAGGAAAAGGAACGGCAGCGCAGTCGCGTCGTCGCCCGTGTAGAGCGCGAAGTCCGCGGGCGCGCGTCCGACCAGTTCGGTGGCGCGTGCAAGATCGCCGGTGGCGTCCTTGATGCCGCAGATGCCCGGCACCTCGGCCAGATGCATCGCGGTGTCGTTCGACAAGTCGCAGGCGGTGCGCCCCGGGACGTTGTACAGAATGATCGGCAGATCCACCGCTTCGGCGATCGCCTTGAAGTGGCGGTACAGTCCTTCCTGGGTCGGCTTGTTGTAGTAGGGCACGACCGAGAGACTCATGACGGCGCCGGCGTCCTTCGCGCAGATGCTGAGTTCGATCGCCTCGCTGGTGGAGTTGGCGCCGGTGCCGGCGACGATGGGGATGCGTCCTGCCGCGTGCTGCACGGCCGTGCGCAGCAGGAGGACGTGCTCCTCGAAATCGACCGTGGCCGATTCGCCGGTGGTCCCGACGACGATCAGTCCGTCGGACTTCTGCTCCACGTGCCAGTCGATGAGGGCACGAAACGCATCGAGGTCGAGGCTGCCGTCCTCGTGCATCGGGGAAACGATTGCGACAAGACTGCCGGTGAGCATGGGATCCCGCGTGGAAAAAATACACTAGTTTACCGGAACCCCCGCGCCCTGCCTAAGGGGTAACTTTCTTCAGCGTGCGGCGAGGGGGTGCAGCCCGCCGATGGCGCAGATCCGCTGCACCCGCGCAGGCTTCGGCACTTGAACGCACAGGTCCTCGTATGCGATGACCGCGAGCCGGCCGCGGACGAGTTCCAGCAGTTCGCCCGGTCGCAGCAGGAAATCGGGATTGGAAGGTCTGCCAAATCGCTCGTTGCCAACGGCGAAGGTCTCGTACAGCAGCACACCCCCCGGGTCGAGGACGTCGAGCACGAGGGACAGCAGCGGTCGCCACAGGTAGTTCGTGACCACGACTGCATCGAAGCGGTGGTCCGCGTACGGCCACGGTCCGTCCTCGAGATCCGCGATCGCCGTCGTCACGTTCGGCGTTCCCTGGAGCGCCGCGATCGCCTCCGGATCGCGATCGACAGCAGTCACGCGCAGACCGAGACCCGCCAGATAGCGGCTGTGGCGCCCGCGGCCGCACGCGAGGTCGAGCACCGAGCCGCCTGGCGCAATCAACGGCGCGAAGCGCTCGACCCAGGCCGAAGGGACGTCGAGACGATGGTCGGGGGCGCCGGGAGTCACCGGAAGAGCTTACCATCCCGGCCGCGCTTCACGCGCTGCGCGGTTGCGCCGGGGCGGGCGGCGCGTACAATCCGGACCATGCGTCGTCGCCTCTACCGCCTGCTCGCCGCGTTCCTGCTTGCCGCCCTGCCGTGGCAGGGGTTCGTCGGCGCGACCATGTTGTCGTGCGCACATGCCGCGGCAACGGCGCAACCTGGCGGCGCGCCATGCCATGAGAGCGCCGCCCCGGAGCAGCAGGGATCGGGGCACGAAGCGCTTGCCGACCTCGGCGAATGGAGCGCGTGCAGCGGGTGCGCGCAGTGCCATGCCTGCTCGGCCAGCGCTTTGCCGACCACCGTGGAAGACCCCCCGGTTTCGTCTCCCTTGCAGCCCGTCTTTACGCCGCCGGCAGCCATCGCCGGTGTCGTCCTCGAACACGCCGACCCGCCCCCTGTCGGCTGATCCCGGCCCCCTGACTTCCTGAGAAGCAGCGCGCGAGCGACGCGATTCCTCGCCGTTCGCCCGCGCGCCCGTCGAGTCGGCGTGTCGCCGCGAGATGTGGTCGCGATGCGCCCGGAACACCCAGGTAGAACAAAGATGACGATCCTGCGCTTCCTCGCCGTGCTCGTGGCCTTCGCGCTCGGCGCTCTGCCGGCCACGGCGGCCGAAAGGCTCGCTTTCACCCATGTTCCCCCAGCGCAGGCCGAGCCGGTGCCGACCCCGCTCGCGAAGCTGATCGAGGAGGCGACGCAGGCGAACCCGGAGGTGCGCGCCGCCCGCCGCGAGGTGGAAGCAGCCGAGCAGCGCATCGCGCCCGCCGGTGCCCTCAACGACCCGATGCTCGAGGTCGGCGTGCTCAACCTGCCGGTCGACACGTTCAACTTCCGGCAGGACGACATGACCATGAAGATGATCGGGCTGGGACAGCGTCTGCCCTATCCCGGCAAGCGGCGCCTGCGCGAGGAGGTTGCCGAGGAGGACGCCGCGGCGAGCCGGCACCGCAGCCGGGAGGCTGTCAACCGGACGGTGCGCAACGTCCGTGTCGCGTACTACGACCTCGCGCTCAACGCGACCGTGACGCGGCTCACGCTGCGCAACCGGGACACGCTGGAGCAGCTGCTGCGGATCGCGCGCGCGAAGTACGAAGTCGGCCAGGGCAACCAGGCCGAGGTGCTGAAGGGCGAGCTGCAGCTTTCCCGGATGTCCGAGGAGCTGATCCGGCTCGCGGCTGAGCAGAAGGAAGTGGCGGGAGAGCTCGATGCCGCACTGGGGCGCGCCCCGGGCCAGCACGCCATCGTGCCCGAGCCGCTCGCGCTCACACCTACGGCGTCGCCGGCGATCGCGCTCGAAGGGCTCGACGCCCAGCCCCAGCTGCTCGGGCTGCAGAGCAGAATCGCCCGCAGCCAGAAGGTCCTCGACCTGGCGGCGAAGGAGTACTACCCCGACTTCGACTTCAAGTTCGCCTACGGCCAGCGCGACCGCGCACCGGACGGCATGGCGCGGCCGGACATGGTCCTCTTCACCGTCGGCATCAATCTGCCGGTGTGGCGCAGCACCCGCCTCGCGCCGATGGTGGCGGAGGCCGAGGCGATGCGCGGCCAGGCACTCGATCTCTACGACGCCCAGCGCAACGAGATCCTCATGCAGCTGCATCACCAGTCTGCCGCGGCGGAGCGCAGCCTCGCATCGGCGCGTCTGTACGAGTCCACGATCCTGCCGCAGGCGAGGCTCGCGGTGGAGGCCTCGCTCGCCGCCTACCGGGTCAACCGGCTCGACTTTCTCAACGTGCTCGACAGCCAGATGACCGTGTTCGGCGCCGAGATCGCTCAGGCAACCGCGGTTGCGGGCTACCACAAGGCGCAGGCGCAGATCGATCTGCTGACGGGGGTGCCGGTCGGATCGCCGCAGGAAGAAGGGGGAACGAGATGAAGCGGCCGGCGCTTGCAATAGCTCTCCTGGCGGTCGTGGCGGCGCTCGCTGCGGGGTACTGGTGGGGCAGCCGCAGTCATCCGATCACCGATACGCCCGCCACGAAGGAAACGGCGCAGCCGGAGCGGCGCGTTGCCTACTATCGCAATCCGATGGGCCTGCCCGATACCTCGCCCACGCCCAAGAAGGACTCGATGGGGATGGACTACATCCCCGTGTACGAGGGCGAGGAGCCGCCTGGCAAGTCCCTGCAGATCGCAACCGAGAAGGTACAGAAGCTCGGCGTGAAGACCGAGGCGGCCGCGCTGCGCGACCTCGCGCGGCCGATTCGCGCGGTGGGCACGCTCGAGGTGGACGAGCGACGCCTGCACACGCTGACCGCCCGCTTCGAGGGCTATGTCGAGCGGCTCTACGTGAACGCGACGGGGCAGGACGTGAAGCGCGGTCAAGCGGTGGCCGAGGTGTACAGCCCCGAACTGGTGGCGGCGCAACGCGAGTATCTCGTGGCGCGCGAAGGTGTCGCCGCTCTGAAGGACGCGGATGCGGGCACCCGCGCTCGCATGCAGGAGCTCGCGGCGGCGAGCCTCGCCCGCCTGCGCTATTGGCAGATTTCCCAGGAAGAGCTCGATCGCTTGCAGCGCGACGGTCGGATGCGCGACACGCTCGCGCTGCGCTCGCCCGCCAGCGGCGTGGTGATGGAGAAGATGGTGGTCGCCGGCATGCGCTTCATGCCGGGCGAGCCGCTGCTCAAGATCGCCGACCTCTCGACCCTGTGGCTGATCGCCGACGTGTTCGAGCGCGACCTCGATCTCGTGCGGGTCGGACAACGCGCGACGGTTCGGGTCAACGCATTCCCGGACCGCAACTTCGAAGGGCGCGTCGCCTTCGTCTATCCGACGCTCGACGCGCAAAGCCGCACCGCCCGGGTTCGCATCGAGCTGCCCAACCCCGCCGGCCTGCTCAAGCCCGCGATGTATGCAAGCGTCGAGATCGGCGCACCGGCGCACGCGGGCAAGGTGCTGACCGTGCCGAGCTCCGCCGTGATCCGCAGCGGTACCCGGGAGGTGGTGCTGGTGCAGGTCGGCGCGGGTCGCTTCGAGCCGCGAGCCGTGGTGCTGGGTGCGCAGGCCGACGACTACGTGCAGGTGCGCGAAGGGGTCGTCGAAGGCGAGCAGGTCGTGGTCAGCGCGAACTTCCTGATCGATGCCGAGAGCAACCTGCGGGCAGCGCTGTCGAGCTTCACGCCGCCGCAGCAGGGGCCGACCGCACCGGCCCCGGCCGATCCGCCTGCCGCTCCCGAGCGCCACGACCACAAGGGGCACTGACATGTTGGCCCGCGTGATCGAATGGTCGGCCCGCAATATCTTCCTGGTGCTCGTCGCGACCGCCTTCATCGTTGCCATCGGCATCCACGCGGTACTGAAGACACCGCTCGACGCGCTGCCCGATCTCTCGGACGCCCAGGTCATCGTCTACACGCCGTTCCCAGGCCAGTCTCCGCAGGTGGTCGAGGACCAGGTGACCTACCCGCTGACGACGTCGCTGCTCGCCGTGCCGCGGTCGAAGGTCGTGCGCGGCTTCTCGTTCTTCGGCGCGTCGTTCGTCTACGTCATCTTCGAGGACGGCACCGACATCTACTGGGCGCGGGCGCGGGTGCTCGAATATCTCAACTTCGCGTCCGCCCGGCTGCCGCGCGGCGTCACTCCGACCCTCGGACCCGATGCGACCGGCGTCGGCTGGGTCTATCAGTACGCGGTAACGGGGGCGCAGCGCACGCTCGCGGAGCTGCGCACGCTGCAGGACTGGTTCATCCGCTACCAGCTCACCAAGGCGCACGGTGTCGCCGAGGTGGCGAGCGTCGGCGGCTTCGTGCAGCAGTACCAGGTGATCGTCGATCCGCGCAAGCTGCAGGCATACGGCATTCCGCTCGGGCGTGTGGCCGAGGTGATTCGCGACAGCAACCGCGACGTCGGCGGTCGCGTCGTGGAGCTCGCCGAGACCGAGTACATGGTGCGCGGCATGGGGTATCTGCGCGGCGCGAGCGACATCGCCGAGCTCGTGCTGAAGTCGGAGGGTGGCCGGCCGGTGCGCATCCGCGAGGTCGCCCGCGTCGAGCTGGGTCCCGACGAGCGCCGCGGCGTCACCGAGCTCGACGGCCAAGGAGAGGTCGTGTCGGGTATCGCGATGGCGCGCTATGGCGAGAACGCGCTCGACGTCATCCACGGCTTGAAGGAGAAGATCGCCGAGATCGCGAGCGGGCTGCCGGAGGGCGTGAAAATCGAGACCGTGTACGACCGCTCCGAGCTCATTCACCGCGCGATCGCGACGCTCACCCGGACGCTGCTGGAGGAAAGCCTGATCGTCGCGCTGGTCTGCGTCGTCTTCCTCTTTCACGTGCGCAGCGCCCTGGTGGCGATCGTAATGCTGCCGGTGGGCGTGCTGATCGCCTTCATCGCCATGCGCGCGCTCGGCATCAACTCGAACATCATGAGCCTGGGGGGCATCGCGATCGCCATCGGCGCCATGGTGGACGCCGCCATCGTGATGATCGAGAACGCGCACAAGCACATCGAGCGCGCCCCGGAGGCGTCGCGCCTGCGCCTGATCGTCGATGCCTGCAAGGAAGTCGGCCCCGCGCTCTTCTTCAGCCTGCTCGTGATCACGGTGTCGTTCCTGCCCGTCTTCGCGCTGGAAGCGCAGGAGGGGCGGCTCTTCAAGCCGCTCGCCTACACCAAGACCTTCGCCATGGCGGGTGCGGCGCTGCTGTCGGTGACGCTGGTGCCGGCGCTGATGGTGCTATGTGTGCGCGGGCGCATCGTGCCGGAGGCCAGGAACCCGCTCAACCGCTTCCTGATCTGGAGCTACCGGCCGGTCATCCAGGTGGTGCTGCGTGCAAAGATCCTCACCATCGTCGCGGCGGCGGTGGTGCTCGCGCTCTCCTGGATTCCGGCAAGCCGCATCGGCACCGAATTCATGCCGACCCTGAACGAGGGCACGCTCTTCTACATGCCGACGACGCTGCCGGGATTGTCGGTCACCAAGGCGGCGGAACTGCTTCAGGTTCAGAACCGGATCATCAAGAGCTTTCCGGAAGTCGCATCGGTCTACGGCAAGGCAGGGCGCGCCGAGACGGCGACCGACCCGGCGCCGCTCGAGATGTTCGAGACGGTGATCAATCTGAAGCCCGAGTCGGAGTGGCGACCCGGCATGACCATCGACGCGCTGATCGCCGAAATGGACGCCGCCCTGCAGTTTCCGGGCGTCGCCAACTCGTGGACCATGCCGATCAAGGCGCGCATCGACATGCTCTCGACCGGCATCCGCACGCCGATCGGCATCAAGGTCTTCGGTACCGATCTCGCGCAGATGGAGCGGCTCGCCAAGGAGATCGAATCCGTGGTGAAGCAGGTGCCCGGCACCACCAGCGCCTACGCCGAGCGCATCACGGGCGGCTCGTACCTGAACATCGAGCCGGACCGCGCGGCGCTCGCCCGCTACGGTCTCACGGTCGGACAGTTGCAGGACGTGATCGCAACCGCGCTGGGCGGGGAGGTGGTGACGACCACCGTGGAGGGGCGCGAGCGCTTCGGCGTCAGCGTGCGCTATCCGCGCGACCTGCGCAGCGATCCGCAGGCCATCGCAGGCCAGGTGCTGGTGCCGACCGGGGACGGCGCCATGATTCCACTCGGGCAGGTCGCGCGCGTGTCGCTCGCCCGCGGTCCGCCTGCGATACGCACCGAGAACGCGCTGCTCTCCGCATACATCTTCGTCGACATCCGTGGGCGCGACATCGGCGGGTATGTCGCCGAGGCACGCCGGGCGGTGCAGGAGAACGTGCGGTTCCCGCCGGGCTACTACGCGACCTGGAGCGGCCAGTTCGAGTATCTCGAGCGCGCTCGGCAGCGGATGCAGATCGTGGTGCCGCTCACGCTCGGCATCATCTTCCTCCTCCTCTACGTGAACTTCGGCCGTCTCGCCGAGACGCTGATCGTCATGCTGTCCCTGCCGTTCGCGCTCGTCGGCGGGCTGTGGTTCATGTACCTGCTCGGCTACAACGCGAGCGTCGCGGTGGCGATCGGCTTCATCGCGTTGGCCGGTGTCGCGGCCGAGACCGGTGTGGTGATGATCATCTACCTCGACCGCGCACTCGCGAAAATCCGCGCGCAGCGCCAATCGCAGGGCGAGCCGCTCACGGCGGACGACATCCGCGCCGCGGTGATGGAGGGCGCGGTGGAGCGCGTGCGGCCGAAGATGATGACGGTGGTCGCGATCATGGCTGGTCTGCTGCCGATCATGTGGAGCACGGGAACGGGCTCCGAGGTGATGCGCCGCATCGCCGC
>JBDHRV010000233.1:0-3391 GCA_039807745.1 Burkholderiales bacterium
AAAGCGTCGCGGCGAGGTTGTTCATGCCCCTGAGCGTGTCAGGGTGCTCTTCGCCGAGCAGGCGGCGATGCGCCGCGAGCACCCGCTCCTGAAGATCGCGCGCGCCGGCAAGATCGCCCTGCGAAGAAAACGTCGCGGCAAGGTTGTTCATGCTCGTGAGCGTGTCCGGGTGCTCTTCGCCGAGCAAGTCGCGATGCGCTGCAAGCACCCGCTCCTGCAGGTCGCGGGCAGCCGCGAGATCGCCCTGCGCTCGCAGCGTCTCGGCGAGGTTATTCATGCTCGTAAGCGTGTCCCGGTGCTCTTCGCCCAGCAGGCGGCGATGCGCTGCGAGCACCCGCTCCTGGAGGTCGCGCGCGCCGGCAAGATCGCCCTGTGCTCGAAGCGTCTCGCCGAGGTTATTCATGCCCCTGAGCGTGTCCGGGTGCTCGTCGCCGAGCAGGCGGCGGTGCGCTGCGAGCACCTGCTCCCGAAGGTCGCGCGCTGCCGCATAGAGGCCGCGCTCAAAGTCGTGGCGCGCGATCCACGCCGCGAGTTTGGCGCTGTCAGCATCCACTAGTGCGTTCTCACAAAGCGGTCGCGCATGTTGCACCTCCGCTGCGAGTCTTGCGTGGGAGCGAATGTCCGCGACCTCCGCGAGCGCTTCCGCAAGGCTCGCCACGACCGCACCCTGCAGGGCCGCGGTCCGCTCGGGCGCTGCGTCGTGGAATCTCACTGTGCGCGAGACGAGGGTGTGGACCAGCCTCGCGTCGCCGTCCGCCCGTTCGGCGAGCGAGGCCCTCTCGACCGCGGCGAATGCGCGTGCTGCCCGCCGGGGGGCCGCGGACTCTTCGACATCGTCCAACCGCTGGAAGGTCGCCGCGACGAGCGCCGGCGGGATCGGTGCGACCGCCAGCAGCGACGCCAGCCGCAGGAAATCCTGACCCTCTTCGGGGAGACTACGCACGCTGCGCAGCAATGTTGTTGCGACGCTGTTCTCGTGCCCCGAGGGCAGCATGTCGGCAAGTTCCACCGCGAGCTCGAGCTCGTCCTCAGCCGGATCGGCGAGGTTCGTCCGGAACCGCGCGAACGAAACGAGGCCCACCTGAGCTGCGAGGGCCGCTCCAGCGACGTCGACCGCGAGAGCGTGGTAACCCAGGTCTTCCGCGATGCCGCGGGCCGCCGCTTCCTCCTCCGGCCCCACCGGCTTGCGCCGCGCGCACAAGAGCTCGAAAGCTTCCTCAGGAGTGAGCACGCCAAGCGGAAGAGCAATCCCGATTGAGCCGTACTCGCGGCTTCGCGTGGTGACCAGCGTCTTACCCAGTGGCGACGGGGCGAGCCAGGCCCGGACCGCCTCGCCCCATCCGGAGCCGAGGTCATCCACGATCCAGAGGAAGGGCTTGCCTTGCTGCGAAAGCTTCGCACCGAGCAACGCTTCGACTTGCGGCGGTTCGAGTCCCTTGATCTCGATGCCCAGCGCCGTTGCGACCACACTGACCTGCTCGACGCGCACCGCTTCGCGCGCTTCGGTGCTCCCGGGAGCGCGGGTCGGGTCGTTGCCGAAGGCACGCAGCCAGAAGATGCCGCCCGGATAGGCAGCACCGAAGCGCAGCGCGTACTCCTCGGCGAGCAGCGACTTGCCGATGCCGCCCAGGCCGCTCACCTGCGCCAGGCCCGTGGCGCTCGTGCCGCTGATGATCGCGCTCTCGCCCCCGAGCAACGCGGAGTGGATGCGCCAGAGCTCCGGCAGTCGGCCGACGAAGCGGCTCGCACCGGCGAGCTTCAGTCCGTATTGGCTTGGCGGGACGATGGGCAGGATCGCTCCCAGCGGCCCGGCGAGCGTTGCAATGTGCGCTTTGATCCGCCTGGCGAGCGCCGCACAGCCCGCCGCGTCGGCTGGCGCCCCTGCGTACTGCGCGTCCCGGAGCTCGATCGGCTCGATGTGCGTCGGCGTGCCTTCGGGGTTGACGACGAGCACGCGCCGGCGCGGATCGCCTTCGCGCTGCGCGGCGAGGAACGCCGCGGTGAGCTCCATCTGGCAGGGCCGGGACTTCGGGTAGTCCGCGGAATACCAGGCAAGCAATGCCTTCGATTCGGAGAGACCCTTGCGGATCGCATCGGTGATGGGGGCGAACTCGTCGATCTCGCTCTGGTCGAGCCACGCGGACACGCCCCCGTCGCGCAGCGCATGCACCAACGGGACAACGCGCTCGCTGTCCTTGCGGCGATAGCTGATGAAGATTTCGGTGGGCACCGCGTCGAGCTCCCGGTGTGACGCAGCCATGCCTGAGCTGGCGGGCATTTCAGACGGCATTTCCTGATAGGACTGACGCTAGCGCTGTGGCGGCCGGTGGTCAATAGTCCGGAGGTCGGACGAGAGCTCGCAGCGCGCTCCCCACTGCACGGCGACAGTCGCCATCCCCTATCGCGGCGCTCACCCCAGACAGAGGGGACGTCAGGGGACGTAGATCCCGGTTACCATCGGATTTGAGAACGCCCCCCGGTTCCGATCTCCAACCTGCTCGGCATCCCGCTCGCCGCGCTTGACCGCTAAGTCCGGTGATCGCCGGCGCAGCGATGGCAATGAGCTCGGTGTCTGTGGTGACAAATTCCTTGTCGCTCAGGCGTCGGAAGCAGGTTGAAGTCAAGGGTCGCGTCAGTGCTCCTCCCGCGGAGGTCTTGGATGAACGTCGACGTTACTGCCCCGGACACGATGGTGCGCCATTTCCGGCAGATCCTGCTGTGGCCGCTGCAACTCATGCCGATCCAGGAGAACGCGCAGATCCAGAAGCACTGGGAGGTGCTGGAGAACGCCGGACCGGGCAACCCCTGGCGCGAGCTGTCTTCCGAGTTCACTGGAGATCAGTCGACCTTTCAGAGACGCCACTACAACGAGTTCGTGACCTTTCTCCCGCACGTGCAGCGCTTTCTCTACGGCGAGGGGTTTGCCCGCGGCAAAGGCGGCTGGCATTCGGAGTCTCCGGTGCGCGTGTTCCGCCGCCGCGACATCGCCAAGGCGAAGGTGATCTACCGGCGCGACAGGCCGCCACTGACATTCGAGGTCGGCCACGTCGAGCTCTACTTCTTCTACGACATCGACGTCGTGCTGCTCGCGGTGGAATTCTTCGCCGACGACCTCACCCTCGACGAAGTGCAGCACACCCTGTATCGCTTCGGGCGCGCCTATCCGCTGGACTGGGATGCCGACGGCACCGGCAGTCACTGCGTCGACAAGATCGAGTGGCTGTCGGCGGATGGGCGGGCGCTCTCTTCTTCCGACTACGAGATCGAGGAGAAGTACCTGGCGTTCGTCTCCCAATATCGCTCACCGTACATCGCCGCGCACTGGGAGTTCCTGCTGAAGCCGCTGGCGCTGCACTACTCCGGGGAGCCGGGTCTCATCCGGTATCGGCAG
>JBDHRV010000234.1:0-3378 GCA_039807745.1 Burkholderiales bacterium
GGGGACCGGGTCGAGCGGGGACAGCAACTCGGAGAGGTCGGCCTCTCCGGCAACACGGAGTTTCCGCATCTCCACTTCGAGGTGCGAAAGGATGGCGCCGTGATCGATCCCTTCACCGGTTCAGGCCCCGGCTCGGCCTGTGGCGACACGTCGCGCTCGCTCTGGGGGGCGCTCGCTTTGCGCCAGATCCCTTACACGCCGACCGGCGTGATCTGCACCGGCTGGTCCGCCGTGCCCCCCGACCGCGGCGCCGTGCTGGAAGACTGCGACCGCCGGCCGGGACTGACCGCGCAGGCTCCGGCCATTGTCGCGTGGATCGAGCTCTTCGGCGTGCGGAAGGGCGACGCCTTCCGGGCGACGTTGTCAGGGCCGGACGGCGTCACGCTGGCCGAAGCCACGAGCGTGCTGGAGAAGGACCGCGCCCGCGAGTTCCGGTACATTGGCAAGAAGCGCCCGGCGACGGGCTGGCCCCCGGGGACCTACCGCGCGCGGGTCACGATCGATCGCGCCGTAGACGGGGCGGAGCGGACGGTGATCGCGTCGGAGCGCGAGGTCGTCATCCGATAGCCGGCGTCGCCTTTATTTTCGCTTTACTGATCCACGTCATTGACCCCCGGGAAAAAAGGCCCCACATTGGCATGACGGTGGCGCGCCACGTAGGAGGACGTCCGCCGGCAACGATGCTCGAATTCATCGCCCGCTTCCGCCGCTTCTTCCTCTTCGCCGGCCTGTTCAGTCTGGTGATCAACCTGCTGTTGATCGTGCCGGCGGTGTACATGCTGCAGGTCTTCGATCGCGTCATGACGAGCCGCAGCCAGGAAACGCTCGTCATGCTCACCGTGTTCACGGTGGTGGCCCTGATCGTGATGGCGGCGCTCGACTTTGTCCGCTCCCAGTTGCTCGCGCGCGGTGCGGTCGCGCTCGACAGGACGCTCGGCCCCATCGTGCTGCGCGAGATGCTGGCCGGGCGCAGCCGCCCCACGCCCGACGATGCGCAGCATGCGCTGCGGGACGTCTCCATCCTGCGGACGTTCCTCGCGGGCGCCCCGATTCTCGCGCTCTTCGATATCCCGTGGATTCCGGTCTACGTCGTCGTGATCGGTCTGTTCCATCCGCTGCTGGGACTGGTGGCGCTCGCGGGCGCGCTCGTACTGCTCGTCCTGACGATCGTCAACGAACGGCTCGCGCGCGCGCCGCTCGAAGCGATGCAGGCGCAGTCGCGCACGGCGTCGCAGTTCGTTGATCTCAGCCTGCGCAACGCCGAGTCGATCGCCGCGATGGGCATGGCGCCAGGCGTGCTCGCGAGCTGGGAAGATCATCATCATCAGGTGCTGACGGCGCAGCTTGCCGCCAGCCGGGCCGCGTCGCGCGTGTCCGCCGCAACCAAGTTCGTGCGCCAGGCGATTCAGGTGGCGGTCCTGGGGGTCGGTGCATACCTCGTCATCGGGCTCGACGCGAGCTCGGGCGTGATGATCGCCGCCACCATTTTGCTCGGGCGCGCGCTGGCGCCGGTGGAAGGAGTGGTGGCGGGCTGGAAGGCGCTGGTCGATGCGCGGAGCGCCTACGGTCGCCTGGACCGCCTGCTGCGCTCGCGCGCACAAGACAAGACGGTCACGACGCTGCCGGCCCCCTCCGGCGCGCTTGCACTCGAGCGCGTGGTCTTCGGCTTCCGGGATCGCCCGCAGATGGTGATCAAAGGTGTGTCGCTCGAGCTCGAAGCAGGCGAGACGCTCGCGCTCATCGGCCCCAGTGCCTCCGGCAAGTCAACGCTGGCGCGGCTCATCGTCGGCATCTGGGCACCGGCCGCGGGCACCGTACGGCTCGACGGAGCCGACGTCGCGGCCTGGCCGCGCGAGGACCTGGGCCGCTATCTGGGCTATCTGCCGCAGGACGTCGAGCTCTTCGCCGGAACGGTAGCCGAGAACATCGCACGTCTGGGCATGCCGGACTCCGCTGCCGTGGTCGCCGCCGCCCAGCGCGCGAACGCGCACGACATGATCCTGCGCCTGCCGAACGGCTACGACACGGCCATCGGCGAAGCCGGCGCGCTGCTCTCGGCCGGGCAGCGACAGCGCATCGCGCTCGCGCGAGCCCTCTATGGCGGTCCGCGCCTCGTCGTTCTCGACGAGCCCAACTCGAACCTGGATGCGGAAGGCGATGTCGCCTTGCACGCAGCCCTCGAGGCGCTCAAGCGCGAGCGCACCACGTGCGTCGTCATCACGCATCGTCCGAGTCTGCTCGAGACCGCGGACAAGGTGCTGGTGTTGCGCGAAGGGGCAGCCCATCTCTTCGGTACGCGGGCCGAGGTCCTGGCGCGGGTCGCCCCGAGGGCGCTCCAGCCCGCACGCAGTCCGGTGCCGGCAGCCGTCGTGCCGCGTAAGGAAGGATAGTGCAGCCCACGCGCGCACTGCCGGTCCTGGATCTCGGCGAGGTCGAGAATCCCGCGCGCCTGATCCGCGCGGGGCTGCTGCTGATCGGCGCGCTCGTGCTCGGCATCGGCGTGTGGATGGCGCTCGCGCCGCTCTCCGGTGCCGTCATCGCGCCTGGCTTCATCAAGGTCGACATGAATCGCAAGACCGTGCAGCATCAGGAAGGCGGCATCGTGAGCGAGATCCTCGTGCGCGACGGCAGCCGCGTGAAGGCGGGGCAGAAGCTGCTCGTCCTGCGCGACGTGCGCGTGGACTCGAGTCAGGACCTGCTCACGACGCAACTGGATTCGGAGTTGGCGAAGGCCGCGCGGCTGCGCGCGGAGCAGCTCCTGGCAGCGACCGTCACCTTTCCCCGCGAGCTCACCGAGCGCAGCGCCGAGGCGCGCGTGGGCGAGCTCATCGCGCGCGAGACCGCCCTTTTCGAAGCGCGCACCAATGCGCTCAACGAGCAGACCCAGCTCATCCGCAGTCAAGCGCGCGAGACGGAACGGGAGATCGAGGCGCGCTCACGCCAACTCGCCGCCGACGAGCGCGCGATCCGCTTGCAGAAGGACGAGCTCACCGCCAACGCGGCACTGCTCGACAGGGGCTTCGTCAGCAAGACCCGGCTCATTGCGCTCCAGCGCTCGCTCTCGGAATACGAGGCGCGGCTGGGCGAGAACCAGGCAGACCTCGCGCAGGCGCGCCAGCGCGTCGTCGAGCTCGAGCTCAAGGCCGCGAGCCTGCGCAACAACTTCGCCCAGCAGGCCGCGGGCGAGCTCAAGGAGACCACCGCGCAGATCTTCGACCTGCAGGAGCGGCTGCGCCCGAGTGTCGATGCGAGCGTGCGCCAGAACGTCACCGCCCCCATTTCCGGCGAGGTGGTGGATCTGAGAGTCACCACCGTCGGCGCCGTCATCGGCCCGCGCGATCCGATCCTCGAGATCGTCCCCGAGAATGCCGATCTCAT
>JBDHRV010000057.1:0-20664 GCA_039807745.1 Burkholderiales bacterium
GGCCGAGGATGGCAAGTTTGCCGATCACGAAGGTTTCGACTGGGAGGCGATCGAGAAGGCGTACGAGAAGAACCTAAAGAAGGGACGCATCGTCGCCGGCGGCTCGACCATTTCGCAGCAGCTCGCGAAGAACCTGTTCCTGTCCGGTGAACGCAGCCCGCTGCGCAAGGGTCAGGAAGCGATCATCACGCTCATGCTGGAGCGCGTGATGACCAAGCGGCGCATCCTGGAGATCTACCTCAACGTGATCGAATGGGGCAACGGCGTCTTCGGTGCGCAGGCAGCCGCCCAGCATTACTTCCGCACCGGTGCCGCGCATCTCGGGCCGGGCGAGGCGGCGTGGCTCGCTGCCATCGTGCCCAATCCGCGGTTCTACGACGGCCGCCGCAACACGCCCTGGATCCAGCGCAAGACACAGATCATCCGGGCCCGGATGGGCGCCGCCGAAGTGCCGTGAATGCGGCGCCGCGCGCGGGTAAAACGTCGCGCGACTGCGGGAGAGATTCCCTAGAATGACGGCTTTTCGCAACGGTCGAGACGCTGAGCCGAAGTGATGGCCGAGGTAAGGGAACGCGCGGGCAACGTACAGGAGCAGCTGCAGCAGGTCGTCACGCTGTTGAGCAGGCAGCGGGTCGTGGAGGACATCGTCCATCGCCAGGCCATGCCTCGCCACGAGCTGGTCGAGACGCTCGTGCACAAGCAGCACATGGTCGAGCTCGAACGCAAGCTCAACCAGATGCATCCGGCCGATGTCGCGTACATCCTCGAAGCACTGCCGCTCGCCCAGCGTCTGCAGGTGTGGGATCTGGTGCGCGCCGAGCGCGACGGCGAGATCCTGCTCGAGGTGTCGGAGCCAGTGCGCGAGACGCTCATCGCGCACATGGACCGCGACGAGCTCGTCGCGGCGGCCGAGCAGCTCGAAAGCGACGAGATCGCGGACATCGCGCCGGACCTCCCGCGCGAGGTCATCGCCGATGTCTTCAACCTGCTTCCGGTGGAGGAGCGCGAGCAGCTGCGCGCCGCGCTTTCCTATCCCGAGGATACGGTCGGCGCGCTGATGGAGTTCGGCATGCTAACGATCCGCGAGGACGTGACGCTCGAGGTCGTGCTGCGGTATCTGCGCCGCGTCGGCGAGCTGCCGAGTCACACCGACACGCTCTTCGTGGTCGACCGCCAGAACGTGCTGCGCGGCATCCTCATGCTGAACCAGTTGCTGCTGAACGAGCCCGAAGCACAGGTGAGCGCGCTGGTGCAGCGGGACATCGTGACGTTTCACCCCGACGACGGCGCGCATCAGGCGGCCGAGGCCTTCGAGCGCTACAACCTGATCTCGGCGCCGGTGGTCGATCCCGTCGGCAAGCTGATCGGGCGTCTGACGGTGGAGGCGGTGATGGACTACATCCGCGACACCACCGACACCGAGCTGCTGAAAAAGGGGGGTCTGCGCGAAGAGGAGGACATCTTCGCACCGGTCTGGAACAGCCTGCGCAACCGCTGGACCTGGCTTGCCATCAACATGGTCACCGCGTTCGTCGCATCGCGTGTGATCGGGGCGTTCGAAGGCTCCATCGAGAAGATCGTCGCGCTGGCAGCGCTGATGCCGATCGTGGCGGGCATCGGCGGCAACTCGGGGAATCAGACCATCACGATGATCGTCCGCGCGCTGGCCCTGGGGCAGATCACCGGCGGCAACGCCCGCAAGCTGTTTGGCAAGGAGCTGCTGATCGCGCTCGTCAACGGACTCCTGTGGGGAACCATCCTCGGCGTGGTCGCGTTTCTGCTCTACAACAATTTCGCGCTCGGCATGGTGATGATGGCCGCGATGACCCTGAACCTGATGCTTGCCGCGCTCGCCGGTGTCACCATTCCTTTCGTCATGTACAAGCTCGGACGAGACCCCGCGGTCGGGTCGAGCGTGATGATTACGGCGCTCACGGACAGCGGTGGGTTCTTCATCTTCCTCGGGCTCGCGACACTTTTCCTGATCTGAAGGGTCAGATGGCGGTTCGCGTCGATCTTGTTATGCGCCGATACCTCGTTGGCGGGTTCGTCCTCTTCGCCATTGCCCTGCTGATCGCCGGGTGCTCGCCGCTGGCGGCGCTCAACGCCAGTATTTCGGACGAGGGATTTACCGCCAGCCGCAATCACGCCTTCGGCACCCATCCGCGGCAGAAGCTGGACGTTTACGCGCCGAGGAATCTGCGTGAGCCGGTGCCGGTGGTGGTCTTCTTCTATGGCGGCGCGTGGCAGCGCGGACGGCGCGCCGACTACAAGTTCGTCGCCGAGGCGTTGACCTCGAAGGGTTTCGTCGTCGTGATTCCGGACTACCGGCTGTACCCGGAGGTACGGTTTCCATCGTTTCTCGACGACGCCGGCGCGGCCGTAAGCTGGACGCAGCAGGAGATCGCGCGCTTCGGTGGCGATCCACGCCGCATCTTCGTGATGGGACACTCCGCCGGCGCGTACAATGCCGCGATGATCGCGTTCGATGCCCATTACGTCGAGGCCGCGGGCGGCCGCCATGCCGATGTGCTCGGCTTCATCGGTCTGGCCGGACCCTACGACATCCGGCCCTCCACCAGCATTACCCTGGAGAACGTCTTCGGCGCCGCGCCAGATCTGCCGGCCGCCCAGCCGTCGAACTTCGTCGAGGCCGACTCGCCGCGCGCACTGGTGTTGTATGGCGAGCAGGACACGACCGTGCTGCCGGAGCACTCCAAGCGTCTCGCGCGGCGCATTCGCGCGGTCGGCGGACGTGTGTCGGAGGTCGGCTATCCCGAGCTCGGCCATGCCAGCCTCGTAGGGGTGCTGGCGAGACCCTACCAGGGCCGCGCCCCGGTCCTGGAGGAGGTGACCCGCTTCATCGCGGTCGGTGAGACGCGCTTCGCGGGGCGGCCCGACCGGGCCTTGCGGTGAGTCGCCGTATGCGCGTATTCCAGGTCGAGGCGGCGTGGTCGATGGACAACCTGCGTCTGGGTACGCGTCCCGACCCGATGCCCGCCCGGGGGCAAGTACGCCTTGCGATGCGGGCGTCGGCGCTCAACTACCGCGATCTGTTGGTGCCCGTGCGCGGATATGGATCGAGACAGCAGATACTCCCGCTCGTGCTGCTGGGCGACGGTGTCGGCGTTGTCGACGCGGTGGGCGATGGTGTGACGCGAGTTGCCGCCGGCGACCGGGTGTGCCCGATTGCCTATCAGAGCTGGTTGTGCGGCGATCCCACCGTGGAGCGGCTGTCGGCGAGCCTCGGCTGCGAGGTCGACGGCACCATGGCCGAGTACATGGTGCTTCCGGAAGCGTGCGTGGCGCGGGTGCCGGACCATCTCAGCGACGTCGAGGCGGCGAGCCTTCCCTGCGCGGCCGTGACGGCCTGGCGTGCGCTGGTGACGGAAGGGCGGGTGAAGGCTGGCGACAAGGTCCTCGTGCAGGGCACTGGCGGGGTGTCGCTCTTTGCTCTGCAGTTCGCGAAGGTGCTCGGCGCCCAGACCATCGTCACGTCCTCGAGCGATGAAAAACTCGAGCGCGCCCGCGCGATGGGCGCCGACGAGGTGATCAACTACCGCACCACCGCCGAGTGGGGACGGCGCGCGCGCGAGATCGCGGGGGGCGACGGCGTCGACCACGTGGTCGAGGTCGGCGGACAGCAGACCCTCTCCCAGTCGCTGCGCGCCGTTCGCGTCGGCGGGACGATCAGCATGATCGGCGTGCTGTCGGGCGGCACGCTGGACGCGAGGCTCGGCCCGATCGTCACCCGCCACGTCCGGCTGCAGGGCATCACGGTCGGCAGTCGCGACGACTTCGAGGCGATGGCGCGCGCCATCGCGCTGCACGGTCTGCGTCCGGTGATCGACCGCGTGTTCCGATTCGAGGAACTGCGCGAGGCGCTCGACCACCTCGCTCGCGGGCAGCACTTCGGGAAGATCTGCATTCGCCACTGATCGTGCGGGCGGTGCGAATCGCTCGGCGCGACCGACGGAAACATCCGGGCTAGAATGTCGCGCTGTCGCCGACGTTTGCCACCTTCCTACCCGCGCAGCCCATGGCCAAGGTTTTCCGCAAGCTCTTTCCGAAGCATGTCACCGATCCCATCCTCCAGCAGTCTGCGCTGTCCCAGGAAATCGCGCGCGTCCGTGCCGAGATCCGGCGCGACATGCCCGACAACCTGCTCCTCGCGGGCTACAAGGTCTACTCGCAGACGGACGAGGACGGCATCATCGCTGCCATCTTCGAGCGCATCGGCGGCGGCAAGACCTTCATCGAGATCGGCTCCGGCAACGGCACGGAGAACAATACCCATGCGCTGCTGCTCCGAGGCTGGCGCGGGGTCTGGGTAGACGGCAGGGGGGACCGGATCGCGTTCGTCCACTCGGAAGTCGGGCCATCGCCCGACCTCATCGCCGAGCAGGCGTTCGTGACGCGGGAAAACGTACCGAGCCTCGCCGCGCAGTGGCTCGAACGCCTCGGCACGCGGGACATCGACTTCTTCTCGCTGGATATCGACGGCAACGATCTGCCGGTGCTGCAGGCGGCGCTGGGGGTGTTTCGACCACGGGTCATCTGCGTCGAGTACAACGCGAAGTTCCCGCCACCGCTGGAAGTTTCGGTCGAGTACGATCCCGGCCACGTGTGGAGCGGCGACGATTATCACGGTGCATCCCTGGCGGCGTTCGCGTCTGCCTTGGCGCCGCTGGGGTATACACTCGTGACCTGCAACGTCTCCGGTGTGAACGCGTTCTTCGTGGCCGACGCGTTCGCCGCGCGGTTTACGCTGTACGAGCCGGCCCGGCTATTTCAGCCGTCCCGCTTTCACCTGTGCAGCCTGCAAAGCGGACACAGCCCGTCGCTCAGGTTTCTGCGCCACGCGCTGCGAAAGCGCCAGCGCTGAGTTGCCGCCTGCTAGGCCCTGCTAGGCCTGGGCGACGTAGACGATGCCGGGTTCGACGAAAAGCTCTTTCGGACCGACCTGGAACAGTCGCGGTGCAGGGACTACGCGTTCGAAGTCGTAGCGCATGCCCTTGAAGGTGACGTAGCGGTAGATGTCGGAGCCCCGATAGCGCCCGATGATTTCGGCGACACTGTCGAGCGCGTCGCAGCGGCGCACGATGACGCCGTGACGGAGGAGATTGGCCGGATCGTCGAGCAGCGCGAGGTGCTTGCGCAGCATCAGCAGGATCGGCAGATAGGCGACGGCGACGATCAGTGCCGCGGTAATCAGGAACCGAACACCTTCCCAGACGAATACGCCGAAATCCATCGCATCACCCGCTCGAGAGAACTGGCCCGTACCTCTCGCTGTGAGCAAAATTTCGGCCATTCGTTCCGCGTCGAACGGCGACTACGATACGGTTGCCGGGATCGCCCGCGCCTCCCGCCGGCACTCGACCAGCGAATAGACCGCCGGCACGACCACGAGCGTGAGCAACGTGGACGAGATCATGCCGCCGATCACCGCCACCGCCATCGGCCCGTTGGTCTCGGCGCCGGCGCCCAGACCGAGTGCTGCCGGCAGCAGGGCGAGGATGATGGTGAGCGAAGTCATCAGCACGGGCCGCATCCGGACCGGGCAGGCATCGCGCAGCGCAGCGTCCGCGCTCATGCCTTGCGCGCGGCGCTGGTTGGTGAGGTCGACCAGCAGGATCGAGTTCTTCGCCACCAGGCCGATCAGGAGCACCAGCCCGATCATCGAATAGATGTTGAGGGTGTGCCCCGTCGACCAGAGCGCCATGACACCGCCGGTGATTGCGAGCGGCTGGGCGAGCATTACGATGAAGGGCTGCAGGAACGAGTTGAACTGGCTCGCGAGCACCATGTACAGGAGCACGAGCGCGAGCCCGAAGGCGAAGGCCATGTATTTGACGGTCTTGCCGAGTTCCTCCGCCTGGCCGACGAATCGGATGGTGTAGCCGAGCGGTAACGATTCCGCCGCGGCCTGCTTTACTTTTTCCACCGCTTCGCCGAGGGGGATCGTCGGCGAGCTGCGGAAGGTGGCCGCATACTGCAGGTCGAAGCGGCCGATCACGGCCGGCCCCATGCCTTCCGCCATCGCCGTAACCGTGTCGAGGCGCACGAGATCGCCCTTCTTGTTCCGCAGATAGATCTTCGACAGATCGGCCGGAGTCAGAAACTCCCCGTCGCGGCCCTTCAACCGGATGTCGTAGCGCTGGCCATCGCCCGGCACGTCGTTGTACTTGGCCACGTCCAGCCCGCCGGTCAGGATGTTGAGGGCGAGCGCGACTTCCTGCGTCGTGAGTCCCGCATCCGCGATGCGCGTCCGGTCCGGTTGCAGGGTGATCTGCGGCAGATCGAGCTGCAGATCGAGGTCCATGCGGCCGAGCCCCGGTTCTCCCGCGAAGCGCTGCTGCAGTTCGTTCGCGAGCCGGCCGACTTCGTCCAGCACTTGTCCCGCCAGGACGAATTGCAGCGGCTCGCCGCGCTGCCCGCCGACGATCGGGTAGGGCGCCGCAAAGATCAGCGCGCCAGGAATCTCGGCGAATTCGCGGCGCAGCATGGCGATTGACGCCTGCTGACTCATGGTGCGCGCTTCCCGCGGCGCCATGCGCACGACCACGAAGCCCTGGTTGACCTGTCCGGCATTGCCGAAGCCGATCGCGGCGAACTCGGTGACGATCTCCGGATGCGCCTGCAGAATCGCCTCGGCCTGCTGCAGGCGGTCGTTCGTATAGTCGATGCTGGCCCCGAGCGGCGTGCGCATGTTGATGATGAAGCGCCCCTCGTCCTGGTCGGGTGTCAGCGCCTTGCCGAGTCGCTGGAAGAACCAGCCGGTCGACAGCACCACCAGTATCGTGATCAGCACCACCAGCCAGCGGTGATCGAGCGCGTGGGCGAGCAGACGTCGATAGCCGTGATCGAGACCGGCGAAAACCCGCTCCAGCATGTAATAGAGTGTGCCGTGCTGCCGCGCCACCTTGAGATAGCGCGAGCAGAGCATCGGCGTCAGCGTGAGCGACACCAGCAGGGACACGAGCACACCGAAGGTCACGACCACCGCGAACGACTTGAAGAACTGACCCACGATGCCGCCCAGGAAGATCACCGGCGCGAAGATGCAGACCAGCGACAGCGTGGCGGCGATGACGGCGAACACCACTTCGTTCGAACCGTTGATCGCCGCGCTGACGGGGTCGGGATCGAGCTGCTCACGGTGGCGGAAGATGTTCTCGAGCACGACGATCGCGTCGTCCACCACCACGCCGATCAGCAGCAGCAGCGCCAGCATCGTGATCGAGTTGAACGTGTAGCCGGAGAAATACATCACGGCGATCGAACCCAGCAGCGACACGGGAATCGCCGTCGCGATGATGAGGGTGGAGCGAACGCTGCGCAGGAACAGCCAGACCACCAGCGATGCCAGCAGCGTTCCCTCGACCAGATGCTGCTTCAGCGCGCCGATGATCTCGTGGATGAAGAGCGCATCGTTCGACACGATCGACAGCATCATGCCGGGCGGGAGCTGGGGGACGATCTCCGTCGCCAGCCGCGCCTTCACGTCGTCTATGATCTCGACGGTATTGGTGTTCGCCACCTTCACGATGCCGATGCCGATGGTAGGCTTGCGGTTGAAACGCGCGAGCTGGCGGTAGTCCGAGAGACCGTCCTCGATCTGCGCCACGTCACCGAGCCGTACCGGCGCACCGTCCCGGTACGCGACGATCATCTGCTCGAGCTCCTCGGGCCGGTGAAACTCGAGGTCGAGCTTGACCAGGCTCTCCGTGCGCTCGCCCACCACGAATCCGCCGGGCAGCTGGATGTGCTCGCGGCCGAATGCGTCGAGCAGGTCCTGCGTCGTGACGCCGAATGCGGTCATCTTTTCGGGCAGCAGGTTGACGCGGATGGTGCGGTCGCGCCGTCCGCCGAGCCGCACCTCGCCGACGCCGTCGATGGTCTCCAGGCGCTTCTTCACCACGTTGACGGCGTACTGGTTCAGCTGCTGCTGGGTGCGGTCGCCCTGCAGCGCGAGCCACATGATGGGCAGCGCGTTGGTCTCGACCTTCGCGACCACCGGTGGGTCGGCTTCCTGCGGCAGGCGCCGCAGCACCTGGTTGACCTTCGCCTGGACCTCGTTGAACGCAATGTCGATGTCCTTGTCGAGGTCGAACGTGACGTTGATGCTCGACACGCCGGGCGAGGACGTCGACTGGATGTGCTCGATGCCCGGCACGCTGTTGACGGACGTCTCGATGATGTTGGTGATGCTGGCATCGACGATGTCCGGGTTGGCACCCTTCTGAGTGGTGGTGATCGAGATGACCGGGAATTCGATGTACGGGTACCGGTCCATGCCGATGCGCGTGTAACTGATGATGCCGAACAGCACGAGCACGCCGCTTAGCATGAACGCCAGCACGTGGCGCCTGATCGAGAGCTCGGGCAGGTTCACTGCGAGGACGTCTCCTTCACCTTCACGCTAGCGCCGTCGGTCAGGAAGCCGGCGCCGTCGCGTGCGACGGTCTCGCCGCCCGTCAGGCCCTTCGTCACCTCGATCTGGCCGGCGCTGCGCACACCGGTCTCGACGACGCGCGCCCGCGCCTTGCCGTCTTCGATCAAGTACACGACCTTGCCGGCTGGTCGCATCACGACGCTCGTCTCGGGCACGAGCACGGCTTTCGGACGCGCGGCGATGACGACCTCGGCGTTCACGCTCGCCCCCGGCTGCCAGTTGCCGGGATTGTCGAAGCGCACCAGGGCCTCGACCGCGCGGCTGCTCGCACCTACCACCGGCTTGATGTCGCTCACGGTGCCGGTGACGGTCTCGCCCGGCGCGGTCGGCGTGGTGAGACGCACCGGAAGACCGATTCTCACCCGTGCTGCCGCAGTCTCGGGAAACGGCACGTGCGCGCGCAGGCGCTTCAACGAGACGATCTCGAACATGGCGTCGCCGACTTTCACGTAATCCCCAGGCGCCACGATCTGCGTCTGGACGCGCGCATCCACCGGAGCGATCACGCGCGTCTTCGAGAGGTTGCGTTCGGTGATCGCGAGCTGCGCGCGCGCCCCTTCGAGCTGCTCGCGCAGCGCCTTCGACTGCGCGATGGAGTCCTCGACCACGTTCTGGGACACGAACCCCTTGCCGACCAGTTGCTCGTTGCGTGCGACGATCCGCTGCTGATTGGCGAGCAGGGCCTCGATGCGGTTGATCTCCGCCTGCGTGACGCTGCGCGACAGATCGAGATCGCGGCTGTCGATGCGCGCCATCACCTCGCCCGCCTTCACGTCCTTGCCGGCGCGCGCCCGCACTTCGGTGACGCGCCCAGGCACCTCGGCCGCCACCTTGGGATCGACCACGCTTTCGAGGCGCCCGACCGCGCGCTCGACCACGTCGAGCGGAGCAACGGTTGCCTGGACCACGGTGATGAGGGTCGCGGGCGGTGCCGTGGTGCGCTGGGGCCCGGACGGTTCGCTACAACCGCCGAGTGCCGCGAGCGTCAGCAGCGGTAGCACGACCGACGCGATGCGAAGCGGCAACGTCATGGAAGAATATGGAGGCGATCTCGGTCAGAACGAGCCAGCGCACGTGCGCGTACCGAATCTTGCACGGCGTGACACGGGTCGGCAACCGGGCGGCGCAGGCGACGGAAACAACAAAAACCCCCGAGGCGCTGACGCCCCGGGGGCGGGGTAAGGGGAAGACTCCTCCTTCAGGCGCCTGCAGTGGCGCGCGGCCGACGCGCGACCTTTGCGACAGTCTTCTTTGCCGTCGTGCGGCGCCGGGTGGTGATCCTGGTCGCGGCGCTCTTCTTCGCTGCGCCGTTGGCCTTGCGCGGGGCAGCCTTGGTCACTGCCTTCTTCGCGACCGCTTTCCGGGCGGCGGCGGGTTTCTTCGCTACAGTCTTGCGCGCTGGCGTCTTCGCGGCTGCCTTCTTGGCAGGCGCCGCTTTCTTTGCGACTGACTTCCTGGCTGTGCTGGCGGCCTTCTTCACGACAGTCTTGCGCGCTGGTTTCTTGGCTGCCGCCTTCTTTGCAGGCGCTGCCGCCTTTTTCGCTACCGGCTTCCTGGCGACCTTCTTCAACACTTTCTTGGCCGCCGCCTTGCGGACCGTGCCCGCAGCCTTCTTCGCTGCCGGTTTCCGCGCCGTGGCCTTTTTCGCTGCAGGCTTCCGTACCGCGGTTTTTTTCGCTCCTGGCTCTGCCATCAATGTCTCCATTTGGTCTGGTCCTCCGAGGGAACCCAACTTCGTGCGCCACCCATGAAAGCTCTCAGGCAGCCCGTAGCGCATGCGCGTATCATCGAAAACGCGCCGACATACCGCGCCAATCGGATTTTAGGCACGTATGCAATGCGGGCACAACAATTTCGCCACGATTCCGTCGCGGAAAGTGGCGTCGATCGCCACCAGGACGCCGATGGCGTATCCGCTACGGCAGCAGATGCTCGTGCGCGAAGAGGTCGGCAATCGTCTCGCGATCCCGGATCAAGGCCCAGGCGGCGCCGTCTGCCATCACTTCCGCGGCGCGCGGACGGGTGTTGTAGTTCGAGCTCATGCTCATGCCGTAGGCCCCGGCCGACATGATCGCGATCAGGTCGCCCTCGGCCACCGCGAGGCGGCGCTCGCGCGCCAGGAAGTCGCCGCTCTCGCATATCGGCCCGACCACGTCGTAGATGTTCGGTGCGGCGCTGGATTGCTCGGCGACCGGCAGCACGGCGTGATACGCGTCGTAGAGGGCCGGCCGCATCAAGTCGTTCATCGCGGCGTCGACCACGGCAAAGTGCTTTCCCGCGCCGTGCTTCAGATACTCGATGCGTGTGAGCAGCAGGCCACCGTTGCCGACCAGGGACCGGCCGGGCTCCAGAACCAGCCGTTCGCGCCGCCCGGCCATCCGCTCACCGATGGCGCGCGCATAGTCCGGCAGCGCGAGCGGCTGCTCGTCCTGGTAGCGGATGCCGATGCCGCCGCCCAGGTCGATGTGCTCGAGAGTTATCCCGGCCGCTGCCAGTCGCACGAGGAGATCGAGCATGCGGTCGAGCGCATCCACGTAGGGCGACAGTTCGGTGATCTGCGACCCGATGTGGCAGTCGAGGCCGACGGTGCGCACGTGCGCGAGGTCGCGCGCGCGCAGATAGAGCCCGAAGGCATCCCCGTGCGCCACCCCGAACTTGCTTTCCTTGAGCCCGGTGGAGATGTACGGGTGCGTCCCGGGATCGACGTCCGGATTGACGCGAAAGGACACGGGCGCAACCTTGCCCATCGCTGCTGCGACCCGATTCAGGCGCTCGAGCTCGGACGCCGATTCGACGTTGAAGCAGAGGATGTCGTGCTCGAGCGCGAAGCGCATTTCCGCCTCGCTCTTGCCGACGCCGGAAAAAACGACGCGCGCCGGCGATCCGCCCGCTGCCAGCACACGCGCGAGTTCGCCGCCGGAGACGATGTCGAAGCCGCTGCCGAGCCGCGCGAAGAGATCGAGTATGGCGAGGTTGCTGTTCGCCTTCGCGGCGTAGCAGACGAGGGTGCGGGTGTCCGCGAAGGCATTCGAGTACGCCTCGAAGGCGTCAGTCAGCGCGGCGCGTGAATACACGAAGCATGGCGTACCGACCGCCTGCGCAATGGTCGGGAGTGAAACCGATTCAGCGCAGAGTACGCCGTCGCGATAGCTGAACTGACCCACCTGAGCAGTCGTCACTGCGGTGGTGCCGACAATCCGAACGGCTCGTCGGTGACGGTGAGCTCCGGTGCGGGGGTGCGCTCGGAATCGGTCGTGCTGGCCGCCGGTGGCGGCGTTTGCGCTGCTGACCGGGCCGCCGCCGGCGCAGCGCCCTGCTGCTGGTCGCGCTGCTTGGCCGCCTCGCGCCGCTCGCGGCGCTCCTCCGCCTTTTTTCTTTGGTCGGGCGTCTCGATGTAGAGCGGACCCTTGATGCCGCAGCCTTGTGCGCAGAGGAGGAGGGCGATGAGGCAGGCGAGGCGGCGCATGGCGGAATTATACGGGGGTGCCTGGTCGCCTCAGGGTACCGGCATGAGCAGCAGGCGACGTCCGACCTCGTTCAGCTCCGCGCGCCGCGCCCGGTGATCCGGACACACCCGCCCCACGTGACCCCAGAACCGCGGACCGTGGTTCATCTCGTGAAAATGGGCGAGCTCGTGGACGACCACGTACTCGATCAGCGCCTCGTGCGCCTGGACCAGTCGCCAGTTCAGGCGGATCGAGCCGTCGCTGTTGCAGCTCCCCCAGCGGGTGCGGGCGCTCGAGAGAAAGATCCGCGGCGCCGCGACGCCCATGCCCGGGGCTAGACGCGCCGCATGCTCGGTGAATACTTCCAGCGCGGCGGCGCGCAGCCACTTCACGCCGAGCTTCTGCACGCTCGGCGTATCGGAGGGGTCCGGTACGGTGACGAGCAGCCGGTCGTGCAGCCGGGCCGCGCGCGGTCGACCCGCGGAGAGCGCGATTTCCAGCGTCAGGGGGCGGCCGAGATACTGCAACGTCTCGCCAGTGCGCCAGGTCAACGGGGCGGGAAGCTGACGGGTCCACGCTGCGAGGCGCTTCAGTACCCACTGTTCGGCTTCGCGCAGCGCGCTCAGGACGCGCTGCTCCGGGCAGCGCCACGGAACGCTCACCGTCAGGCCGCGCTCGTCGATATGCAGGCTGACACTGCGGCGCCGGGCACTGCGCCGCAGGCGGAAGGCCACCTCGGCGTCGCCCAGGCGCACGGTCCGACTCTCCTCGATACGGTCGGGCGGCTTCACGCGGCGTCCGCTGCCGTGCCGTCGATGCGCGCCATCTCGCCCTCGATCCACGCCTCGACGCGGCGCGTGAGCGCCTCGGGTTCGAGCCCTTTCGTGTCGATGGGCGCGCCGATCACGACGGTGATGAGGCCCGGATACCGGATCAGCGCGTTGCGGCCCCAGAGCTCGCCAGCGTTGTGGGCGATCGGCACTACCGGCGCGGCCGTCTTGCAGGCGAGCCAAGCGCCACCGGTCTGATACTTCCCGCGCTCGCCGGGCGCCACGCGCGTACCCTCCGGGAAGATGACGACGGAAAAGCCCTGCGCGAGCCGCTCGCGTCCCTGGCGCAAGGTGTCCTTGATGCTGCGCATGCCGGCGCCGCGGTCGATGGCGATCGGGGACATCAGGGCCAGGGCCCAGCCGAAGAACGGGATGCGCAGCAGCTCGCGCTTGATTACGTACACGTGGGGCGGAAACAGCACCTGCAGCACCATCGTCTCCCAGGCGGACTGGTGCTTCGACATGATGATGGATGGCGCGCCGGGAATGTTCTCGCGGCCGGTGACGTCGAATCTTATCCCCAGCACCACGCGGGCGAGCCAGACCATGGTCTTCGCCCAGTAGCTGATGAAGTGATAGCGGGAGAGCGGCGGCAGCGGGAACGTCGCGAGCACGGCGAGCGCGTAGGGCGGGGTGATGATCGCCTGCAGCAGCAGATAGAGGCTCGAACGGAGGACGGCGGAGATCTGCCTCATGCTGCGAGAATGAAATCCACCGCCCGGGCGAGATTCTCGACGACGACGGTACCTTGCGGCAATCCGCCGGTCTCCGCCGTCTTCGCGCCCTTGCCCGTCAGGACCAGGAACGGACGTGCACCCACGGCGACCGCGGCCTCGAGGTCGCGCAGCGAGTCGCCGACGCTCGCCACCCCCGCCAGATCGACATTGAAGCGCTTCGCGATCTCATGCAGCATGCCCGGCTTCGGCTTGCGACACTCGCAGTCGGCGTCGCTGGCGTGCGGGCAGTAGAACACCGCGTCGATGCGCCCGCCGACCAGGGCAAGCGCCTTGTGCATCTTGCCGTTGATCTCGTTCAGCGTGCTCATGTCGAGCAATCCCCGCCCCACACCCGACTGGTTCGACGCCACCACGACCCGGAAGCCGGCCTGGTTGAGGCGTGCGATCGCTTCCAGGCTGCCGGCGATGGGTTTCCACTCCGCCGGCGACTTGATGAACTGGGCGCTGTCGAAGTTGATGACCCCGTCGCGGTCGAGGATGACGATCTTCATGTGACACGTGGGAACGGTTGAAGCCGAACTGATTGTACCCTGCTCGCTTCCGCCCTTGCCCTCGCTCTTCTTACACCGCGAGCTTCGAGATGTCCGCCACCTGGTTCATGAGCGCACCGAGCTGCTTCAGCAGCGCCAGTCGGTTGCTGCGGACGAGGGGCTCGTCGCACATCACCAGCACCTCGTCGAAGAAACGATCGACGGGCTCGCGGGCGGTCGCGAGGAGCCTGAGCGCAGCGTCGTAGTCCTCGTTCGCGATCAGGCTCGCCACCTTGGGCTCGAGCCCGGTCAGCGTATCGAAGAGCGTCTTCTCGGCCGGCTCGACGAGCAGGGCGAGGTCCGCGCGGCCGTGCGGCGCGTCCGTCTTGCGCAGGATGTTGCGGATGCGCTTGTTCGCGATGGCTAGGCTCTGCGCTTCCGCCAGGCCGCGGAAGCTCTTGACGGCCGTGAGGCGCGGCAGCACGAGGTCGATGCGGGTCGGGTGCTGACTCGCCACGGCGTCGATCTCCGCGGCCGTGAAGCCTCGTTCCGGAAGGTAGTTGCGCAGCCGCTCCAGCATGAACTGGTGGACGTCCACCACGACGCTGTCCGCTACCACCTCGGGGGCGTACTGGCTCTTCGTCAGTGTCAGCAGCTCCAGGAGGTCCAGCGGCAGCGCCTTCTCGAACAGGATGCGCAGCACGCCGAGCGCGTGGCGGCGCAGGGCGAAAGGATCCTTGTCGCCGGTGGGACCCAGTCCGATGCCGAAGATGCCGACCAGGGTATCGAGCTTGTCCGCGAGCGCGACGGCCGCCGCGACGTTGTCATCGGGCAGTGTGTCGTTTGCGAAGCGCGGGTGGTAGTGCGCCTCGATCGCGAGTGCCACCGGCTCCGGCTCGCCATCGTGACGGGCGTAATGCGTCCCCATGATGCCCTGCAGCTCGGGGAACTCCCCGACCATGCCGGTCAGGAGATCGGCCTTGCACAGATGCGCGGCGCGCTCCGCGTGACCGGCGTTGGCGCCGAGCCGGTCGGCGATGGCGGAGGCGGTCCGGGTGATCCGCTGCACGCGGTCGAGCTGGCTGCCGAGCCTGTTGTGGAAGACGATGTCGCCAAGCCGCTGCACCCGGGCAGCGAGCTTCTGCTTGCGATCCTGATCGAAAAAGAACCTCGCATCGGCGAGGCGGGGCCGCACCACGCGCTGATTGCCGTCGACGATCGCGGACGGATCCTCGACCTCCATGTTGCTGACGATCAGGAACTTCGGCAGCAGCTTTCCCTGCCCGTCGAACAGCGGGAAGTACTTCTGGTTCTGCTGCATGGTGAGGATGAGGCATTCCTGAGGCACGGACAGGAACTCCGGATCGAACTGCCCGACGTAGACGACGGGATACTCGGTGAGCGCCGTCACCTCGTCCAGCAACGCAGCGCGTCCCTCGAGCTTCAGATGCGCGCCGAGCGCTTGCGCTCGGTCCGTGAGCTGCTGCTCGATCGAAGCGCGCCGCAGGCCGAAGCTCGTGATGACCTTGCCTTCCTTCTCCAGCCGACTCTCGTACTCCGTGGCATGGCGCAACACGAGCTCGCGCCGCCCCATGAAACGGTGACCCAACGTGCGATTGCCGCTCTCCTGTCCGAGCACCCTGCCAGGGACGACACGGCCGCCGTGCAGCATCACGAGGCCATGCACCGGCCGCGCGAACTCCGCGTCCGAGTCGCCCCAGCGCATCAGCTTCGGGATTGGCAGGGCCTTGATGCTCTCCAGGACCATCCGCTCGAGATGCCGATCGAGCGGCTCCCCGGGCTTTGTTGAACGGAAGACGAAATACTCCGACTTGCCGTCGGGGTGGCGTTCGAGCGCTTCGGTCGGCACGCCGCAGGAGCGCGCGAAGCCGAGCAGCGCCTGGGTGGGCTTGCCCTTCGCATCGAGTCCGGAGGCGACGGCGGGACCCTTGCGCTCGATCGCGCGCTCGGGCTGGCAATCGAGGACGCGCGTTATGATCGCGGCAAGGCGGCGCGGGGTTGCCGCGGCTTCGACCGTGCTGCCATCGAGCAGAAATCCATCGCTCAGCAGCCGACGGTGAACGCCGGCTGCGAAGGCTTCACTCAACTCCGAAAGCGATTTGGGCGGCAGCTCCTCGGTCAGGAGCTCGATCAGCAGGGTGTCACTCATGGTTCAAGCCGCCGCCGCGACCGGCGCGCACATCGGAAAGCCGAGGCGCTCGCGCGAGTCGTAGTACGCCTGCGCGACGAGACGTGCCAGAGCACGCACGCGACCGATGTAGGCCGCGCGCTCCGTCACCGAGATCGCGCCGCGGGCGTCGAGCAGGTTGAAGGTGTGGGAGCACTTCAGGACCATCTCGTAACCGGGCAGCGCGAGGCCCGACTCGATCAGCCGCTTCGCCTCCGCCTCGTACTCGTTGAACTGCCGGAAGAGGAGCGGCACGTTGCTCTGCTCGAAGTTGTAGGTCGACTGCTCCACTTCGTTCTGGTGATAGACGTCGCGATAGGTGAGGTCCCCGGTCCAGACGAGGTCGAACACGTTCTCCACCCCCTGCAGGTACATGGCGAGCCGCTCCAGCCCGTAGGTAATCTCGCCCAGCACCGGCCGGCACGCGAGGCTGCCGACTTCCTGGAAATAAGTGAACTGGGTCACTTCCATTCCGTTCAGCCACACCTCCCAGCCGAGCCCCCACGCGCCGAGCGTCGGCGATTCCCAGTCGTCCTCGACGAAGCGGATGTCGTTCACCTGCGGGTCGATGCCGAGCACTTCGAGCGACTCGAGATAGAGATCCTGGATCTTCGGCGGCGAGGGCTTCAACACCACCTGATACTGATAATAGTGCTGGAGTCGGTTCGGGTTCTCGCCGTAGCGGCCGTCCTTGGGCCGCCGCGAAGGCTGTACGTAGGCAGCGCGCCACGGTTCGGGCCCGATCGCGCGCAGAAACGTCGCGGTGTGGAACGTGCCCGCGCCCATCTCCATGTCGTAAGGCTGGAGCAGGGCGCAGCCCTGCCGGTCCCAGAAGTCTTGCAGGCGCAGGATGATCTGCTGAAAGGTAAGCATCGCGGTAGAGCCGGGAAGGGAAGGCGCGATTCTACCGGCCTCACGGCAACCGGGGCAAAGGGGCCGCTTTCGAGCGCGCAACCAGCGCTGCCGCGAGCACCACCCCGCACAGCACGAGCACGCCGTAGTTGCCGATGCGCACGAAGGGTGTCGCGCCGGTGTAGCCCTGCACCTCGGTCCGCACGATCGCCTCGGTAAAGGGTTTGGCGATCGCCTGGATGCGACCACGGGGATCGATCGCCGCTGTCATGCCCGTGTTGGTGGCGCGCAGCATGGGCCGTCCGGTTTCGAGTGCGCGCATCTGGCTGATCTGCAGGTGCTGCGCGGGCGCGAGCGAATCGCCGAACCACGCGACGTTGCTCGCGTTCACGAGCAGAGTCGCCTCCGGCAGCTGGCGGATGATCTCCTCGCCGAAGAGATCCTCGTAGCAGATGTTCACCGCCACCTTCTGCCCGGCGACCGCGAGCGGTTGCTGACCCAGCGCGCCGCGCGAGAAGTCGAGCAGCGGAATCGCGACCGTCTCGACGAACCAGCCGAACAGCGATTTCAGCGGCACGAACTCGCCGAACGGCACGAGGTGGTGTTTGCGATACGTCTGCTGCGGCGATGTGCCGAACGAGATCACGCTGTTGAAGTACTCGTCCTTGCCGGCCCCATACTCGGGCAGACCGATGAGCACGTCGGCGCCCTTTGCGCTCGCGTGTGCCGCGATGCGCGCGAGGTAGTCCGGCGGGATGTCCTGGAGGTAGAGCGGCAGCGCGGTTTCCGGCAGCACGATGAGGCGGCTGTCGGTGGATTCTATGAGGCGCAGATACGTGTCGAGCGTCGCGCGCACCTGGTCCTCGCGCCACTTCATCTCCTGCGGGATGTTGCCCTGGATCAGGCTCACGCTCACCGGCTCGCCGAGTGGACGGGTCCACTCGTGCGATTTGAGCGTCGCGCCGCCGCTCCAGAGCACGGCGAGCCCGGCGATCGCGGCGAGCGCCTGGCGGCTCCGGCGCAGGCGCCAGGCAAGATAGACGAGTCCCGCGGACAGAGTGGTGGCGAGCGAGACGCCGTAGACGCCGAGCACCGGCGCGAATCCCGCGAGCGGGCTCGCCGGCGCTTGCGAGTAGCCGATGGCGAGCCATGGAAACCCCGTGAAGTACCAGCCGCGGATCCACTCGGAGAGTGCCCACATGGCGGGGAAAGCGAGCAGCGCGCGGGTGATCGTGGTCCTGCCGACAACCCCCGCGGCGAGACACGCGAGCCCGGGACACAGCGCCAGCAGCACGCACAGGAGAAATGCAGCGAGCGCCGCGAGCGGTGCCGGCATCGCGCCGAAATCGTGCAGGCTCACGTAGACCCACGACACGCCGCCCAGGAAACAGCCGAGCCCCCACGAGAGGCCGAGCAGGAAGCGCGCGGCATGTTTCGTTGTTCGCTCGCACAGACCGATGAGAACGGCCAGCGTCAGGACCGGCAGGGGGAAGAGATAGAGCGGCGCGAAGCCGGCAACCGTGACCGCCCCGATGCCAAAGGCGAGGGCGAGATCACGGAACGCAGGCAAGCGCGACTTGCGGGTCGCGCCGGGCATTAGGAAATCTTCGGGGGGTTGCACGCGGAGATGGACGTTGCGGATGGTCTACCGTATCCTGTGTCCTTGGCTAGGGACAAAATTCGACTCCATGTCGTGTGGCCTGCGGATCTCGATGCGTAGGCCCTATATCCCCGGCCTTCCTATTCCTCGAAAGCCGCCAAGTTGAGCGGCTTTCTTTTTGTGAAGAAGACCCCCCGCTTCCCATCCTCCACCCGATCCAGGTCGTGGATCTCGCCGACTTGCGGCCAGATCAATTCCAGAAACCGTTCCTCGCGGCGCTCATAGAACCGTTGCAGTGCCCACAGGTAATAATCCAGGCTTGTAAGCCGACGCACTTCGGCGGCGTGCTTGAAACGACGTTGTTCTTCCCCGGATGGGCGAAACCGAAACTCCGTTCGAAGGCCTTAGCCGCCTCTTCCAGTGCGGCGCGGAACGCGGCGTTCCTGGACTTGTTGCCCCGCGTGGCAAAACAGATATGGACGTCGTCGGCCATGTGGTGCAGTTTGCGGAAGAGCTCCTTTACCAGCAGGTCGTACTGTTCGTCTTGCCGATAGCGATAGATCGCATCACGTTCGTTCTGCTGCTGCACATAGGTCGCGAGATCACGCTTGTCGCGGACCACCGCATAAAAGCGGAGGTCCTTCCTTAGTAGCAGCTTGAAGACTTCCCTGCGAATCTCGGGAAGATCATCCTTGGCGTGGAACGCAACGGCCGTCTTGCGGTTCTTTGGTTGCATAGACGGTACATCCTTGAAATACGGATCGGCCAGAAGCTCGGCCCGAAGCGCCTCGAGGTCACGCTCTACCTCGGCCGGCTCGTCGATCTCCATCTTGCCGAGAATGAAGTAGTTCGAACAGCCGTCTTCGTTGACGATGATGCGACCCTTTCGGTTGAACAACGTTGGATCGCCTGCCTCATCGACGAAATAGTGAATGGTTTCCTTGCCGGCCTCGGGCATCGATCAGCTACTCTTCAGGGCCCTGATGTTTCGATTCGCCCGACAGCACCGCAACCAGCTCAGCGATCACCTGTAGCGCCCCTTCGCCATCGCTCGTCAGTACGATCGGGTCGAAGTCCGGGTTGAGCGGCTTGAGCGTGATGCGCTCGTGTCGCGAGCGGTCGCCCTCTCCTGCCTTTTCGCTCTCGTACCGTTTGACGGCGTACCGCTGGCCGGTCTCGGGGTCGGTGCTGTCGCGAAGCTGGACGAGCACGATCTTGCCCTGGCGCGTGCCTTCGACCGGGGTGCGCAAGAGGCAGAACGCGCCGTCCGGAATCGCGGGCTCCATCGACTTGCCGACGACCTGGGCGACGAACATGCCCTTGCGCAGGCCATGGCGCGACTCGACCGCAACCCACTCGAAGCCGTCGTCATCGACGTGCTGGGGATCGCTGAACGCGCCCGCGGCTGCCTTGAGCGGGACCAGCGGCACGCAGGCGACGTAGTGCTCCCCGGGCTTCGGCTCGACGGTGCGCGGGCGGAACGGGATGACCTTGGCGGGCGCGGCCTTGGCCTCGCCAGTCTGGAACGCCCCCGGCCAGCCGCCGTGCTGCTCGACGACCTTGTCGATCTCCTGCATCAGGCGGATGGTCTCGGAGAGGGCGACGACGATCTTCTGGTAGTGGGCGATGTCGTCCTTCGAGAGCTTGCGGCCCGCTTTTCGTCGGTCATCTAGCCACTTCTTGCAAACCTGGTAGCCGCCGATGTGGAAGTTCCACACCGCCTCGCGGACGCCCTTGAAGCCGGTGGTCTGCGCCTTGTCCAGCCAGACGGTGTTCCTGGACCAGGAAACTTTCTCGACTTCGGGGGCGCGACGGCCGAGGTACTCGGTGATGGGGTGGTCGAGCTTGGGTGACTCGCCGAAATCGCACTGACCGAGGCGAGAGGGAATGGGTTGTCGTAACTCTGCGCGAAGCCATGACGGTTGCAAAAAAGCGTGGGGCTGCACCGCCTCGAATTCGGCGTGCCGAGATTGACTTTCGGCTCAAGATCAATAGGACACTACCCTTCCTTCACCCGCTCGACCCGCAGCACGTGCAGGCGGCGGCTGTCGGCCCGCAGCACACGGAAGCTCAAGCCATCGAT
>JBDHRV010000235.1:0-3284 GCA_039807745.1 Burkholderiales bacterium
TTCAAGTCGCGATCGAGATAGGCACGGATCATTGCCTTGGTCATCCCGGGAATCTCGTCTTCGTGCCGCACCACGCTTTCCAGCAAGGCGATCTGCACGTCCATCGGCATGCCGTCGAAGGTTTCGATCTGCTCCTCCACCGTCTCCAGCGCGTGGACCGGCTTTTTCTGCTCCTGAGCGTTCTGGTAGAGCGCGTAGTCGAGAATCACCACCTGCCGCTCGCGCGGCAACAGCAGCGTGAGCATCACACTCCACGGCTTCAGTCGGCGCGTCGCGGCGTCGGGCACGCCTCGCTCCTGCATTTTCTCCGCGACCTGGCCGTAGAGCGCGGGGCCGAGCACCGCCCGTAGATCCTTGCCGTCGCCAAGTCGGCTCGCGCGCTTGAACTTGCCGTGAGCGGTCTCGTCCGTCAGCATCTCCATGGTGAATGTCTTCGATTGTCGGAACGCGCGGGTGACGGCAGGCGGCAGGTCGAGCACGCGCGGGTCGTCGATGTGGATAGTGCCGAAGGCGTAGCTTGGCGCGACACCGGGCTTCTCGATGCGCCAGAGCAGACCCTGCTCGAACCGCTGCGTCGCGGCGGACGCAGACGCGGCGAAACACAGAACGAGGAACGCGGTGAGCCACGCACGCAAGAACATCGTACGGCACCGGGGGTCGGGATCGATGGGCAGCGTACGGGAAATCGCGGTGCCGCCACAACCCGCGCCCGGCGCGCCCGCGCGATGAAGGCGGCCACGTCGGAGTACGTCGATGTGCGCGGGCTGCGCTACCGCGTGCAGCGCTGGGGCGATCCGCGGGCGCCGAAGCTTTTCCTCTTGCATGGATGGATGGACGTCGCGGCGTCGTTTCAGTTTCTGGTGGACGCCTTCGACGGCGACTGGTGCGTGCTGGCCCCCGACTGGCGCGGCTTTGGCGAGAGCGCCTGGGCCGCGGGCAGTTACCTGTTCGCCGACTATCTCGCGGACCTGGAGGCGTTGCTCGATCACTACGCGCCGGACGAAACCGCAAACCTCGTGGGCCACAGCCTGGGCGGCAACGTGGCCTGCATCTACGCCGGCGTGCGCCCGCACCGCGTGCGCCGCGCGGTGTCGCTCGAGGGTTTCGGCATCCAGCGGGCGCAGCCGGTAGAGGCGCCGGAACGCTATGCACGCTGGCTCGACGAACAGACCAACCCGCCCCGGCTCGCCGACTACCCGTCGCTGCAACGCGTCGCCTGGCGTCTGCAGAAGAACAATCCGCGTCTGACCGACGAGCAGGCTGCCTTCCTCGCGCAGCATTGGGTGCGCCCCGGCGCCGACGGCGGCTTCGTGCTCAAGGCCGACCCGCGCCACAAGATGAAGAGTCCGGTCCTGTATCGACTGGAGGAAGCGATGGCGTGCTGGCGTCGGGTGCGCAGTCCGGTGCTGTGGCTCGAGGGCGGTGCATCCCCCATCCGCTCGTGGCTGAAAGAGGACGACTCCGGATTCGCTGCGCGCATGCAGGCGTTCGCGGATCTGCGACACGAGATCGTGCCCGGTGCCGGACACATGCTGCATCACGACGCGCCGCAGGCAGTGGCTCGGCTGCTCGAGAACTTCGTGGGCGACAACTCCGCCGCCGGATCCTAGGGCCAGTACCCAAGACCGGAAACGTGCGGGTCCTCGACGTCGGCGCCGCGCTTACGACGCCTTCCCAGTCCGCGCCGCCCGATCCCCGCCTCGCGCAAGGCAGCAACCAACTCCGAGCTACCCAGCGCAAGCCACGCGCCCCAGGTAAGACCGAGCAGACAAAGGATCTGTCCGAACACATAGAGATAATCGAGCATGTTCGCGCTCCGCATCACCGGGCCGACTGGCCGGCTGTCACGAGAAGGGCATCGAGTGAGGGCTGCGGAACGAGCTTCGTCGTCGAGGCGGCGGCGGTCGAGGCGACTGCCGGATCGGGAAACCGAAATATCTCATCCATGCGCCCGATGAGGACGGCGCCACTCACCACTGCCACCAGCACGGCACACCAGAAGATCACTTCCTTCGCTGCCGCCGGCAGCACCGGCATCCAGGCACTCTCGGATTTGTCGAAGCGCGCCGCCATGATCCAGCCTCCTCTGGTGTCCACACACCCTCGGAGAGGATTCTCGCCCCGCACGCGAGGCCATGGTATCCGCCAGATGGACTAGATCCGGTGAGCGGTCGTGGTCATGACCTTCGCCGTGAGCTTCATGACGGCGCGCACCGGCAGCGGCAAGTCGCTGCCGCCGTGTGCCACAGCGGTGACGGCGTGTCGCATCTCGTCGCGCTTCATCTGGTCGACGATGGCGCGCGAGCGCAGGTCCTGGGCGGGCAAGCGGCCGAGGTGCCCCTTCAGGTGTTGTTCGACCTGGCGTTCGGTCTCCGCCAGAAAGCCGAGGTTCCAGCGATCGCCGAGCGCTCCGGCGACCGCGCCGATCAGGAACGATCCACCGTACCACAGCGGATTGAGCACGCTCTTCCGCCCCCCCAGTTCGCGGATGCGCTGCTCCGTCCACGCGAGGTGCTCGGTTTCCTCGCGGGCGGCCTGCGCGAGATCGTGCTTGACCTCGCTGTTGCGCGCGGTGAGTCCCTGGCCCTGGTACAGCGCCTGGGCACAGATCTCTCCGCAGTGGTTGACGCGCATGAGCGCCGCGGCAAGCTTCTTCTCGTCGTCGCTCAGTTGCGCCTCCGGCAGTGTGTCGCCCGGCACCGGCCGCTCGGATTGGGCCGGGGCGAACAGGGTGCGCAGCGCACTGTCGAGGGGGTTGATGAGGAAGTCCAGATTCATCGCAGTTTTCCCTTGAATCCAAGCTGGCGCGCGAGCAGCGCCACCGGGTGCAAGACCTCGGCCGTGAGCTTAAGCGATTTCATCCCGGCCGCGAGAAAAAGCCCGCACCCGATGTTCGAGGTCACGACGAACTGGGGCAGAGCGTCGCGGATCGCAGTGAGCTTGCTGGCGCGCAGCGCATCCGCCATCTCCGGCTGCGCGAGGAAGTAGGTTCCAGCCGCTCCACAGCACTGTCCATTGCCCGCGAGCGCCGCGCTCGACAACCCGGGTATGCGCCGGAGCAGCGCGTCGGCTGCGCCGCTCGAGCGCATCGTGTTGCGCAGGGTGCAGGGCTCGTGGATCGCCACCCGTGCGACCAGGGGCTCGCACTGCACCCGCTCCCAGCCGGCTGCCTGCGAGACAAACGCGCTCACGTCGATCACTCTGCGCGCCACGGCACGACCCGCCTCGCCGTAGTGCTCGGCGTAATCGAGCAGCCCGGCGCCGCAGCCGGACGCGACGGACAG
>JBDHRV010000058.1:0-20353 GCA_039807745.1 Burkholderiales bacterium
CTACTGAATCACGAGTGGCTGCGGTTCGCCTGACGCGTAGCCTTGGCCGTAGTCCACCCCGATCTCCCGCAGCGTCTCGAGAATCGCGTCGTTCTGCACCCACTCCGCGATGGTCCGAAGGCCCATGATGTGGCCGATGCGATGCACCGCCTCGACCATGGCGCGGTCGATCTCGTCGGTGGCGAGGTTGCGTATGAACCCGCCATCGATCTTCAGGTAATCCACCGGCAGGGTCTTGAGGTAACTGAAGGACGACACGCCGGTGCCGAAATCGTCGAGCGCGAAACGACAGCCGCGCGCCTTCAGGATGTCGATGAAGTGCAGCACGTGGGCGAGCTCCGATACGGCGGAAGTCTCCGTGATCTCGAAGCAGAGGGTATGCGGCGATACACCCGTATGCTCGATCCGTTCGATCACGAAATCGAGGAAGTCGGCGGCACCGAGCGATTGTGCCGAAACATTGATGGAGAACATGACGTCGCCTTCGCGGGACGTGGCGGCGGAGAGGGCATCGAGTGTCTTCATGACCACCCAGCGGTCGATGGCGAGCATCAGCCCGTAGCGCTCCGCCGCCGGGAGAAAGGCGCCCGGTGGCACGATCTGGCCTTCCTCGTCCAGCATGCGCAGCAGGATCTCGCCGTGGTGGCCGCTGAGCGCGCTGGAAGCAATGGGCACGATCGGCTGGTAGTACAAGCGGAAGCGCTCGTCGGCGAGCGCCTGCTGGATGCGCGGCATCCAGCGCATCTCGCCGTGGCGCTGCGCGAGCATGCTGTCGTCGGCCTGATATACGTGCACCCGGTTGCGTCCTTTTTCCTTCGCCGCATAGCACGAGCTGTCGGCGGCGCTCATTGCCCCGGACGGCGTTTCGCCCGCGTGGACAAGCGGCACGAGGCCGATGCTGACGCCGATCTGAAAGCTTTTGTCCTGCCAGGCAAAGCGGAACCCGTGCACCAGCTCGCGCAGGTTGTTCGCAATGCGCTTCGCCTCGGGGACAGCGCAGTGCTCGAGCAGGACGCCGAACTCGTCGCCGCCGAGTCGGGCCAGGGTATCGCGCGCGCGCAGCTTGGTCCGCAGCAGCGCCGAGATCTGTCGCAGCAGGTCGTCGCCCGCGACGTGGCCGCAGGTATCGTTCACGACCTTGAACTGATCCAGATCGAGATAGAGCAGCGCGTGCGGCGCGTAAGGGCTCGCCGAGGCCAGCAAATGCGTCAGGCGGCGCTCGAATTCGCGGCGGTTCACGAGCTCCGTCAGCGTGTCGTGGGTGGCCTGATGCGAGAGTTGCTGCGCAAGCTTGCGCTGCGCCGTCACGTCGCGAAAGACGAGCACGGCGCCGATCGTGACATCGCTGCTGTCGAGTATGGGCGCGACCGAGGTGTCGATGCTGATCTCGCGCTCGTCCCGGCAGATCAAGACGGTGTGGTTGCGCGGGCCGATCCTTTCCTTCGCGCGCATGCCCTCGCCGACGGGATCTTCAGTCGGCTCGCGCGTCTCCTCATGCACGATGCGAAACACTTCGGCAAGCGGCCGCTCCCTGGCTTCCGCCTCGAGCCAGCCGGTCAGATCTTCGGCAACCTTGTTGAGGTATGTGATGCGTTGCGCCGCATCGGTGGTGATGACCGCATCGCCGATGCTTGCCAGCGTTATGCGAAACAGCTCCTTCTCTCTTTGCAGGACGTCGTTCGTTTGCGCGAGCTCCACCGTGCGCTCGCCGACCTTGCGCTCGAGCTCCTCGTAGGCCTGCCGCAGTGCCCGCTCCGCCTGTTTGCGCGCGCTGATGTCGCGGCAGAGCGCCATGATGCGCCGCTCGCCTTCCATGTTGACCACCGTGGCGTTGACCTCGATCGGCACGACGCGGTCTGTCGTATCGACGTAGTCGATCTCGAGATTGCGCACGTAACCGCGCGCGAGACATTCATCGAGCTCGGTCGCCTTGCGTGCGATGTCGTACGGTGCCGTCCACTCGGTCACCTTGCGTCCCTGGATCTGCGCGAGGGTGCGGTGCCCGGTGAGACTGACATATTCGCGATTGGCATCGAGGATGCGGCCCTCCGCGTCCATGATGTGGTAGCCGGTGCCGGTCGTGTCGACGAGGGTCCGATATACCTCGTTGCCGGCCTGCAAGGCCTGCGCGGTACGCTTGCGCTCATTGATCTCCGCCTCGAGCCCGTCGAGCGCGGCCTGCTGCCGGTCTCGCGCTGCCGCGACCTCGTTCAGCAGTCCCACGTTGTCGAAGCGCAGATGCATCGACTCCAGAACGGAGAGTTGGAGTCGGCGCGAGATGATTGTCATCAGCAGCGCGAAGAGCAGCAGCATGCCACTCATCACGACGTAGACTTCGGACAGATGGAGCATCAAGCGCACCGCGAGCGGCAGGATCGCGGGCAACACGAACGCGAGATAGGCGCCGCGGAACGATGACAGCGTGGTCATGCCGCCGGCGGCCAGACCCGCGATCATGAAGGCGAGAAACATCTCGTGCAGCAGACTGGGCTCCCGCAACGGAAAGACCCCGGCCACCCCCCACAGCACCCCCGACAGACCCACGGTGAACACGAACGCATGGCCCCAGGCCGGGGCTTCGCGCGGCGGCGGAGCGATCAGGAAGTAGCGCTGCATGAGCCAGACGCGGCCGAGCGTCAACAGGCCGAGCGCGAACGACCATGCGAGCAGCAAGGCGCGCGGCACTTCCCCCCACAGCACGAAGACGACCAGGCAACCGATGACGACGGTGGCGAAGAGCGCGGTGGGAAGCTGCCGGTAAAGCAGCCGGACCTGCTCCGCCGCGATCTCGGCCTCGTGGGAGTCTCCGCCAGACGGCGACGAGGCCGCCACGGCACGCCGGATGCCCGGACCACCGAACCAGCGATCGATCATGGCCAGTTGCCCGCGAAGGATGGTGGATCGCAACTCCGTCATCGTCCATCTGCCCGACAAGCTGGAGCCTGCATACTGACTCGCTCTCGAGTGTAGTCCAAGTGTCTCGCGCTCGCCATGCAAAGCGCACCCACCGCACGCGATTTCAGCTACGGAGGCGTCAATGCCCATGCGCGCAGGAGTGACATCGCGCTCCACCGCCGACGGCGGCACGCTCGTCATCATGCCGGAGTTTGCACGGATGAAAAACGTGGGTAATGAAGAACCCACCTTGCGGAAGAGCGGCGATGGAAATCGCCCGCAGGAGCTATCTGGGCGATGCGCGCAGCATGTCGGCGCGCACCTCGTGCGCCCACAGCTCGCGCCCATCGGCCGCGAACGCGCGAAACACGACCCGGCGCTCGCCGCGCGTGCCGGTCAGGTCCAGCGTGCAGAAATTGCGCGCGCCCATGACGACCGTGCCCGGCACGCGCAGCGGATTGTCCTTTTCGTCGTCGTGGGGGCGCGCAGCTGATGTGAGCGGAGAGCACGTGAGCTCGTAGAGCGGATAGCTCCCGGCACGCTCGCGCCGCAGGAGTTCGGTGTGATGACGATCGCCGGAGAGGAATACGACCCCCTTCACGCCCTGGCGCGTGAGCCAGTCCAGGAACTCGGCGCGCTCCTGTGGGTAGTTGTGCCAACCCTCGTACCGAATCGCGTCGTTCATGAGCTGGCTGCCGTTCGCGACGAACTTGAAGGTCGCGGTCGACGCGGCGAGCGCCTGTTTCAGCCAGTCGATCTGCGCACGTCCGAGCATCGTGCGCTCCGCGTCGTCCACGGCGCGATCGGTCGAGCGGTACCAGCGATCGTCGAGCAGGAAGAAGTCGGCGTCGAGGTAGGAGAACGTGGTGAAGACGCCCGGCACGCCCGGCAGTCCGTGGCTCGGATTCGCCCAGTAGCGTTGGAAGAGCGCGAGAGCGCTCCCTTTGAACACGAAGCTGCGATTGGCGTCGTTGGGTCCATAGTCGTGATCGTCCCAGATGGCATAGTGGGGAGTGGCTGCCAGCAGCGGCTGCAAGGCCGGCAGCGCGCGATGCCGGCGCCAGCGGTCGCTCATGCCCCACGGGCTTTCATAGTCGACTTCACGGAAGTACACGTTGTCGCCGAGCCACAGCATGAAGTGATCGGCCGGCGTCGCGCGCGCCTGCGCCGCAATGGTGCCGAAGATGAAGTAGTCGCCGCCGTAGGAAGGACCCGGCCGGTCGTAAGGCGGATCGTTCACGTAGGCGCAGGATCCGAGGAAAACCCGCAGATCCGGCGGCTCGGCACGCCCCCGCCAGAGCGGCTGGGTGCGGACGAACGACTGCTCGGCGAGCGACACGGGTTCGCCATCGAGCAGGATGCGGTATTCGTAGCGGGTGCCGGGCTCCAGCGCTACCAGCTCGAACGTGGTGGCGAAGTCGGTGTTCGCGCGAAGCTCCACCGCCGCCGAGCGCTGCTTCGCCTGCGGCTCGTCCGCCCGCCAGAGCTCGATCTGCGCCGTGCCGGGCCCGTCGGCCTGGAGCCAGATCTTGGCGGTGCGCAGGGTCACGTGCCCCGCCATCGGGCCGGACAGGAGACCCGGTGCGGCGACGGCGGGGCCGGCGAGGAGCAAAGCGAGCAGAGCGAAGAGTAGTCTCATGGGGCGGAGAGTGTAGCGCTCGCTGCCGACGGTCACGTCACAGCCGGAAAAACGGCGTCGAGGAGGTCGAGCGCGAATGCATACACGCCGGGTTCCTTCGAGGCGCAGCGGGTCGTTCATCGCGACGCCCAGGGCATAGGAGGCCTGGATCGGCGTCGTGAATCCCGAGGCGCTTGGTCAAAAGCACTTCCCAGGAGCGCGCCCGGTGCGGCAACGCCACTGAAACACCGCATTGCTCTGCTTCGCTTTCATCGCGCCTCCGAGGAAGCGTCAGCCGGAATCGCGAAATCCGGTCGGACGCGGCGCGCCTATTATGCCGCGCGGAACGCGGCCGTGGAGGAGGCGGATCAGGCCGCGATGCGCGGCGGCCCGCATGTGGGCTCCTCTGCGGCGCCGTCGAATGCGGCGCTCCCGGGCGTCGACGCGCGGGTGCGCACCCCCCACTGCACGACCTCCATCCGGCCGTCGTCGTGCTCGACGATCGCCGTGCAGCTGTCCACCCAGTCGCCGCAGTTGATATAGGCGACGCCCTCGATCTCGCGCATGGTCGCCACGTGGATGTGGCCGCAGATGACGCCGTCGAGTCTTCGATCCATCACGTTGCGCACCACGGACTGCTCGAAGTCGTCGATGAAGCTCACGGCGCTCTTTACCCTGCGCTTCGCATAGCCGGAGAGCGACCAGTAACCGGGAACGCCGAGCGAACGGCGGATCCACGACAGCGTCACGTTCAGTCGCACGACGAAGGCGTATACACGATCGCCCAGCACGGCGAGCCAGCGGTGGTACCGCGTCACGGTATCGAATTCGTCGCCGTGGAGCAGCAGGTAGCGTTTGCCGTCTGCCGCCGTGTGCACGTGTTCGTGCACCACCAGGATGTCGCCGAAGGAGATGCCGGCGTGCTCGCGGATTGCCTCGTCGTGGTTGCCGGGAACGAACACGACGCGCACTCCGTGGCGGGCACGCTTGAGGATCTTCTGCACCACCGTGTTCTGCGCCGCCGTCCAGAAGATGCCGCGGCTCAACGCCCAGAAGTCGATGATGCCGCCGACCAGGAAGAGATGGTCGGACTCGTACTCGCGCAGAAACTCGAGCAGTCGTTCCGCCTGGCACGCGCGCGTCCCGAGATGGATGTCGGAGAGGAAGATCGAGCGCACCCGGGTCATGGACGTCAGGGCTCCGCGGGCGGCGGCGCCGTGCGCCGCGCGACGAGGCCCGACAGGCGGCGGAAGTAAAACGTGGCGCGCCGGCCCTGGCCGAGCCTGTCGGCGAACGATTGAGCCGGCTTCAAGCAAAATCCCTTGTGGGCGGTGCGCACAGCATGAAACCTCAAGGGTAGGCGGGATATGTGACGGCGACGTTAACGAATGGAGAAGAAAAAACGCCGGCGCATGGCCGGCGTGAACGGGTAGACCGACGGCCTGCCAGTGCAGCGGCGCAGGCCCTTCGGTGCGCGGTCGTTGCGCGCTCGCGCTAGTGGCTCGCCGCGCCGGCGGCGCCGAAGCCGGTCTGCGCACGCACGTACTGATCATCGAACGCAGCCTTTTCCTTCGCGGCCTGTGCGCTGGTGTCGAGCTTGGAGACCAGCCAGCAGACGAAGAACGCCAGCGGCATCGAGAACACGGCGGGCTGCTCGTACGGGAACAGGGGCTTTTCGTGGCCTAGCACTGTCACCCATACGGCCTTGGAGAACACCACGATGGCGACGGCCGAGACCAGTCCGACCAGACCGCCCCAGACCGCGCCCCGGGTGGTCAGACCCTTCCAGTACATGGAAAGGAACAGCACCGGGAAGTTGCACGAGGCGGCGATGCCGAAGGCCAGGCCGACCATGAATGCAATGTTGAGCTTCTCGAACAGAATACCGAGCAGCACCGCGAGCACCCCGAGCCCCAGGGAGGAAATCTTGGAGATCCGTACCTCCGAAGCTTCCGACACCTTGCCCAGCTTGATCGCGTTGGCATAGATGTCGTGCGACAGCGCCGAGGCGCCGGCGAGCGCCAGACCCGATACCACCGCGAGGATGGTGGCGAAAGCGACCGCCGCGAGGAAGCCGAGCAGCAGATTCCCGCCGACGGCGTGCGCGAGATGCAAAGCCGGCATGTTGGTGCCGCCGATCATCTTGCCCGCGATGTTGCCACCCTCGAAGTAGGCCGGGTTCTGGCCGACGATCACGATTGCCGACAGCCCCAACAGGCTCACGACGCAGAAGAAGAAGCCGACGCAGAAGGTCGCGACGAACACGCTCTTGCGCGCCTGCTTGGCATCCGGCACGGTGAAGAACCGCATCAGGATGTGCGGCAGCCCGGCGGTGCCGAACATGAGCCCCATCCCCAGCGACACCGCCGTGACCGGGTCCGCCAGCATGTTGCCGGGAACCATGATCTTGTCGCCGTCCTTGTGCAGCGACACCGCCTTCTGCGCCAGCGCCTCGAAGTTGAAGCCGAACTGCGACATGGCCAGCAGCATCACGATGGTGCCGCCGCCGAGCAGCAGGCAGGCCTTGATGATCTGCACCCAGGTGGTCGCGAGCATGCCGCCAAACGTGACGTAGATCACCATCATCACGCCCACCACCACCACCGCCAGCCAGTAAGGAAGCCCGAACAGGAGCTTGATCAGCTGCCCGGCGCCCACCATCTGCGCGATCAGATAGAAGACGACCACGGCGAGCGAACCGATCGCCGCCATGGTGCGCACCTTCCGCTGATCCAGACGGTACGACGTGATGTCGGCGAAGGTGAACTTGCCGAGGTTGCGCAGTCGTTCCGCCATCAGGAACATGATGATCGGCCAGCACGCGAAGAAAGCGATGCAATAAATGAAGCCGTCGTAGCCTTTCGAGTACACGAGGCCGGTGATCCCGAGCAGCGTGGCCGCCGACATGTAGTCGCCGGCGATCGCCAGTCCGTTCTGCGTGCCCGTGATGCCGCCGCCCGCCGCATAGTAATCGCTCGCGGTCTTGGTGCGCTTGGCGGCCCAGTAGGTGATGCCCAGCGTCGCCGCCACGAACACCAGGAACATCACGATCGCAGGGATGTTGAGCGGCTGTTGCTGCGTCTCGGCCACCGCCGGCCCGGCCAGCGCGCATCCGGTCCAGAGCACAGCGGCGAGGGCCGAAGCCCTGGGTAGGATCGTTCGCATCATTTCATGGCCTCCTTGACGATGTCCGCGTTGATGCCATCGAAATCCCTGTTGGCCCGGTAGATGTAATACCCGGTCAACAACCAGAAGAACCAGATGATGCCGGCTCCGATCGGAATCGCGATGGTGGTTGCAGAACCCTGCCACAGAGGCGCTGCCAGCAGCGCAGGCTTGAAGGCTACTACGAGGATGAAACCATAGAAGATTACCAGTACGAGGATCGACAACCTCACGGCGAACCGAGTGCGCCTCGCGACCAGCTGCTCGAACTTCGGATTGCGTCTGATGCGTTCATAGACATCCGTCGACATCGTTTTCCCCCCTGTCTTGACGTCGTTTGGGAAGAGCGTGCGGGCCGCAGGACTGGACCTGAGCGCCCCGGAAATGGTACAAGCACAGCGTATGGCCAGCGGCTATACGGATTGATTGTTACGCCATCGCCTGCATCATCCGAAGCGGATTATCTTCCAAGTCGATCTCCCGCGCTACTCGGCAGTGAAAGCCAATACCAAAGCGGCGTTCGGCCTCCTGGGCTTTCTCGGGCTCGTCTTCGGCCTCACCGTGGTCGGCGGGTGGGCGTTCCATTACGACCTCGACCCCGAGAACAAGCAGCGCGTCGCCGAGATGTTCGCGGCGCGCGCGCAACTCGCTGTCGGGCTCGGCGTGCTGGTCACGGGTGCGCTGGCCGTTGCCTTCCTCGTCGCCTACAACGTCTACGTGCGCGGTGCGCTAAAGGTCGCCGAGGCGATGCACATCATGCTCAAGGCAAATCCCGGGCACCGCATCGAAGTCGCCGGGCCGGCCGAGGTCCAGCTGCTGGCACGGTCGGCCAACGCGCTCGCGGAGCACAGCCAGGCGCTGGCGCGCAATCTGGAGACCAAGGTCGCGCAGGCAAAATCTTCCGTGGAGGAGGAGAAGCACCGTCTCGCGGCGCTCATGTCGGAACTGTCGCAGGGTGTCCTCGTATGCAATATAGATGGGCGCATCCTGCTCTACAACGAAAGCGCGCGCCTGGCATTTGGCGCCGGCGGCAACGGCCACGGTCCGGGACCGGCGTCCGGCTCGCTCATCGGGCTGGGCCGCTCCATCTTCACGCTCGTCGATCGCAGCCTGCTCGCCCATGCGCTGGAGACGGTGGAGTCACGGCTCGAACGAAGCGAAGCGGACCTCAACGCGCAGTTCGTCACCACCACGCGCGCGGGCCAGCTGATCCGCGTGCAGACGGCGCCAGTGCTGGTTGCCGAGGAATCGTCGGCGGGCGAGGATCGCGCTGCGTCGGATGCCGCCCGTGGCGGGCGTGCGAAGGTCACGGGTTTCGTGATGATGCTGGAGAACATCACCCGCAGCTTCGAGCGCGACACCACGCGCGACCTGCTGCTGCAGTCGTTCACCGAGGCAAGCCGCGCCTCGCTCGCGAGCATCCGCGCCGCCGTGGAGACGCTGACCCAGTATCCGGACTGCAAGCCGCACGAGCGCGACCGCTTCATCCGGGTGATCCGGGAAGAGGTGAGCCAGTTGAGCGGCAGGCTCGAGCAGACCACCGCCGACTACGCGTCCGCATTGAAGACGCGCTGGCCGCTCGAGGAGATGCTGGGCACCGACGTGATCGAAGCGCTGCGGCGTCAGATCGAAAGCCGGCTCGGACTCGCCACCAAGGCCGAGAATCTCGACGACGCCCTCTGGATCAAGGCCGACAGCTACACGCTGATGCAGGCCCTGACCTACCTCGCCGGCCGCCTGAAGGAGGAATTCAAGATCCGCGAGTTGCGCTTCAACCTGTCCGCCAACGGTCGTTTCGCCGAGCTCGACCTCATGTGGTCGGGTCCGACGATCTCTCAGCAGACCGTGTACGACTGGGAGATGGATGCAATGCATGCCGGCGGCGAATACAGTCCGCTCACGCTGCGCGACGTGACCGAGCGCCACGACGCCGAGACCGTGTTCATCCTCGACAAGGTGAAACAGCAGGCGGTCTTTCGGCTGCTCCTGCCGCTCGCGAAGCCCGTGCAGCCCGTGCTCGGGGTGCCGCGGCTGTACGGCGAGAGCCGACCGGAGTTCTACGACTTCGACCTCTTCGACCAGAGCAGCCAGTCGCCCGAGCATGACAATGTCCCGCTCACGATGCTGAGCTACACGGTGATCGACACCGAGACCACCGGGCTCGATCCGTCGGGCGGCGACGAGATCGTCGCGCTCGGCGCCGTGCGCATCGTGAACAACCGTCTGCTGCGCTACGAGACCTACGAACAGCTCGTCGACCCGAAGCGGCTCATAGGCACGATGTCGGAAACCATCCACGGCATCTCGCAGGAGATGCTGCGCGGCCAACCGGCCATCGAGGAGGTGCTGCCGCAGTTTCACGAGTTCTGCGCCGACACCGTTCTGGTCGGTCACAACATGGCATTCGACATGCGCTTCCTGCAGTTGAAGGAAGCCGGTAGCGGGGTTCGATTCACGCAACCCGTGCTCGATACGCTGCTCTTGTCCGAAGTGCTGCACCCCAACCAGCCGTCGCACGCGCTGGAAGCGAGCGCGGAACGGCTGGGGGTCACCGTCGTGGCAAGGCACACGGCCCTGGGCGATGCGCTCGTGACAGGAGAAGTCTTCCTGCGCATGATCCCATTGCTGGAAGCGCGCGGCATTCACACCCTGGGAGATGCGCGCGAGGCATCGCAGAAAACCTTGCATGCGCGAGTGGAATACTGAGATTGCGCGGGAACCTCAAAGTGAAGAGAGACGAGCCGGCCAGTGCGCCGGGCGGCGATGCGGATCCGCATTCGATGTACAGCCCGCTGTCGCGCGTCATCAATCGCGCGCCGCTAACGTGCCCGCCGGATCTCAGCGTCCGCGAGGTGCTCGGCCGCATCAACGCCAACAAGGTCGGCTCGATGGTGATCGCCGACCCCGCGACGCGCAAGCCGATCGGCATCTTCACCCTGCGCGACCTGCTGCAGCGCGTGGCCCTGCCGGAGTATGACCTCGACCGCCGCATCGACGAGGTGATGACGCACCGGCTCGTGACCCTGCCGCCGGAAGCCTCCGCCTATCAGGCAGCACTGGCCATGGCGCGCAGCGGACTGCGCCATCTGCTGGTGGTGGACGGCGAGCATCTGATCGGCGTCGTTTCGCAGAACGACCTCTTCAATCTGCAGCGCATCGGCGTGCGGGAGATCAGTGCGGACATCCGCGATGCGACGAGCGTCGAGGCGCTGGCGCGCTCCGCCAGGGACATCCGCCAGCTCGCCGAGCGCATGCTGCGCCAGGGCACGGGCGCGGAAACGCTGACCCAGCTCATCTCGACGCTGAACGATCTGCTCACGATTCGCGTCATCGAGCTGCTCGCGCCCGGGTTCGACGTGGCCTCGGTGCCGATGTGCTGGATCGCGCTGGGTTCGGAGGGACGTTTCGAGCAGACGCTCAGCACGGACCAGGATAACGGCATCATCTTCGAACCCGCGACCGGAGAAGAGGCGGAGGCCGTCCGCAGCCGCCTGCTCCCGTTTGCGCAAGCCGTGAACAAGGCGCTCGACACGTGCGGCTTTCCCCTCTGCCGCGGCGACATCATGGCCGGCAACCCGCAGTGGTGCCTGAGCTTCGACGAGTGGAAGACAAAGTTCACCGACTGGATCGTGAGCCCGACGCCCGAGGCGCTGCTCAATGCCACGATCTTTTTCGACTTCCGCCCGCTGTACGGCGCGGAGTCGCTCGCCGAACGGCTGCGCGAATGGCTGATGCGCGTGGCGCCGACGAATGCCATGTTCCTCGTGCACGCGGCGGGCAACGCGCTCACCTGCCGTCCGCCGCTCGGCAAGATCCGTGACTTCGTTCTCGACGACAGCGACAAGGATTTCCCGCACACCATCAATCTCAAGATGTACGGCTCGCGACCCTTCGTCGACGCGGCGCGGGTCTTCTCGCTCATCTACGGTGTGCACCACACGAACACCGCGGAGCGGCTGCGCGGGGTGGGAGACCGGATCGGTCTCGTGGGCGACGATCTCGGGGCAGTGCTGAACGGCTTCTACTTCATCCACATGCTGCGGCTGCGGCGACAGATCAACCCCGCCACGCCGCCCGGCGGCGCGAACCGCGTCGATCCCTACTCCCTCAACGAGATGGACCGCCGCATGCTGAAGGAAGCATTCAAGCAGGTGCGCAAGCTGCAAGTGAAGCTCGCGCTGCGCTACGGGTTGTGAATCCCCAGTGCCGGCCCGGAGTCAGTCCGCTTCGAGCGGGGCGAGCGGCCGAGCGGGAGAACCGATGACCGTCACGCCGGGATCGACGTCGCCGAGGACGACCGAGTTCGCACCGATCCGGGCACCGTCCCCGATTCTCACCGACCCCAGCACCACCGCGCCGGAACCGATGAACACATCGGCGCCAATGTTCGCGTGCCGATCATGCGCATCCCACGACCGTGCCCCGACGACGACACCCGACATGATCACCGAACGCGGGCCGACGACGGCGGTCTCGCCGATGACCACGCCGGTCGCGTGCGGAATGCTGACGCTTGGATGGATGTTGGCGCGCGGGTCGATGTCCGAGTTCGTCAGCACTTTCGACAGCCAATAGACCGACTTCGCGAGCGGCCAACCCACCACCGGCATCGCGCTGAGCCTATGGGCGACGAGATGCAGGCGCACGGCGAGCCTGACGGGGGATTTCCTCTCTCGGGAGGTTCGCGGCGCATGGTCGCGGGATGGAGAAAAGTGGCGCTTCCACATGGGTCCTGGCTCCCAACAAGAAGAGACACGAGCGCTCGAATTCCGCCTCCTCCTTCCGGAGTGGCAGTCGTCCCGTCGCGACTGCGACCCAAGCCAGCCAATGGCCTGCTGGCGTTGAGATCGAGCCGTTCCGGCGCAAAGCCCGACTCGCGAGGAGCGTCGTTCTGTTTGTTGGGCTGGATATCCTCGCGAGCAGCGCACCCTCCGGGGGCAGCGCTGCCAGCGGGAGTTCGGTCTGGAGATTCCTTGGCGAAGACGACGGCGGGACGATGAATCCGAGACGCCTGCCGTTCGCCCTACGACGCGGGTTCCCAGTTTCCCGAAAGGCGGAAAGTAGCATCGCCTCCCGCCGTGGTCAAGCGGGAAAGCGCGTTAGAACGGGATGTCGTCGTCGATGTCGTCGAAGCTCGTGCCGGACTTGCGCTGCGCGGCGGGACGCGGTGCCGGCGCCGCGCCGGGTCCGGGTTCACGATCCATCGGCGCATCCGCACCCCCCGCGCGCGAGCCGAGCATCTGCATGCGGTCGGCCACGATCTCCGTGGTGTAGCGCTCCTGGCCTTCCTTGTCGGTCCACTTGCGGGTCTGCAGGCGCCCTTCGATGTAGATCTGCGAACCCTTTCGCAGGTACTGCCCCGCGATCTCCGCCGTCTTGCCGAAGATGACGATGCGGTGCCATTCGGTCTTCTCCTGGCGCTCGCCGTTCTTGTCCTTCCACTGGTCGGTGGTGGCGAGGCTCAGGTTGACCATGGCATCGCCGCTGGGCATGTAGCGGGTTTCCGGGTCGCGCCCGACGTTGCCGATGAGGATCACCTTGTTCACAGATGCCATGATCAGTTCTCCGCTGAAAGCATGCGGCGCACACACGCCTCGTCGAAGCTGCGCGCATCCACTTTGAGATAAGCCACCCCTTCGCCCGCCTTCACGAGTGCTTCGCGCACGCCGGGCAGGTCGGCCAGCCGGCGGGCGAGACCGGCCGCCCGCGATTCGTCCATGCACGGTACCTTGAACCTGCGCGTGCGGACCTGGGACGGGTCCTTCATGCCGATCGCCACGGCGAGCCACGAGAGCGTGAGCAAGCCACCGAAGGCGAACACCGCGGCGCCGCCGAAGTGCTGCGAGATGAAACCGCCCAGGGTGGCGCCCATGAAGGTGCCCAGGAACTGCAGGCTGGAGAACACTCCCAGGGCGGTGCCCTTCGCGCTGGCCGGCGCTGCCTTCGAGACGAGAGAAGGCAGCATCGCTTCCAGCAGATTGAAGCCGGTGAAGAACACGAGCAACGCCACGGCGATGCTCCAGAGCGACCCGATACCAAGCGCGATGAGCAACTGCGCGACGAGCAGGATCGTGATGCCGCCGAGGAACACGATCTTCCCGTGGCCGCGCCGCTCGCCCAGGACCATCGCCGGCAGCATGAGCAGGAAACCGAGGCACACCACCGGCAGGTAGATCTCCCACGTCTGCGACGCCGGCAGGCCCGCATCGAGCAGCGAATGCGGGATCACCACCCACAGCGCCATGAGCGCCGCATGCACGGCGAAGATGCCGTAGTTCAGGCGTGCGAGTTCCGGATCGAGCAGCACCTCGCGAAACTTCGCGGGCTCCACGTCGCGGTCGTGCGCAAGCTGACCGGGGGCCGGGTCCGGCACCACGAACTTCGCGATCAGAATGCCGCCCAATGCGAGCACCCCGGTGACGGCGAAAATGCCGGGCACACCGATCCACCCGTCGAGCACGGGGCCCAACACCATCGACAGCGCGAACACGATGCCGATGGTCATGCCGATGAGCGCCATCGACTTGGTGCGGTGCTCCTCGCGCGTGAGATCCGCCGCCAGCGCCACCACCGCGGCCGAGATGGCTCCGGCACCCTGGATCGCGCGCCCGAGGATGACGACCCAGATGTTGGGCGCGATGGCGGCGATGAAGCTGCCGGCAGCGAACAGCAGCAGTCCGCCGTAGATGACACGCTTGCGACCGATGCGGTCCGACAGCCAGCCGAAGGGAATCTGGAAGACGGCCTGCGTCAGGCCGTAGGCGCCGATGGCAAGCCCCACCAGCGTGAGGTCCGACCCGCCCGGCAGGTGCTGCGCGTATATCGCGAACACCGGCAGGATGATGAAGAGACCGAGGAGGCGAAGCCCCGAAAGCGAAGCCAGGCTCATGCTGGCGCGCCACTCGAGACGGTTCATGCGGCTGCTGGGCGACACCGGAGCGGGTGGGGAAAGGGGCCGAAAGGCGGTGTTGGGAACGGTGTTTGGATTTGGTTATAGTAGCAGGTTGCCTAGACGACGAGTAGCGCATGGACTTGATCCGCATCCGCGGCGCCCGCACCCACAATCTCAAGAACGTGAACCTCGATCTGCCGCGCAATCGGCTCGTCGTGATCACGGGACTCTCGGGGTCCGGCAAGTCCTCGCTCGCCTTCGACACGCTCTACGCCGAGGGCCAGCGGCGCTATGTCGAGAGCCTCTCGGCGTACGCGCGGCAGTTTCTTCAGCTCATGGAAAAGCCGGACGTGGACCTGATCGAAGGGCTCTCGCCGGCGATCTCCATCGAGCAGAAAGCGACCAGCCACAACCCCCGGTCCACGGTCGGAACGGTGACCGAGATCCACGACTACCTGCGGCTCCTCTTCGCCCGTGTCGGGGAGCCCCACTGTCCCGAGCACGGCATCCCGCTCGCCGCGCAATCCGTGGCGCAGATGGTCGACCACGTGCTCGCGCTGCCCGCCGATACCCGCGTCATGATCCTGTCGCCGCTCGTGGTGGGGCGCAAGGGCGAGCAGCAGGATCTCTTCGACGAACTGCGCGCCCAGGGCTTCGTGCGGCTGCGCATCGACGGGCAGGTGCACGACATCGACACGCCACCGAAGCTCGCCAAGAACCGGAAGCACACCATCGAGGTGGTGGTGGATCGGCTCAAGGTACGGGACGATGCCAGACAGCGCCTGGCGGAAAGCTTCGAGACCGCGCTGCGCCATGCCGACGGCCGAGCCCTGGCGGTGGAAATCGACTCCGGCCGCGAGCACCTTTTCTCGGCCAAGTTCGCGTGCCCGATCTGCGGCTATTCGCTGCCCGAGCTGGAACCGCGGCTGTTCTCGTTCAACAACCCCATGGGCGCCTGCCCCCAATGCGACGGCCTGGGCACCATCACCTTCTTCGACCCCAAGCGCATCGTGGCATTTCCGCACCTGTCGCTCGGCTCGGGCGCAATCAAGGGTTGGGACCGGCGCAACCATTTCTATTTCCAGATGCTGCAGTCGCTCGCGAGTCACTTCGGCTTCGAGCTCGACGCGCCCTTCGAGCAACTGCCGGCGGCCGCACAGCAGGTGGTGCTCTACGGCTCGGGCAAGGAGGCGGTGAGCTTCGCCTACCTGACCGAGCGCGGTCAGAAGCTCACGCGCGAGCACGCCTTCGAAGGCATCGTGCCGAACCTGGAGCGGCGCTATCGCGAGACCGATTCGGTCGCGCTCAAGGAAGAGCTCGCGAAGTTCCTCAACACCAAGCCCTGCCCCGCCTGCGAGGGCACGCGGCTGCGTACGGAGGCGCGGCACGTGCGCATCGACGGCCGGACGCTGTACGAGATCAGCGCGCTGCCTTTGAAGGACGCACAGCAGTTCTTCCAGAGCCTCGTGCTGGACGGCCGGCGCCAGGCGATCGCGGAGAAGATCGTGCGCGAGATCGCGAACCGGCTGCAGTTCCTGGTGAACGTCGGCCTCGACTATCTCTCGCTCGATCGCGCCGCCGACACGCTGTCCGGCGGTGAAGCACAGCGCATCCGTCTGGCGAGCCAGATCGGCTCCGGCCTGACCGGCGTCATGTACGTGCTGGACGAGCCCTCCATCGGGCTGCATCAGCGCGACAACGGCCGCCTGCTCGAGACGCTGGCGCGGCTGCGCGACCTCGGAAACTCGGTGATCGTGGTCGAGCACGACCACGACGCGATCATGACGGCCGACTACGTGGTCGACATGGGTCCGGGCGCCGGCGAACACGGCGGTCACATCGTGGCCGAAGGCACGCCGCAGGAGGTGAGCGCGAACCCGGCATCGCTCACCGGCCAGTATCTCTCGGGCAAGCGCAGCATCGCGGCGCCGAAGCGGCGTGCTCAGGTCGACCGCACGCGGCTGCTCAAGCTCGAAGGGGCGAGCGGCAACAACTTGAGGCTGGTCGACCTCGACCTGCCGGTGGGGCTCTTCACGTGCGTGACCGGTGTCTCGGGGTCGGGCAAGTCCACGCTCATCAACGATACGCTGTACGCCGCCGTGGCCCGTCATCTCTACGGCAGCGCGGCCGAGCCGGCGCCCTACCTCGCACTCGACGGGCTCGACTTCTTCGACAAGGTGGTGAGCGTGGACCAGAGCCCGATCGGCCGCACGCCGCGCTCGAATCCTGCCACGTACACCGGGCTCTTCACCCCGATCCGCGATCTCTTCGCCGGCGTGCCGCGGGCGCGGGAACGCGGCTACGGTCCGGGGCGCTTCTCCTTCAACGTGAAGGGCGGGCGCTGCGAGGCATGTCAGGGCGACGGACTGATCAAGGTCGAGATGCACTTCCTGCCCGACCTCTACGTGCCCTGCGACGTGTGCCACGGGAAGCGCTACAACCGCGAGACGCTGGAGGTGCAGTACAAGGGACGCAGCATCCACGAGGTGCTCGACATGACGGTCGAGCAGGCGCACGAGTTCTTCGGGGCGGTGCCGGCGGTGGAGCGCAAGCTCGACACGATGCTCGAAGTGGGACTCGGCTACATCAAGCTCGGGCAGTCGGCGACGACGCTCTCCGGCGGCGAAGCGCAGCGCGTGAAGCTGTCGCTGGAATTGTCGAAGCGCGACACAGGACGCACGCTCTACATCCTCGACGAGCCCACCACCGGGCTCCACTTCCACGACATCGATCTGCTGCTCAAGGTGCTCCATCGCCTGCGCGAGCACGGCAACACCGTGGTGGTGATCGAGCACAACCTGGATGTCATCAAGACCGCGGACTGGGTGATCGACCTCGGCCCCGAGGGCGGCGAGGGTGGCGGGCGCATCATCGCGCAGGGCACGCCGGAAGACATCGCCCGCGATCCGGTGAGCCACACGGGCTCGTATCTGCGGCAAGTGCTGGTGCCGCCGGCGCCGGTGCGGAAGGCGCGACGGGGGTAAGCACACGGTGGCCACCGGGAAGGCCCGCGCCGACCTCCTGACGGATTCCGCGCTGCGCGAGCTTGCGGGCGAGAAATCGTATGCGCGCGGCGCGGGCTACTTTCGGAGCGACACGCTCGCGCGCCTGGCCGCTGCTCCGGGGGTCGATTTCCTTGCGCTTTGTTTCTGTTCCTGCGTTGATCCGTATGAAGGAAGCAGCGGGCAGGCCTGAGGACAAGATCGATATCGAACACCTCCGCATGCTATTGGAAGACGATCGTGAAGACTGAACGAGAGACCGACGCGATCGATTGGCCCCTGACCACGTGGGAGGGTGCGCGCCGCGAGCAGTTGCGAAGATGGGCAGCGCTGCCGTTGGAGCGAATCGTCCTCGCGATCGAGGAGATGGAAGAGCTCGCTCAGTGGTTATCGCAGGCGCCGCCGCCCCCACCCGGAGGCAGCACCGGCGATCGGTGATCCCGGGAAATCCGGCCGAATCCGGTTCTGCCAGCGACAGCTCGGTCTACCCTGCCGCCAACACCGGCAAGCCGATGTCGTGCGCGGCCCGGTTCAGAGCCTGATCGAAAGACGCGAACGTTACGAGTTCTGCAGGAAGACGCGGCCGCAGCCATTCCGCCGCCGCGTAGATGCACGCCGTCGCAGCCGCGCAGCCCAAACTGAATCCGCCGGTCACCTGGGTCTTCGTGCACATCTCCGGCGTGACCTCCGGGTAGTCCAACAAGTCTGTCCTCCCCTGAAGAACGCTTCGGTGGGTCAAAACAGGCCCATGTCATGCGCCTGTTAGGGAGGTAAACTCCCTTCGCATACTCATACGATTCGCACGAGCTCGAGCCCGTGGTGCTGTCGACGCCGCCGGCCTCGTGTCCCAGGGAGGGAAAATGACTGGTCTGACACTCGAAGTTCTGAATGAAGCAGAAAAAGGGTCGGCAGCGGCCTTTCGCTGCCGGCGCCGGCTTCAGCCGGCCGGTGGCGACGGCGACAAGGTGTTTCCGCGCGGCTGCCTTGGCGGGCAGTTCGCGTTGGCTTTGGGCCGACTCGATATCCCCGGCGGTGCGGAGTTTTGGCGGAGCGTTCGACGTCGTTCAGCACGTAGGCGCGGAGAGGCGTTCAAAGCCGCCCCAGCGCCAATGGCGACTGTGCTCCGGAAATCGCAGATGGATAAGTTGGATCCAAAGCATCCGTTGCCCGACTCAGTTGAGCCGTTGAGCCGTCGTGACTGGATTCGAGGAAAGCGCATGCCCAGCTACGGAACAAACGAGAGGGGGATGTGAAGCCGACTGACCCTCGAGCGGAGAGCTTTACGAGTTTTTTCAGGACCGTAACCGGAGGATTCAAGCCCTACCGCTGGCAGGCCCAGGTAGCCCTCGACGGCCTGCCTGACGTGCTTCCCGTGCCGACGGGACTTGGGAAGACGGAGGTCGCACTGGCGTGGGCATGGCGCCTTCTCGTTGACGAGCAGCCCGAGCCGCTGCACCTCGTGGTCTGCCTGCCGATGCGCAGTCTCGTCACGCAGACGGTGCAGCGTCTGCGGATTTACTTCGAGGCACTCAGGGTGCAGACGCCGGAGATCGACGTCGCGGTTCATCAACTCATGGGCGGTGCCATCGATGACGAGTGGGCCGGCCAGCCCGAGAAGCCGTGGGTACTCGTCGGTACTCAGGATCAGCTCCTGTCACGCGCGCTCAATCGCGGCTACGCGATGAGCCGCTTCGAGTGGCCAGTTCACTTTGGCCTGCTCAACAACGACTGCCGGTGGCTCATCGACGAGGTCCAGCTCATGGGGCCGGGGCTTTGGACAACGTCGCAGCTCGACTGGATGCGCCGAAAGCGGTTCCGATCGTTGAAGCCATGCCTGACGACGTGGATGAGCGCCACCGTCGGCATATCGTTCCTGAGCACCGCGGATCGAGTACGCGAGGCGCTCAGCGAACCGTCGCAGGATCAGGTCGCATTCGAAGGCAAGCTCAAGACCGCGCTCGATGATGACAATGGACTCAGGTGGTGGAGAGAAGCGAAGCGTCCTCTGGCTTGGTGGCAACCCGATGCATCGGAGCCGAAGACTGGCGGAGGCAAGAAGCGAGGCGCAGCAAGGCTCGCGACGGTCACGCCCGACGCCATCGCCGCTTCCGTGAAGGCGAAGCACGTGGCGGGCACGCTTTCGCTCGTCATCTGCAACACCGTAGACATGGCGCGCGCGGTGTTCGGCGCGTTGTCGTCGACCGATCACAGGGTGCTCCTCACGTCGCGGTTCCGTCGCGAAGACCGTGCGAAACACGAAAAGCGACTCATCGACTTCGACGCCAAACGCAAGGACGGCAGCTTGCCGAAAGATGATCCTGGCCTCATCTGCGTGAGCACGCAGGTCATCGAGGCGGGCGTGGACATCTCGGCGCATCGTCTCTTCACCGAGCTCGCCCCGTGGCCTTCGATGCTTCAGCGTCTTGGTCGCCTGAACCGCAAGGGCGACGACCAGGGCGCTCAGGCTTGGGTCTGGGAGACGCCGAAGGAAGGCGGCAACAAGAAGATCGAGCGCATCGGCCCCTACGAAACCACCGACATCGAACGCGCCAAGAAGCTCGTCGATGCCTTCGCCCCGCTCTCTCAAAACAACGCGTTCTTCGAGGCCATTGCTGGCTTGGACGCGAGCAAGCAGAAGGAAGCCACCGAGCCGAAACCGAGCCCGCTGCCACGCGCTCTCGACGTCCACGGGCTCTTCTCGACGGAGCGCGACGTTCACGGCGGCTTCACCGATGTCAGCGCCTTCGTGCGCGGCACCGATCCCGACCTCGACGTGACGGT
>JBDHRV010000059.1:0-19989 GCA_039807745.1 Burkholderiales bacterium
GGCCCACTCGGTGATCGCGTCGACGGCGTCGGGCGCGCCTTGCACCATCGCTTCGACGTCGCCTTGCATCCGGTTGCGCACCCAGCCGTGGACGCCGAGACGCACCGCCGCCTCGACCATGGTGATCCGGTAGGCCACGCCCTGCACCCGCCCCGAGATCAGCAGACGCCGGCAAACGATCGCATCGGGCATCGCGGCATTCTCCTACTATGGGACCACCATGAATATCCCGGCTGCGCGATGAACCTGTCAAGCTGGGCGGAAGCCGCCGCTCAGCGTCTGGACGATCGCGAGCTCGTCATCCGGGTCGAGCGGCCGGCTGAGTTCGAACACCCCGGTCGCATCCGACCCGCGATAAGATTCTACGCACTGCTGGCGACACGCTAACCCACGATGAGCATTCAACTCGATCACGCGATAGTTCCCGCCCGGGATCGAAAGGCCGCGGCCGAATTGTTCGCCTTTCTTCTCGGCGTCCCTTGGGGAGAGTCCGGAGTGGGCCCATTCTGTCCGGTCTACGTGAACGATGGCCTGACCCTCGACTTTGACCAGGCCGATGGTCCCTTTCCCGCCCAACACTATTGCTTTCGCGTCAGCGATGCCGAATTCGACGGCATCGTTGCGAGAATCAGGACACGGGGCATCGCGTACAGAAGTACCCCGCACGGCCCGGTGGACATGCGGGTCAACACGCAGCACGGCGGGCGCATCGTGTATTGGAATGAGCCCGACGGCCACGTGTGGGAGGCCTTGACGGTCAGCTACGCGCGGCAGCCCACGGGGAGTCCTTCCGATCATTGAATACGGGGTAGACCAACCGATGTCCGAAGCCGCCCTCCGCACCGTGAGACTCGCTTCCGGCGAGACCGTCCCGGTCCTCGGCCAGGGCACGTGGCATATGGCCGAGAGCGCGGGGCGGCGAAGCAGCGAGATCGCGGCGCTGCGGCTCGGCATCGAGCTGGGCATGACGCTCATCGACACCGCAGAGATGTACGCCGACGGCGGCGCGGAGAAGCTGGTCGGCGAGGCGATCGCTGGTCGCCGCGACGAAATCTTTCTCGTGAGCAAGGTGCTGCCGCAGAACTCGACCAGAAGGCGAACCATTGCCGCGTGCGAAGGGAGCTTGCGGCGGCTCGGAACGGACCGGCTCGACCTCTATCTCCTCCACTGGCGCGGCCACACGCCCCTGGCGGAAACGCTCGAAGCCTTCGCCAAGCTGATCGGCTCGGGCAAAATCCGCCATTGGGGCGTGAGCAACTTCGACGGATCGGACATGCAGGAGCTCGTTGATCTGGCGGGGGGCGCGGCCGTCCAGACCAATCAGGTGCTCTACAACCTGACCCGCCGCGGCATCGAATACCATCTGCTGCCCTGGTCTGCCGCGCGCGGCATTCCGATCATGTCGTACTCGCCGATCGAGCAGGGGCGGATGCTCGGCCACGCGACGCTGAAAGCCGTGGCGGCGCGCCACGGCGCGACCCCTGCGCAAGTGGCCATCGCGTGGGTGCTGCGGCAGGGCGGGGTCTTCACCGTTCCGAAGGCGGGCACCGCTGCGCACGTGCGGGAGAACCGTGCTGCGCTCGATCTGCGACTGACCGCCGAGGATCTGGCCGACCTCGATCGCGCGTTCTCACCCCCGCGCGGACCGACTCCGCTGGAGGTGCTTTGACATCCTCATCCGCTCGAACGTCCACCCGGCGCGATCCGGGCCGAGGCAATTGCACATGACATGCTCGCACACTCGATATCGAGGAGGTGTTCAATGAGGAGACGATTCGCGCCGAAGAAGCGCGCGCGGCGTGTCGCCGTGGCTGCGATGCTCGTGATCCGCGCCAGGCAGGCTCAATCACCGTGCAGGGTGCCCCTCGTTGCCAGATTGCTGTAGTACCGGAGCGCCCCAGGGTGGTACGGCAGAAACCCGTTTTGTGAGAAGTTCGAGCGGACCGTCGCCGCCGCGGCGGGATGGGCCTGCACCAGCGCTTCTCGATTCGCGAACACCGCATCCACGATGGCGTAGGCGAGATCGTTGGGTATGTCCTTGCTGGCCACGGCGAAGTTGTAGAGCCCGACCGTGCGGTAATGCCGCAGCAGCGACGGATAAGCACCGGCGGGAATCACGGACGCGGCAAGCTCCGGCATCGCCAGCCGCAGCGTCACGATCTCGCTTTCGGAGAGCGGCACGAAACGCACCGCCTTCTGCGCGTCCAGTGCGGCGAGCGCAGGAAACGGGGCGCCAACGGCGGCCGCCAGCGCGTCCAGCTTGCCCGCCTGCAACTGTGCCGCCATTTCGTCCCATGTGCCGTGGACGAGCTCCGCCTGGATCTTCAACGCCGCCAGGAACTGCGGCATGTAGATCCCGCTGGTGCCACCGCCGGGGCCGACACCGATGCGCTTGCCGGCCATGCCGGCGAGCGATTGAATCGGGGAATCCTTCGGCACGACGAAAGTAAACGGCGTGTCGTACATGGGAAAGAGCGCGCGGATGGACTGAAAGCGCTGCCCATGGGTCCAATCACCCGTTCCGTCCCAGCCGTGGAGGGCGACGCCCATGGTGACGAAGCCGATCTGGACTTCCCCGGACTCGATGAGCTTGATGTTCTCGGTGGGCCCCTCCGTTATCCGCTCGGCGACGGGCAGACCGAGGGCACGGGTGAGCAACTGCGCCAAGGCCGCGCCGTATGCGTGATAAGTGCCGCCCGGTGAGGCAGTGGCGATGATGAGCGAGGGCGGCCAATTCGGCTCAGCGGCTCTTGCGGTGGCGGCGAAGAGCGAGGCTGCGACCAGGGCCGCAGTGATACCGAACGCAGAAAGCCTCATCGCGAAAGCTCCTCATGGCGCCGGGCACGAGGCGTGATCATGCCCGGTCCGTCGCGGTTTCCCATACCCATCGCGGTGTCCTCGTGCGCGGACGCCACCGTCAGCTGCTCGCGACGGGGCTCGCCGGCAGCTCGCCGCCCTCGGCCGTGTCGGCGAGCGGGAGAAGCTCCTCTTCGTAGTCGCCGGCGAGCACGCGGGCCGCCCGGTCGACGTCGAACGCCTTCTCCCACTTGGAGACGACGACCGTCGCGACGCCGTTGCCGATGAGGTTGGTGATTGATCGGGCTTCCGACATGAAGCGGTCGACGCCCAAGAGCAGCGTCAGGCCCGCCACGGGTACCTTGCCGACCGACGACAGCGTCGCCGCCAGGGTGATAAAGCCGCCGCCGGTCACTGCCGCCGCGCCTTTCGACGTGAGCAGCAGAACCGCGAGGATGGTGATCTGATCACCCAGCGTGAGCGGCACGTTCGTCGCCTGGGCGATGAAGATCGCCGCCATCGTCAAATAGATGGATGTGCCGTCGAGGTTGAACGAATACCCGGTCGGTATCACCAGCCCGACCACCGAGCGATGGCATCCGAGGCGCTCCATCTTTTCCATCATTCGCGGCAGCACCGATTCGGACGAAGAAGTGCCGAGCACGATGAAGATCTCTTCGCGGATGTACACGAGAAAGCGCCACAGGCTGAAGCCGGCGAGGCGCGCGACCAGGCCCAGCACGACGAACACGAACAGGAAGCACGTGATGTAGACACCCAGCAGCAGTTCGCCGAGCGAGAGCAGCGTGCCCAATCCGTACTTGCCGACGGTAAAGGCCATGGCTGCGCCGGCGCCGATGGGTGCCAGCTGCATGATCATCTCGATGATCCGGAAAAAGACATGCCCGGCTTCGTCGAGGAACTTCAGCATCCACTCGCCGCGCTTCCCGACCCAGTTGAGCGCGATGCCGAAGAGAATGGCAAACAGCAGCACCTGCAGGATCTCGCCCTTCGCGAAGGCATCGACCACCGTGCTCGGAATGATGTTCATCAGGAACTCTTCCGTGGTGTGGGTCTTCGCGGCCGTGGCATAGCTCGCGATCGCCTTCGTGTCGAGAGTCGCGGGATCGACGTTCATGCCGGCGCCCGGCTGCAGAACGTTGACCACGACGAGGCCGATTATGAGCGCGACGGTCGACATTCCCTCGAAGTAGACGAGCGCCTTGATGCCGACGCGGCCAACGTCCTTCATGTGCCCCATCTTGGCGATGCCGACGACCACCGTGCAGAAGATGATCGGCGCGATCAGCATCTTGATGAGCTTGATGAAGGCGTCGCCGAGAGGCTTCAGCGCCTGCCCCGTTTCCGGAAGGAAGATCCCGATCGCGATGCCGATCACGATCCCGCAGAGCACCCGGAAGTAGAGCGTGCTGTGGAACGGACGCTTGGTGGCCATTCTGTTCCTCCTCTGAATTTTTTATCACGCCGCTAGCGGAACCCTACTCCCGGCGTTCGCGCGATTCAAGAGAAACCCGCGTGAGACCCGCCCGGGCCGATGCCCCGCGCGAGGAACTGCACCGAGGGATGTTCCTGTCGGACGATCTGACCACGCAGATGGGGCGACGACAGCCCGGTACGCCGGTCTGGCTTACAATGCGCGCATACGAGGAGCTCAAACATGCCCATCTACGAATACGCCTGCAGCAAGTGCGGCCACGAGTTCGAGAAGCTGGTCCGCAACGGAACCGTTCCGGATTGCCCGAGCTGTCGCTCGACCGAGTTGGAAAAGAAGCTGTCGGTGTTCTCGGCCCCCGGGTCGAGCGCCGGGGGCGGGCACGTTCACGCCGGCCCTTGCGGCAGCTGCGGCCACCCCGACGGCCCGGGGTCCTGTGCGCTGAACTGACGCTGCCCCTTGCGCAGGTGTTGGGTTTCGCAAGCTCAACCCAACCTACCCGCTATCGCGCGCGCTCCGAAAGGAGCCTTCTCGCGTCCGCTCTGAGGGCGTTGTCGATCGCCTTCCGAAACGCGGTGACGTAAACCATCTGGTTGCGGTGGGTCATCGAGTATTCGGGCAGGACCCCGTCGACCGGCGCCATCGATTGCTGGATCAGTCCGACCACCCGCCACGCGCCGTCGGCCTGCCGCTCCAGCACCGGGCCGCCGGACATGCCGCTCTCGAAGGCGCAGTCCACACCCACCAGCCCGGCGACCGGACCGTGATCGCGAGCCCTGCAGCCGGACTCGACGGTGATTCCCGGGCGCCCCGCGCGGGAAGCGGGGAAGCCGATGGTCATCAGTGTTCCCACAGGCATCGGGCTGTCCCGCTCGGGCCGCGCGTACTTGAGGTATCCGTACTTCCTCCCGAGGCATGCGTCGAGCCGCAGGATGGCCCAGTCGCCCGCCATGCCTTTGAACTCCGACTTCGAGAAACGGCCGAAAGCCGCCACCGTGGCGCGCGTTTTCGCCGCGAACTTCCCCGGAACCTTCGCATCCGGACCGACGAGGAACTCCGCGGGTCGATTCAGGCGCGGCAGGCCGATCTCGACGGCTCCGGTACGCGGGTCGCGACCGCTCATGAACGCGACATGGTAGGCGGTGGCGACATGGCAACTGCTTACCAGGAAGGCGGTGCCGCCCGCGCCGATCCCCGCGTGGTGCAGCACGCCCACGGAGCGGAACGGCGGCGGCGCCGCTTCGCGCTGTTCGCGGCGATCCGCGACAAAGATATTGGCGTGTGCCGCAGAAATCAGGAGGAGCCACGCAACGGCTGTGAGCGAGCGAAGCACGGCTCGAATTCGCATGGCATCTTCTCCGCGGCAGGACGCCTTGCGCTTGATCGTCACCTCGGGCGTCGCGCGCTCGTCGCTTTCGCCCCGACGCTGAGCGCGGTGAGGATGCCTTGCATGAGCGCCGTTGGCGTCGGCGGGCAGCCGGGCACCTCGACATCGACCGGGATCACGTTCGACACGCGTCCGGCGCTGGCGTAACTCTCGCCGAAGATGCCGCCAGTGCAGCCGCAGTCGCCGACGGCGACGACGAGCTTCGGTCCCGGCGTCGCGTCGTACGTGCGCACCAGCGCCGTTTCCATGTGGCGCGACACCGGCCCGGTGACGAGCAGGAGGTCGGCGTGACGCGGGCTCGCAACGAATCTGATGCCGAGCGCCTCGAGGCTGTAGTAGGGATTGTTGAGCGCGTGGATCTCCAGCTCGCAGCCGTTGCAGGAGCCGGCGTCGACGTGACGGATCGTCAGTGCGCGCCCGAGGGTGGCGAGCATGTGCGCCTTGAGCCGCTGCGAGACGGCGCGCAGCGCAGCGTCCGGTTCCGGCGGCGCCTCGGTCACGATCCCCGTCCTCACTATCTGTTTAAGAAGCTTGTACACCCCTTCCCACCTCCCTCTTCCCGCCTCCCGGACTTACAGGTCCTGCCCGCTGTACGACAGGTTGAACGACTTGTTGATGAGCGGAAAATCCGGAACGATGTTGCCCATGATGGCGTGTTCGAGCGCGGGCCAGTTCTGCCACGACGGATCGTGCGCGTGACAGCGGCGTATCACGCCGTCGCGTGCTTCGATGGCGACCAGCGTTTCGCCGCGCCAGCCCTCGACCCAGCCGAGGCCGACCTGCTCGCCGTTGGGCCACGGCAGCGTGATGTGCGACGGCCCCCGCGGCAGATCCTCGACCAGCGTGCGCACCAGGCGCAGGGACTCGAAGATCTCGTCGAAGCGTACTGCGACGCGGGCGGCGACATCGCCTTGGCGGCGCGTCGCGATCCTGACCTCGAGTCGGTCGTAGGGCTCGTGGCTCGGCGCGACGCGCGCATCGCACGGCTGGTCGCTCGCGCGGCCGGCGAGTCCGATCACCCCGAGTCGCGAGGCAAGCTGCGGGGTCAGGAATCCGCACGTGAGGAAGCGGTCCTGCAGACCGGCGTGGTCGTCGTAGATGGCGCGCAGCACCTGCACCTCGCGCTCCAGCGCGTCGCATTGATCGAGCAGCGGCCGGACCATCTCCGGCGCGAGATCGCGCGCGACCCCGCCGGGGACGATCAGGTCCATGAGCAGGCGATGACCGAAGCACCGCTGATTCAGGCGCAGGACGTCTTCCCTGAGCCGCGAGAACTGGGCAAGACCGAAGGCGAAGCCGCCGTCGTTGCCGAGATAGCCCAGGTCGCCCAGGTGATTCGCGATGCGCTCGCGCTCCAGCAGGAGCGCGCGCAGGACCAGCGGCCGCGGCTGCAGCTCGTAGCCGCCGAGTGACTCCGCCGCCATCGCGTACGCCCACGCGTAGGCGACGGTACTGTCGCCCGAGATCCGTCCGGCGAGGCGGGAGCCGTCCTTGAAATCCATGCCGCGAAACAGCCTGTCCACGCCCTTGTGCGTGTAGCCGAGCCGCTCCTCCAGCCGCAGCACCTTTTCGCCGACGACGGAGAACCGGAAATGCCCGGGTTCGATGATTCCGGCATGCACCGGACCGACCGCAATCTCGTGCACGCCGTCGCCCGCCACGTGCACGAACGGGTAGTCGTCGATGCCGTTGCGCGGGGTGAGGCCCGCCAGTCCGGCATGGCGCAGCGGAAAGGCATCGGCCGGCCAGGCGGCGTGACGCAGCCAGGGCCGCTGGTCACCGCCGTCGTGGCGGATGCCGGTGAGATCGAACACGGCGCGCTGCATGCGATCGGCACACGGGAAGATCGCAGACAGGTCGGCCACGGTGGGGTCCGCGGCCGGCAGCGGCACGTTCAGCCAGAGCAGGGCGCGCTCCACGATAAAGAGCGCGTGGAGCGTCAGGCCTGCGGCGCGGTCGCGGTCGTCCGCGCCCCACAGCGCCGCCAGGCGCCCACCGCGCTCTCGCATGGCGACGCAGGTGGACACGAGTGCGGTGGGCGCGAGCGTACCGCGCCATGCCGGGACCGCGCCCGGCACCTCAGCGAGCGTCAGTCCCGCAATCTCCATCGACCCGTCCCTCTTCCCATTTTCTGGCATCACCCGATCAGCCTGGCCGCCTCGCGATACCACGTCGCGAGGTACTCGGGAATGTACAGACCGAGCAGCAGGGCGAGCGCCAGATGCACGAATACCGGCAGCAGCGCGGGCGGATGCGGCAGGCGTGTGGCGGTCGTCTCGCCGAAGACCATCGGCTGCACCTTGCTGAAGACAGCGGCGAAGGCGATGCCGAGCGAGACGAGAAGGAACGGGGTCGCCCACGGGTGTTCGCGCATCGCCGTCGTGAGGATGAGGAACTCGCTCGCGAATACGCCGAAGGGCGGCATGCCGAGGATGGCCAGCGTGCCGAGCATGAGTCCCCAGCCCACGGTGGGACTCACGCGAACGAGCCCGCGAATATCGTCGATGACCTGGGTGCCGGTCTTCTGCGCGGCGTGCCCGACGGCGAAGAAGATGGCGGACTTGGTGAGCGAGTGCACCGTCATGTGCAGGAGTCCCGCGAAGCTCGCGACCGGACCGCCCATGCCGAACGCGAACGTGATGAGTCCCATGTGCTCGATGGACGAGTACGCGAAGAGCCGCTTGATGTCCTTCTGCCGCGACAGGAAGAACGCCGCCACGACCACCGACAGCAATCCGAACCCCATCATCAACCGACCGGCGAAGGCGGTCTGCAGCGCACCGTCGGCGAGCACCTTGCAGCGCACCAGCGCGTACAGCGCCACGTTGAGCAGCAGGCCGGAGAGCACGGCGGACACTGGCGTCGGGCCCTCGGCGTGCGCATCGGGCAGCCAGTTGTGCAGGGGCACCAGCCCGACCTTGGTGCCATAGCCGACCAGCAGAAAGACGAAGGCGATGCCGAGCACCGTCGGTTCCAGCTGGTCCTTGACCAGCGCCAGGTGCGTCCACAGGAGCGCGGACGCGCCGCTGCCCAGCACTTTCTCCGCGGCCATGTAGAGCAGGATGGTGCCGAACAGCGCCTGCGCGATGCCGACGCCGCACAGGATGAAATATTTCCAGGCGGCCTCCAGGCTCGCCGGCGTGCGATAGAGCGAAACCAGCAGCACGGTGGTGAGCGTCGCGGCCTCGGTCGCGACCCAGAGCACGCCGAGATTGTTGGTGGTGAGCACCAGCAGCATGGTGAATTCGAAAAGCTGGTACATGCTGTGGTACAGGCGCAGCCGGCCGGGCGTGAGCTTGCCGTGCTCCTGCTCGATCAGCATGTAGGGCCGCGAAAACATCGCCGTCGTGAGCGACACGAAGGCGGTGAGCGCGACGAGGAAGACATTCAGCGAATCGACGAAGAACTGCTCGTCGAAGGCGATGATCGGTCCGTCCGCGATCACCTTCGCGGTGAGCGCCGCGGCGCCGAGGAACGTCACGGCGGAGACCGCGATGTTGAGATGCGCCGCCCACCTGAGATGCCCGGCGAGCGCGAGCAGCAAGCCGCCCGCGAGCGGGGTCAGCAGCACCACCAGGATCTCGGCGTTCACTTGTTCACCCGTTCACGCTTCACTCTTTGAGCTGCTCGAGATGCCGGATGTCGAGGCTGTCGAAGCGCTCCCGGATCTGGAAGAAGAAGACGCCGAGGATGACCATGCCGACCAGCACGTCGAGCGCGATGCCGAGCTCGATCACCATCGGCATGCCGTAGGTGGCGCTGGTGGCGGCGAAGAAGAGCGCATTCTCCATCGAGAGGAATCCAATCACTTGCGGCACGGCCTTCGAGCGCGTGATCATCATCAGGAACGAGAGCAGTACGCTCGCGAGCGCGATGCCGAGCGTGCCCTTGGTGACGGTGGCCGCGAATTCCGAGATCGGTGTCGCGAGGTTGAACGCGAGGATGACCAGCACGATGCCGACGAGCATGGTGGTCGGGATGTTGATGAGCGTTTCCACGTCCCACTTCACGTGCAGCCGGTCGATCAGGCGGTGGAGGATCCAGGGCAGCAGCAGCACCTTCAGCGCGATCGTGATGAGACCTGACCAGTAGAGATGGCTCTGGCCGGTCGCGTAGGCGACGAAGAGCGTCGATAACGCCAGGGTCACGCCCTGAAAGGTGAAGAGGTGGATGAGCGACAGGATCCGCCGCTGGGCCAGCATCGCGAAGGACAGCAGGAGCATGGCGGAGGCGAAGAGGTTGATGATCTGACCCGACAGTGCGGCACTCACGTCAGACCTCCAGCAGGAAGTGCACGAGCATCGCCAGCACGGCGAGCAGGAATGCGGTGCCGAGGAACTCGGGCACGCGGAAGATCCGGACTTTCGCACTCGCCGTCTCGATCAGCGCGAGCAGGAACCCGCCCACGGCGAGTTTCGCGGCGAGCACCGGCACGGCGAGCACGATGCCGAGCGCATTGGCACCCTCGGCGATGCCGAACGGGACGAAGATCGCGATGCCGATGCAGGAGTAGACGAAGAGCTTCAGGCTCGCCGCCCATTCGACGAGGGCCAAGTGCCGGCCCGAGTACTCGAGCATCATCGCCTCGTGGATCATCGTGAGCTCGAGGTGCGTCGCGGGGTTGTCCACCGGGATGCGTGCATTCTCGGCGAGCGACACCATCGTGAAGGCGACGCCCGCGAACGCGAGGCTGGGGTAGATGCGAAGCTCGAGGTGGCCGAGTTTCTCCACCGTGGTGGCGAGGGAGGTGGACTGGCTGATGAGGGATGCGGTGAAGAGCACCATCAGGAGCGCCGGCTCCGCGAGGAATCCGATCATCATCTCGCGGCGCGCGCCGAGCGAGCCGAACGCGGTGCCCACGTCCATCGCCGCGAGCGCAATGAAGATGCGCGCCAGCGCGAAGATGCCGACCAGCGCGATCGCGTCGGCGGCAGCGGCGAAGGGCAGATCGGTGCCCAGCGTCGGGACGATGGCGGCTGCGAGGCACATGCAGCCGAAGACGACGTAGGGGGCGAGGCGGAAGAGCGGGGAGGCATCGTGGGCGAGCACGACGTCCTTCAGCAGCAGCTTGCTGAGCGTCCGGTACGGCAGCAGGATGCCCGGTCCGCTCTTGTTCTGCAGCCAGGCGCGGCATTGGTTGACCCAGCCGGTGAGCATCGGCGCGAGCAGCACGGCCAGCAGCAGTTCGATGATCTGCGCGAGGACGCCTGACCAGCTCATGTGCGCACGAAAAGCAGCAGGAGCAGCAGCGTGGCGAAGCTGTAGATCAGGTACACCGAGATGCGCCCGCGCTGCAGGACGGTGACGATGCTCGTGAGCCGGTCGACCGCTTTCGCCAGCGGCACGTAGATCCAGTGCCAGAAGTGGTCTTCGACGACGACCCGATAGCGCGGCGCGGCATCGAACGGCGACGGCAACTCGCGCGTCATGCGGAAGAAGGGTGCGAAGACTTCGCGCACCGGCTGCCCGAACCCCTCGGCCGTGTCCTGCATGCGGGGCGTCTGCAGCGGATAGCCGCAATCCCATGCGGGAGCACGGCGCAGGCGGCCGTGATAGAGCCTGCGCACGGCGATCCACACGAGGCCCGTGGCAAAGGCGATGCCGAGCAGGAAGAGCAGCGGGCTGTAGCTCGCGCGGTCCGGATTGATGGGGGCGAGGAAGAGCCAGCTGCCGGCGGTGACCGCATCGCCCAGACCACGGCCGTTGAGAAAGATCGTGACATGGTCGAGCTGATCGATCACGTGCACCGGCAGCACACCGAGCAGCACACACCACGCGCCGAGCCAGACCAGCGCCACGCGCTCCCAGACGCCGCAATCCCGGGCCGCCGAGAGCTTCTCCTCGCGCGGCTGGCCGAGAAAAATGACGCCGTAGAATTTCACCATCACGTAGCCGGCGAGCGCGGCAGTGAGTGCGACCGCTGCTGCTGCGACCGGGATCAGCATGTTGAGGTAGGCCTGCGGCAGGCCGGGCGTGAGCAGGAATGCCTGCAGCAGCAGCCACTCGGAGACGAATCCGTTGAGCGGCGGCACTCCGGCGATCGCGAGTGTGCCGAGCAGCGCCAGCCACGCGACCCAGGGCATGCGGCGGATGAGACCGCCGAGTTTGCCGAGTGCCCGTTCCTTCGTCGCGTGGAGCACGGAGCCCGTGCAGAGGAAGAGGAGGCTCTTGAAGAATCCGTGGTTCAGGCAGTGATAGAGCGCGGCGGTAAGCGACAGCGCGGAGAGCGCCGTCATGTCGTAGGCGCGGAACGTGATCGCCAGCCCGATGCCGACCAGGATGAAACCGATGTTCTCGATCGAGGAATAGGCGAGCAGTCGTTTCATGTCGCTTTGCACGGCGCTGAAGACGACACCGAAGATCGCGGTGATGAGGCCGAGCCCGAGGACGAGCACGCCCCACCACCACAGCTGCAGGTACAGCAGATCGAAAGTCACGCGCAGCAGGCCGTAGATGGCGGTCTTCAGCATGACCGCGCTCATCAGCGCGGACACGGGCGACGGGGCGGCAGGGTGCGCCTCGGGCAACCAGACATGCAGGGGCAGGATGCCGGCCTTCGCGCCGAATCCGAAGAGCGCGAGCAGAAAGGCGACGGTCGCCCAGAACGGCGTCGGTACCGCGGAGCGCATGGCGGCGAAGGTGTAGTCGCCCGCGGCGCCGTGCAGAACGCCGAAACAGAGCAGGATTGCGAGCGCTCCGATATGCGCGATGAGCAGGTACAGGAACCCGGCGCGGCGGATCTCCGGCAGCCGATGGTCGCTCGTCACGAGAAAGAACGACGAGAGCGCCATCGTCTCCCACGTGACCATGAACCCGTACGCATCGTCGGCGAGCAGCAGCAGCGCCATGCTCGCGAGAAACAGGTGGTAGTAGAGGCACTGGAGCCCCGGTGGCGTGCCCTCGCCGCGACGGATGTAGCCCGCGGCGAAGATCGACACGCCGGCGCTCACGGCCCCCAGCAGACACAGGACGCACGCCGAGAGCGCATCGAGGCGCAGGTGAAACGGCAGGTCGGGCAGCCCGAACGGCAGCGCCTGCGAGGTCGGCAACTCACCGAGACTCGCGAACGCCGTCGCGGCGAGGACGAGGCCCCCCAGCGCACCTGCGGGATAGAGACCCTTCGCCACCAGCCGCACGTTGCGCGGCAAGGCCACGCCCACGAGACCGAGAACGAGCCAGAAACACGCGACCCCGACGGTGACTTCGACGGACGAAAAGGTCACCGGCGGAATGCGAATCGACCGCGTGGAAGGTTTGCCAACAAGAAACCGACTCTCCCCGAGGAACGCGCCGCGCGATCCGGCGGTCATGCGACCTGGCGAAGCCGCCTGCGGGGCGACCAGGCCGCGAGCGGCGCGCCGCTATGCCAGAGCGATAAAGACGGCTGTGCAGGTGGCAATGATAACACTCGCCGCAACGACGAGTCTTTCTTGCCGGTTCCAGACGGATTGGGGGGAGGCGGTGTGCCGCGCATCGGGGCGCGGTGGGCGAGACCCGGTGCCGGGCGCAGGCCGCGGCGCCGCGAGCAGCGTCTTGACGTGGTTCTCGAGCGTGCGATGCGCGCCGGTCGCCGCTGCGAGCCGGCGCGTGGCCTCGCTCGAATCGAATCGAGCGCAGAGTCCGCGCATCGGTTCGCTGTCGGCAGCCAGGCGCAGGGTCCTGTCTTTGGCGATCGTGTCGTCGGGCGCCTTGCGCTGTTGAGCCGCGGCGAGGCCGGCGCCGCACTCGCGCAGATCCGCGGCGAACTGCGCGCCGGACTGGTAGCGTTCTTCGGGTTTCTTCGCGAGTGCCTTCGCGACGACGAGGTCGAGCAACGGCGGCACTTCGCTGTTGGACCGACTCGGCGCCGGTGTGCTGGCGGTCGCGATCTGGTGCATGAGGTTGCTCACGCTGTCGCCGGAGAACGGCGCGGCGCCGGTGAGCATCTCGTACAGGACCACACCTAGGGAGAAGAGGTCCGAGCGTGCGTCCGCACCCTGACCGAGCACCTGCTCGGGCGACATGTACTTCGGCGAGCCGAGCAGGACGCCGGTCCGGGTCCTCACGTCCGAGACCCGCAACCGCGCGATTCCGAAGTCCATGATCTTCGCCAGCCCACCGCCAAGGATCATGATGTTGGCCGGCTTGATGTCACGGTGCACCACGCCACGTTCGTGCGCGTACGCGAGACCGTCGGCGACCTGCGCGGCGATGCCGATCGCCTCGGCGACCGGCAGACGGGGGCGGTCGGCGATGATCTCGCGCAGGTCGCGACCCTCCAGGAACTCCATTGCCATGAAGGCGACCTGGCCCTGCCTGCCGACGTCGTACACGGTGATCACGTTCGGGTGTGCGAGGCGTGCCGCGGCTTTCGCCTCCTGCTGGAAGCGCGCGTCGAACTCGGCCGCTTCGTCCCCTGCTTCGCTCAGGTTCACGGTCTTGACGGCGACCGGTCGCTCCAGCAACGGATCCACCGCACGGTAGACAACTCCCATGGCGCCGCGGCCGAGCTCGCCTTCGATGCGATAGCGGCCGAGGATCGTGGCGGGGGTCGTACGGTCCGTGGACATCAGAGTCCGAGCCGCTCCCAGAAGCTCCTGGCGCGAGGCTTCTCGAAGAAGGTGTGCTGGATCTCGATTTCTTCGCCGGGCTTGAGATCGACCTGTACGTTCCGGCTCGGATGCCCCGCGCGCTTGAGCTCGACCGTGTGCCGCCCCGCAGGCAGCTCCAGCGTCTTGAGGGGCGGTGCCATGCCCTTGTAGGCGCTGTCCACGATCACTTCCGCCACGGGTCGGACCGCGAGCCGGACGATGCCGGGCTGCCGCTTCGCCTCGATGATCTTCTTCGCCTCGCGCGCGCCGAATCCGCCCGCGATCACGAGGGCCGCGGCGGCCAATGCGGCGAGGAGAGCGCGCCGGCCGATCCACACGCCTTTGGATGTGGCGGGACTCGACGCGGGTTCGAACAGGAAAATCTCGTGGGCGCGGATGGCACTGTCGGTGCGCGTTCCGATCGGCCGGAAGTCCGGGTCGGCGGCGGCGTCGCGAAACGCGCGCGAAGCGACGATCTGGCCGGGCTCGGCAAAGCCTGCAAGGGTCTCGGCCACCGCGATGCCATCACCCGTGACGCCGATCGCGCCGCCTGCCTCGGCGAGCTGAACCGGTCCGCGGTTGAGCGCGGCATGCAGCGGGCAGCCCGGCACGTCGTTATGAGGGAAGAGCGCGGGGCGCACCGCGCGGGCGGTCGAGAGTGCGGCGCCGGGGTCGCCCAGGAACACCACCGCCGTGCCGGCGGCCGTGTCGACCACGATCCGGTCGGCCGGCGCCAGGTGGCCGATTGCCGAAGCGAGCAGGGTGTTCAGGCGTTCGCGCAGCGCGAGCTGCTCGCGGGTCGGGCGCTTGGGGTAGGCGTGAATGCCGAGGACGAGCGTGTCGGCGATGACGGTCCGGGCCGTGGCCTCGGTCATGACAGGGCGGGTGGCGGGGTGCTGCTCCCTCCTCAACCGCGGCGCGTCAGCTCACCTTCATGCCTGGCTTTGCGCCGGTGTCCGGGCCGAGAAGGTAGAGGCCCGGGCCGTCGCCCGAGGCAGCAAGGACCATGCCCTGAGAGGTCCCGAACTTCATCTTGCGCGGAGCCAGGTTGGCGACCATGACCGTGAGCCGCCCGTTCAGGAGCGCAGGGTCGTAGGCGGACTTGATGCCGGCGAACACCGTGCGCATCTCGCCGCCCAAGTCGAGCGTCAGCTTGAGCAGCTTGTCCGCGCCCTCGACGTGCTCGGCGCTCACGATGCGCGCGATCCGCAGATCGACCTTCTCGAAGTCGTCGAGCGAGATCGTTCCCGCCCAGGGCTGCTGGTGCGCCCGAGCCTCGGCGTGGCGCTGCGGCGATTGGGGCGGCGCGTGCAGCGATTCGCGATTCGCGTCGACCAGGGCATGCACCTGCTTCGGGTCGATGCGGGTCATCAGGTGTCGATAGGGATCGATGGCGTGTGCGAGCAGCAGCGTGCCCACGTCGCGCCAGGCGAGGGGGGCAACCCGGAGAAAGTCCTCCACGCGCTCCGCGACCGACGGGAGCACGGGCTTCAGATAGATGGTGAGCCAGCGAAAGACGTTGAGCACGACCGTGCACACCTCGTGCAGCTCGCCGGCCTGGTCCGGGCGCTTCGCGAGCTCCCAGGGTTTGCGCGCGTCGACGTAATGATTCGCCACGTCCGCGCAGCGCATGATCTCCCGCACCGCCTTGCCGAATTCGCGGCCCTCGAAGCTCGCCTGAATCACCTCTGCCGTGTCGCGGATCTCCTCCATCCAGGGCTCGATCGGAATGGTCTCTGCGAGTCGTCCGCCGAAACGGCTCGCGATGAACCCGGCGGCGCGACTCGCGATGTTGACGTACTTGCCGATCAGATCCGAGTTCACCCGGGCGACGAAATCGTCGAGGTTGAGGTCGATGTCCTCCATGGTCCCGTTCAACTTCGCCGCGTAGTAGTAGCGCAGCCATTCGGGGTTGAGTCCCTGCTTCAGGTAGCTTTCGGCGGTAATGAACGTCCCGCGGGACTTAGACATCTTCTCGCCGTTCACGGTGAGGAAGCCGTGAGCAAAGATCTTCGACGGCGTGCGGTAGCCGGCGAACTCCAGCATCGCCGGCCAGAAGAGCGCATGGAAGTAGAGGATGTCCTTGCCGATGAAGTGGACCAGCTCAGTGTCGTGGCCCGGGCGCAGAAAATCGGCGACCTCCAGGCGCGCGCCCTCGGCACGCTGTTGCGCGACGTAGTTCTGGAAGGCGCCGAAGTAGCCCACCGGCGCGTCGAGCCAGACGTAGAAGAACTTGGCGCCCTCGGTGCCCGGGATCGGAAAGCCGAAGTAGGGCGGATCGCGCGAGATGTCCCAATCGGTGAGCCTGTCGTCGCCTGCTTCGCCCAGCCACTCCTGCATCTTGTTCGACGCTTCGGGCTGCAAGCGGCCCGGCTCGCGCGTCCAGCGGCGCAGGAAGCTCACACAGTCGGGGTGCGCGAGGTGGAAGAAGTGATGTTGCGATGCCTTGCGGACGGGCGCTGCACCCGAGACGGCCGAATACGGGTGCTTGAGGTCGGTCGGCGCGTAGGTCGCGCCGCACACCTCGCAGGCGTCGCCGTACTGATCCTTCGCGCCGCATTTCGGACACTCGCCCTTGATGTAGCGGTCCGGCAGGAACATCTCCTTGACCGGGTCGTAGAACTGCTCCACCTCGCGCCGGACGATCAGCCCCCGGGCGTCGAGCGCGCGGTAGATCTCCTCGCAGAAGCTCCGGTTCTCGCGCGAATTGGTGGTGTAGTAATTGTCGAAATCGACGTGGAAGCCGTCGAAGTCGCGCTTGTGCTCGTGCCAGACACGCTCGATCAGCGCTTCCGGCGTGATGCCCTCCTTCTCGGCGCGCAGCATGATCGGCGTGCCGTGCGTGTCGTCGGCGCAGACGTAATGCACCTCGTGCCCGAGCATCTTCTGGAAGCGCACCCAGATGTCGGTCTGGATGTACTCGACCAGGTGCCCCAGGTGAATGGCGCCGTTGGCGTAGGGCAGGGCGGAGGTGACGAGGAGGCGGCGGGTCATGAGCGGGCGGAACTTAAGGCTTTGAATTGTAACAAATGGGTAGAAAGAAGGGTTCGCAATCGACATCGCGCAGTGTCTGCCTCTTCACCGTCGATTAGAATCCGGTCTCCCGCATCGCCCTCCCGAGGAAGCATCCCATGACCATTTCCACCCTCCAGGTCGAGACCGCCCTGAAGGAACTCGTCGATCCCAATACCGGCAAGGACTTCATCGCGACCAAGTCGGCCAAGAACATCAAGGTCGACGGCAATAACATCTCGCTCGACATCCTGCTCGGCTATCCCGCAAAAAGCCAGATCGACGGCATCCGCCGCCAGGTCATCGACCAGCTGAAGCGCATCCCCGGAGCCGGCAACGTGAGCGCGAACGTGTCGGTGAAGATCATCGCGCACGCCGTGCAGCGCGGTGTCAAGCTGATCCCCAACGTGAAGAACATCGTCGCCATCGCGTCCGGCAAGGGCGGTGTGGGCAAGTCGACGACCGCCGTGAACCTTGCCTTGGCGCTGGCGGCGGAGGGCGCGAGCGTCGGCGTGCTGGACGCCGACATCTACGGCCCGTCGCAGCCGATGATGCTCGGCATCGCCGGACGACCCGAGTCGGTGGACGGCAAGACCATCGAGCCGATGGAGGGGCACGGCGTCCAGGCCATGTCGATCGGCTTCCTGATCGAAGTGGACACGCCGATGGTGTGGCGCGGGCCGATGGTGACCCAGGCGCTGGAGCAGCTCCTGACCGACACCCGCTGGCGCGAGATCGATTACCTGGTCGTGGACATGCCGCCCGGCACCGGGGACATCCAGTTGACGCTGGCGCAGAAGGTCCCGGTAACGGGTGCCGTGATCGTGACCACCCCCCAGGACATTGCGCTCATCGACGCGCGCAAGGGCTTCAAGATGTTCGAGAAGGTGAGCATTCCGATCCTGGGCGTGGTGGAGAACATGAGCCTTCACATCTGTCCCAACTGCGGCCACGAGTCCCACATCTTCGGCAGCGGCGGCGGCGCGCAGATGTGCAAGGACTTCGGGGTCGATCTGCTCGGTTCGCTGCCGCTCGACATCGGCATCCGCGAGCAGGCCGATTCGGGCATGCCGACCGTGGTGTCCGATCCGGACGGGCGCATCGCGCAGATCTACAAGCAGATCGCGCGGCGCATCGCGGTCAAGATCGCGGACCAGGCGCGGGACATGACCTCCGCATTCCCGAAGATCGTCATCCAGAACACTTGAGGCGAAGGCCGCGGTGCGCCCGCGAGCTTTCCGCCCCAGCAACCGCCTTCGCAACTTACATGAGCATCAAGTCCGACCGCTGGATCCGCCGCATGGCGGAGGAACACCGCATGATCGCGCCGTTCGAGCCGAACCAGGTCAAGGAGGTCGACGGTCGTCGGGTGGTGTCGTACGGCACATCGAGCTACGGCTACGACATACGGTGCTCCGAGGAATTCAAGCTCTTCACCGACATCAACACGACGATCGTCGACCCCAAGAGCTTCGACCCGAAGTCCTTCGTCGACGTGAAGGGTCCGTCCTGCATCATTCCGCCCAACTCCTTCGCGCTCGCGCGTACCGTCGAGTACTTCCGCATCCCGCGCAACGTGCTGACGATCTGCCTCGGCAAGTCGACGTACGCACGCTGCGGCATCATCGTGAACGTGACGCCCCTGGAGCCGGAGTGGGAAGGCTTCGTCACCCTCGAGTTCTCGAACACGACACCGCTGCCGGCGCGCATTTACGCGAACGAAGGCGTTGCGCAGGTGATCTTCCTCGAGGCCGACGCGAGCGACGTGTGCGAGACGTCCTACCGCGACCGGGGCGGCAAGTACCAGGGTCAGCGCGGCGTGACGCTGCCCAAGATGTAACGACGCCGGGCCGTTCGCAGGGCAGGCGTCGCGTGGTTCCGAGTGTCGATCCGACCCGCTGCGCCGATGCAGATGGCGCCGGCTTGAGTTTCCGGAAGGTGCGCGACGCGCTCGCGGCGGGCTACCACGGGCCCTTGCTGCTCCTCGACCTGGACCTCGTGCGCGCCAAGGCACGGCGCTTCCACAGCGCGATGCCGCGGGTGCGGCCGCACTACGCCGTCAAGGCCAATCCGCATCGCGCAGTGCTGAAAGCGCTCCATGACGAGAGGGTCGCCTTCGAGATCGCATCGGCAGGCGAGCTGGATCTGCTGATGGACCTCTGCGTGCCGGCGCGCGAGGTCTTCTATTCGAACCCGGTCAGGTGCCGGGAGCACCTCGCGCACGCGGTGCGGTGCGGCGTCGAATGGTTCGTGGTCGACAGCGTCGACGAACTGCGCAAGGTGGCCGCCGTGAAGTCCGACGCGAAGCTCTGTCTGCGCGTCGATATGCCCAACACGGACAGCGAATGGCCGCTCGCGGGCAAGTTCGGCGCGACTCCCGACGTGGTACGCGAGGTCGTTGCGGCGGCGGTCTGCCTGGGCGCCGATCTCGCGGGCGTGAGCTTCCACGTCGGGTCGCAGTGCCTGAATCCCGAGAGCTGGCGACTCGGCATCGAGCGGGCGCAAGCGACGCTGTTGGAGATGCGCTCGGCGGGCCTGCGCCCGCGGCTGCTCGACATCGGCGGTGGCTTCCCGGTGCGCTATGCACGGCCGGTCCCGAGCATCGAAGCGATCGGCGCGATCGTGGCCGACGCGCTCGCGGAGGTGCCGCCAGACGTGACGGTGATAGCCGAGCCCGGCCGGTTTCTGGTCTCTGACGCGGCCTGCTTCGTGTGCCGCGTGATCGGCACGGCGACCCGCAAGGGTCGGCGCTGGATGTACTGGGACGCCGG
>JBDHRV010000060.1:0-19917 GCA_039807745.1 Burkholderiales bacterium
AGTCCGACGGCGGCCTCCAGCCGTCGTACCAGACGCCGTAGGGCACGATGTAGGGCGGCAGGCCGTTGTCGAGAAACCACGAGTCCACCGCCCATGCCTCGCCGGAGGCCGTATCGACGATCACCGCGGTGGCGTGCGGGACACCCCACAGGACGTGGCCGCGCTTGAGGATGGATCCCACCGTATGCCACGCGAGCAGGCCGTCGGCAGCGAACATCCTGAGATACGTCGTGCTGTTGTTCGCCTCGTCCACGCAGTCCATCTGACCCGCGCGCGCCAAGCCCTTGAGATCGCCGCCATAGTCGCGCCAGGTGCCCGTCTGCACGCCGACCAGTGATTCCATCAGCGCGATTGCCGCCCCGATGCGCACGCGCTCCTCGTCGGCATTGGGCGACGCCGGAGAGAACAGGCTGCGCACGCGCTGCCACCCCTGCTCCGACACGCCGACGGTGACCACCACCGAACAGCTATGCCCGTAGCAGACGGAGAACCGGGTCGGCACAGGGTCCGCGATCATGACCGGCCGACGATCGAAGAGCGCCTGCGCATGAGCCGGGAGAGCCGCGATCGCCGGCAGGGCGGCAGCGAGCGCGAGCAGCCCCCGCGCGCCGGCCGGCCTCACCGGGCGCGCCACGACTCGTTTCGATGGTCGCGGCGGTACTGCCACGGCGGCTTCGGACCGGGCCGCGCCCACAGCCCGCGTCGCGCCACCCGTGCCTCCTGCTCGGCACGGGCGAGCAGATCGTCGTCGGCGGTCCAGGGCTGGCCCGGGAACGCGTAGTGCCACGCAAGCCCCGCCTGCACCTGCTGCAGATTGACGCTGAGGCCATCGTCGACAAAGACCCAGGCGAGCAGGCGACCGTACTTGTCCACGCCGTCATAGCTCACGGTGACTGCGCGACCCCGCGCCAGGCGCGCCAGATTGCGCCGCGAGACGCTCGCGTACGGCTGTGTGCGCTCCGGCGCGTCGATGCCGCGCAGGCGCACGCGGAAGCGTCTGCCCCAGTCGTCGCGGATCTCGAGACTGTCGCCGTCGTCCACCCACAGCACCCGGGCGGCGAGCATCTCCGGTTCCGCGCCGGCCCCCGCCATCCCTGCAAGGAAGATCAGCGCCGCGATCCGGGTGACCCAGGCACCCCGGGTGCTCCGCACCGCGGTCATGGTCCGCTCTGCTCCTCGACGCGCACTTGCGCGCCGCCCTGGGCGAAGGTCAGCGCGAGCCGCTCGTCCACCTGCACGTCCGCGGCCGCGCGCACGATGCTGCCGTCCTCGCGCCGGGTGATGCTGTAGCCGCGCGCGAGCACGGCGGCTGGGTTCAGGTGCGCCAGCTGGGCGGCAAGACGTCCCACCCCGTCGCCGCGCCGCTCGAGCCCGCGGTGAGCAGAGGTGGCGAGGCGATGACGGAGGGTGTCGACGCGCGCGGCCAGGCCCGCGACGCCGGGCAAGACGGCGGCATGGCGGCGAGCGGCCAGCGCGACGCGGTGGGCGCTCGCCGCCCGGCTCGCGGCCTCGGCAGCCCGCAGCCGGCTCGCGAGATGAGCGAGGTGGGAGCGCCGGTGGCGCAGCAACTCGGCGGGCGACATCAGCCTGCGGCCGAGATAGTCGACCTGCTGCATGCGCTGTTCGAGCCAACGCCACACGGACCGCGCAAGGCGCCGCCCGTGCTCGCCCAGGCGCTCCGCGAGCTCGCCACGGCTCGGACTCACCAGCTCCGCGGCAGCGGTCGGTGTCGGCGCGCGCACGTCGGCCACGAAATCGGCGATGGTGAAGTCGGTCTCGTGACCGACCCCGCTCACGACCGGGATCGGCGAGGCGGCGATCGCGCGCGCGACGGCTTCATCGTTGAACGCCCACAGGTCTTCGATGCTGCCGCCGCCCCGGCACACGACCAGTACATCGCACTCCGCCCGCTCCCCGGCGATGCGCAGTGCACCCGCGATGCGCGTCGCCGCGCCTTCGCCTTGTACCGGGGTCGGATAGACCCGGACCGCGATGCCCGGCATGCGCCGCGCGAGCGTCGAGAGAAAGTCCCGCAAGGCCGCGCCCTCGCGCGACGTGACGACACCGACCGCGCGCGCAAACCGCGGCAGCGGTCGCTTGCGCGCGGCATCGAACAGTCCTTCGCCCTGCAACTTGGTCTTCAGCCGCTCGAACGCCTCGAACAGGGCACCCAGCCCGCCGCGGCGCAGGGTCTCGACGTTGAGCTGGAACTGGCCGCGTGGCTCGTACAGCGTGACGAACGCCAGCACCTCCACGCGCTCGCCGTTGCGCGGCAGAAACCCGAGCAACGCGGCGCGCTGACGAAACATCACACAGCCCACCTGCGCCTCGCGGTCCTTCAGCGTGAAGTAGCAGTGACCCGAGCCGTGGCGCACGAAACCGGAAACCTCCCCCGCGATCCACAGCAGCGGGAAGTTCTCCTCGAGCGCGCGGCGCGCCGCGCGATTGAGCTCGGACACCGAGAGGACGGCGTCAGGCGCCCGGGTGAAGAGCGTTTGCATGGGAGGGTCTACGCGAATTGATGATTCTCAAGATCGAGCGCCGGCGCGGCCTGGCGCGCGGCGACGGCCGCAGCGCCAGGCAGGACGCCCCTTCGCGCCACGCGATGCCGCCGAAAGCCCACCGTATCAGGCTTGCACGCGCCCCCGCAGTGCAAGAACATCCACAACTCGGGGCCTTGCACGGGACGCCCGCCCGGGAAGCCCTAGAAATCGGGGCAGTTGACCCAACTGAATGATTACGCAAGTGAAAAATAAAGGCTAAATATTGAGCGCGGGGCGAAAAGATGATTTGCGGACCGGACTTAAGCATCCTCTTGACAAACTATTCACAAATTTATCCACAGCAAATGTGGAAAAGGGCCCAATTCTTCGCCGCTTTGTTCACGGCCCGCCTCCGGTTGCGGAGGAGACCTTGCGCAGGATACATTTCCGCCTTTCGCAAAATCGGGAGCAGTCGCGGTGATCGACATCATCCAGGCAGCGGGTTGGCCGATCTGGCCGATCATCCTCTGCTCCATCATCGCGCTCGGGATTATAGGTGAGCGCGCCTGGTCCCTGCGGCAGAGCGTCGTGGCACCGAAGGACCTGCTGTCCAAGGTGGTCCAGGAATTCCAGCAGAATGGCGTGACACCGGACATGCTCACGCGGCTCGCCGGAGACTCGCCGCTCGGCCGCATCTTCGCCGCGGGGCTGCGCAACGTGAAAAGTTCGCGCGAGGTGATGAAGGAGTCGATCGAGGAGTCGGGCCGCGGGGTCTCAAGCGAGCTCGACCGCTTCCTGACCACCCTCGGCACCATCTCGACCATGGCGCCCCTGCTCGGCCTGCTCGGCACCATCATCGGCATGATCGAGATCTTCGGCGCCCAGACCGGCGGCTCCGGCATCGCCAATCCGCAGCAACTCGCGCACGGCATCTCGGTCGCGCTCTACAACGCCGCCTTCGGCATCATCGTCGCGGTGCCGGCGCTCATCTTCTATCGCTTTTATCGCGCCAAGGTGGACGCGCTCGTGGTCGAGATGGAACAGCAGGCGATCAAGCTCGTGGAAGTGGTCCACGGCGAGCGCCAGGTGTGAGGTCGTCCACGCACATGAACTTCCGCCGCGGCAGCCGGCACGAGGAGCCGGAGGTAAACCTGATCCCGATGATCGACGTGCTGCTCGTCATCGTGATCTTCCTCTCCGTCACCACCACCTACTCGCGCTTCACCGAGTTGCAGATCAACCTGCCGAAGGCGGACGCGGAGAAGCCGCTCGACCGCCCCGAGCAGATCAGCGTCGGGGTGGATGCTGGCGGCCGCTACGTCGTGAACAAGACTCCCGTCGCGTTCACCACCGTCGACGGGCTCGCTGTGGAACTGAAGAAAGCGGCCGGCGAGACCGCCGATCCGGTGATCATCATCAACGCGGACGCCAACGCGACGCACCAGTCCGTGATCCAGGTGATGGAAGCGGCACGCGTCGCCGGCTTCGGCCGCATCACCTTCACCACCCAGGTCCGCACGGTCGGCAAGTAACAAGGCGGCCGATGCGGCGCGTGGCGGCGCCGGATCGGATGCGCGCCGCGGATTTGCGCCGATGAACCTGCTCGAACGCACGTGGTATCGCACGACCCCGGCGTGGCCCGTGGTCGCCGCAGCGCTGCTGCCGCTGTCCGCCGCGTTCTGGCTGATCTCGGGTCTGCGCCGCCTCGGCTACCGGTACGGATGGCTGCGGGCGAGCTCGCTGCGCGTGCCTGTCATCGTGGTCGGCAACCTTACCGTCGGCGGCACGGGCAAGACGCCGCTCGTGCTCTGGCTCGCGCAGGCGCTGCGCGCGCGCGGCTACAAGCCGGGCATTCTGAGCCGCGGCTATCGCGGCCATTCGGACACGCCGCGCGAGGTCGACGCGACCGCGACGGCGGCAGAGGTCGGCGACGAGCCGCTGCTGCTCGCCCGCGCCAGCGGCTGTCCGGTCTGGATCGGCGCCGATCGCGTCGCGGCGGGCACGCGACTGCTCGATTCCCACCCCGGCTGCAACGTCCTGATCGCCGACGACGGCCTCCAGCACTACCGCCTCGCGCGCCAGGTCGAGATTGCCGTGGTCGACAACGATCGCGGTCACGGCAACGGCCTGCCTTTGCCCGCGGGACCCTTGCGCGAGCCGCTGTCGCGGCTGCAACGCGTGAGCGCAGTGGTGATCCACGCAGGCGTACTGGAGCAGGCGGATCGGACTCTGGCAGCGGGGCGCCCGGCGTTCGCAATGGCGCTCGCGGGCGCGCGCCTCGTGAATCTCGCCGACTCGGGTCAGGTGCGCGATCTCGCGAGCCTGCGCGGAACCCGCGTGCATGCGGTGGCCGGCATCGGCAATCCGCGGCGCTTCTTCGACCGGCTCGCCGGCGAGGGTCTCACGGTGATGCGCCACGCGTTTCCCGATCATCATGCATATCGTGCCGAAGATCTCGACTTCGGCGACGACACGCCGGTCCTGATGACCGAGAAGGATGCGGTAAAATGCAGCGCCTTCGCACGTCCCCACTGGTGGGCGCTGGCGGCCGAGGCAGTCCTCGACCCCGGCCTCGACGAGCTCGCGATCGCACGTCTTCAGAGGAAGTGATGGACCCCAAGCTGCTCGACCTGCTGGTGTGCCCGATCTGCAAGGGCCCGCTGCTGCACGACAAATCCGCGCACGAGCTCGTCTCCGTGGAAAGCGGGCTCGCCTATCCGATTCGCGACGGCATCCCGGTGATGCTCGAAGACGACGCGCGCCGTCTGACGCCCGAGGAAATCGAATCCTGGCGGAAGAAGCGGTAGAAGTTTCCAACGCCCTCCTCCCGCAAAAATGGACTTCATCGCCGTCATCCCGGCGCGCTACGCCTCGACCCGTCTGCCGGGCAAGCCGCTCGAAGACTTGCATGGCAAGCCTATGGTGGTGCGGGTCGCGGAGCGGGCACGGCGAAGCGGCGCCACGGCGGTTGTAGTCGCAACGGACGACGAACGCATCGCACATGCGTGCGCGGCGCACGGCGTCGACTGCACCCTGACCCGCGGCGACCACGCGACCGGCACCGATCGCATCGCGGAGGTCGTGACACGGGAGGGGTATGCCGACGACACGATCGTGGTGAACGTCCAGGGTGACGAACCGCGCATCGAGCCGGCACTGATCAGGGAGGTGGCGGGACAGCTTGCGCGGCATCCCGTGGCGGCAATGGCAACCGCCGCGCACCCCATCACCGACCGCGATACCTTCATGAATCCCAACGCCGTCAAGGTGGTGGTGGACGCATCCGGATGCGCGCTGTACTTCTCGCGCGCACCGATTCCATTCCCGCGCGATGCCGAGCTGGCGCGGGCCACCGCGCTGCCCGCGGGAATGCTCGCGCTGCGCCATATCGGTCTCTACGCCTATCGCGCGGGTTTCCTCAAGGCCTATCCGCAGCTTGCCCCTTGCCCGCTCGAAGCCTTCGAGGTGCTGGAGCAGTTGCGCGCGCTGTGGCACGGTCACCGCATCGCGGTCGCCGTTGTGCATTACACGCCCGCCCCCGGCATCGATACTGCGGAGGATCTGGCCCTGGCTCGGTCGTCGCCTTTCGAGCCCTGATCACTGCGACACCCCGCCACAAGCGTGGCGGAAGCGCATATAATCTTTCGCGAATCGAAGGGGGAGGCCCGCCGGACGCCGGCGCAAGACGGGCCCACAATATCAGCGCATCACATCGGAGCCCGCCGCCATGGCCGTCCGCTCGCTACGCTCGATCCTGCTCGGCGCACCTGGCGCCGGCAAAGGCACCCAGGCCGGATTCATCACGCAGAGATACGGCATCCCGCAGATCTCCACCGGCGACATGCTGCGCGCGGCGGTAAAGGCGGGCACGCCGCTCGGGCTGGAAGCGAAGAAGATCATGGACGCCGGCGGTCTCGTGCCGGACGAGGTCATCATCGGACTGGTGCGCGATCGCATCGCTCAGCCCGACTGCGCCAACGGTTTCCTCTTCGACGGTTTCCCGCGCACCATCCCGCAGGCCGAAGCCATGAAGCAGGCCGGTGTCGCGATCGACTACGTGATCGAGGTCGACGTGGACGACGCCGAGATCATCAAGCGCATGGGCGGGCGGCGCGTGCATCTCGCCTCCGGTCGCACCTATCACGTGGTCTTCAACCCGCCGCGGGTCCCGGGGAAGGACGACGCCACCGGCGAGGATCTCGTGCAGCGCGACGACGACCGTGAAGAGACGGTGCGCAAGCGCCTCGCGGTCTACCACAGCCAGACCAAGCCACTCGTGGAGTATTACGCGAACTGGGCCGCCTCCGGCGCTCCCGGTGCGCCGCAGCACGTGAAGATTCCCGGCATCGGTTCGGTCGAAGACATCCGCGATCAGATTTTTTCCGCATTGGGTTAGCGGGCGCTCGAATCCCGCAACCCGTCCGATTACCTAGCACTCCCAGGGAGCATCACCATGGCGAAGCGAAACGCCTTTTACGCTCAGTCCGGCGGTGTCACCGCCGTCATCAACGCATCCGCCTGCGGCGTCATCGAAACGGCGCGCAAGCACACGGACCAGATCGGCAAGGTCTACGCCGGCCGCAACGGCATCATCGGCGCGCTGACCGAAGATCTGATCGACACCGGCAAGGAGTCCGACACGGCCATCGCGGCGCTGCGCCACACGCCGTCCGGCGCGTTCGGCTCCTGCCGGTTCAAGCTGAAGGGGCTGGACCAGAGCCGCGCCGAATACGAGCGCCTGATCGAGGTCTTCAAGGCGCACAACATCGGCTACTTCTTCTACAACGGCGGCGGCGACTCCGCCGACACCTGCCTCAAGGTCTCGCAGCTCTCCGAGACCATGGGTTACCCGCTGCAGGCGATCCACGTGCCGAAGACGGTGGACAACGACCTGCCGATCACCGACAACTGCCCGGGCTTCGGCTCGGTGGCGAAGTACATCGCGGTCTCCACCCTGGAAGCGTGCTTCGACGTCGCCTCGATGTCGAAGACCTCGACCAAGGTCTTCGTGCTCGAGGTGATGGGCCGCCACGCCGGCTGGATCGCCGCTGCCGGTGCGCTCGCCGCGAGAAAGGAAGGCGATCTGCCGATCCTCGTGCTGTTCCCGGAAGTGAAGTTCGATCAAGCCAAGTTCCTCGCCAAGGTCGAAACGATGGTGAAGGAGCAGGGCTACTGCGCCGTGGTGGTGTCCGAGGGCGTGCAGGGTCCGGACGGCAAGTTCCTGTCCGACCAGGGCCTGCGCGATGCTTTCGGCCACGCGCAATTGGGCGGGGTCGCGCCGGTGATCGCCAACATCGTCAAGGACAGCCTCAACCTCAAGTTCCACTGGGGCGTGGCCGACTACCTGCAGCGCGCCGCGCGTCATATCGCGTCGAAAACCGACGTGAGCCAGGCCTATGCCGTGGGCAAGGCGGCGGTCGAGGCGGCGCTGAAGGGGCGCAACTCGGTGATGCCCGCTATCAAGCGCGTGTCGAACCGGCCTTACAAGTGGAAGATCGAACTCGCGGACTTGAAGGATGTCGCGAACGTGGAGAAGTTCATGCCGGAGGACTTCATCACCGAGGACGGCTTCGGCATCACCCGGAAGTGCCGCACCTACCTCGAGCCGCTGATCGCCGGCGAAGACTACCCCCCCTATTCCGGCGGCCTGCCGGACTACGTGCGTCTCAAGAACGCCGCGGTCGCGAAGAAGCTCACCACCACCTTCAAGATCTAGCGTCTCTCGGCGGGAATCGACATCCGGCTGGCACTGAGCGGCCGGGGTCGGTACAATCGCGCGTTTTGCAGCAAGCGGGCCGAGCAGGGCCAGCCCAAAACGTGGCCCGCACGCGTCTTCAATAGGGGAGTCTCATGGGAGCAGGTCTCGCATTCGCGCTCATTTGCGCGATCATCGCCATTCTCTACGGCGCCGTGTCCATCAAATGGATACTGGCCCAGCCCGCAGGTAATCCGCGCATGCAGGAAATCGCCTCTGCCGTCCAGCAGGGCGCTTCCGCATATTTGAATCGCCAGTACACGACCATCTCCCTCGTCGGCGTGATCCTGTTCCTGGTGATCGGGTTCACGCCCGGTCTCGGCTGGGCGACCGCGATCGGCTTCCTGCTCGGCGCCGTGCTCTCCGGCCTGACCGGCTACATCGGCATGAACGTCTCGGTGCGCGCCAACGTGCGCACGGCCGAAGCCGCGCGCAGCGGTCTGAACGAAGCGCTCACCATCGCCTTCCGTGGCGGCGCCATCACCGGCATGCTCGTCGTGGGTCTGGGTCTGCTCGGTGTGGCCGGCTACTACGCGGTCCTGCTCGGCAGCGCCACCCACGGTGAATCGGTGGCGGAAGTCATCAAACCGCTGGTGGGACTCGCCTTCGGTGGCTCGCTGATCTCGATCTTCGCGCGACTCGGCGGCGGTATCTTCACCAAGGGGGCGGACGTCGGGGCCGACCTCGTGGGCAAGGTCGAAGCCGGCATTCCGGAGGACGACCCGCGCAACCCGGCGGTGATCGCAGACAACGTGGGCGACAACGTGGGCGACTGCGCGGGCATGGCGGCGGACCTCTTCGAGACCTATGCCGTGACCACCGTCGCCACCATGCTGCTGGGCGCGCTGCTGCTCTCCAAACCCGAGGTGGCCAGTAACGCGGTGGTGTACCCGCTCGCGATCGGGGGCCTGTCGATCATCGCTTCCATCATCGGAGCAATGTTCGTGAAAGCGACGCCGGGCAAGAAGATCATGAATGCGCTCTACCGCGGCCTGATCGTCGCCGGCGTGATCGCGGCGATTGCCTACTACCCAATCACGCAGTGGCTGATGGGCAACGTCGCCGAACAGTACCCGGACCTGTCGGTGATGAGCCTCTATCTCTCGGCGCTCGTCGGTCTGGTGCTGACCGGCCTCATGGTCGTCATCACCGAGTACTACACGGGTACCGACTTCCAGCCGGTACGCCACGTCGCGCAGGCGTCCACCACCGGCCACGCCACCAACATCATCGCCGGCATCGGCGTCTCCATGCGGGCGACTGCGTGGCCCGTGCTCGCAGTCTGCCTGGCCATCCTCGTCTCCTTCTGGCTCGCCGGTCTGTATGGCATCGCCATCGCCGCCACCTCCATGCTCTCGATGACCGGCATCATCGTCGCGCTCGACGCCTACGGTCCCATCACCGACAACGCCGGCGGCATCGCCGAGATGGCGGAGCTGCCGAAGGCGGTACGCGACATCACGGATCCCCTCGATGCCGTCGGCAACACGACCAAGGCGGTCACCAAGGGCTACGCGATCGGCTCCGCCGGACTCGCGGCGCTGGTTCTTTTCGCCGACTACACGCACGCCCTCGAGGCGAGCGGCCGCGTACTGTCGTTCGATCTGTCGAACCACATGGTGATCGTGGGTCTCTTCATCGGCGGCTTGATTCCCTACCTCTTCGCTGCGATGGGGATGGAGGCCGTGGGTCGCGCGGCGGGCGCGGTGGTGGTGGAGGTACGCCGCCAGTTCAAGGAGATCCCCGGTATCATGGCGGGCACCGCCAAGCCGGATTACTCGCGCGCGGTGGACATGCTGACCAAGGCCGCCATCAAGGAGATGATCGTTCCGTCGCTCCTTCCGGTGCTGGTACCGATCGTCGTCGGGCTGGCGCTGGGTCCCCAGGCTCTGGGCGGGGTGCTGATGGGCTCGATCATCACCGGCCTTTTCGTCGCCATTTCGATGACGACCGGGGGCGGCGCCTGGGATAACGCGAAGAAGTACATCGAGGACGGCAACTACGGCGGCAAGGGATCGGATGCCCACAAGGCCGCGGTGACGGGCGATACCGTGGGCGATCCGTACAAGGATACGGCCGGACCCGCGGTGAATCCCCTCATCAAGATCATCAACATCGTCGCGCTCATGATCGTGCCGCTGATGGGCACCGGCGGCGACCACGCCGCGGCGACCCCGGCCGCGTCGCACGGGAGCGCACCGAGCATGGCCGTTGCCGTCGTCCCGGTGAAGGTGTTCTTCGAGGTCGGTCAGATCGTACTGAACGATGCCGGCAAGAAGACCGTGATCGACTTCGCGGAAGTGATGAAGAAGGATGGCACGGTGGTGGCGGAGATCACCGGCTACACCGACCAGACCGGCGACCCGGAGAAGAACAAGGAGATCGCCAAGGAGCGGGCCAAGGCGGTGCACGAGCAACTGAAGGCCGCCGGCGTTGCCGAGAGCCGTCTGCGGATGCAGGCGCCGTCGAATGTGATGACCGGCAGCGGTGCCGAGGCGGAAGCGCGCCGCGTCGAAATCACGCCCAAGAAATAGGGTACTCTGGCGGTTACGGGTAAGGGCGGGGCTTGTGTCCCGCCCTTTTTGTTTTGCGGAGGGAAATTCCATGCACAAGCGCGTTCTTGCTCTGGCGGAAGGCAAGCGAATGGCGGCAGCGGCCGAGGCCAAGGCCGTGGAGGAAGGCTGGCCGGTCGCGATTGCCGTAGTGGATGACGGCGGCCACCTGCTGTGCCTGTACCGACTGGACGGGACACAGCTCGGCAGCATCGAAACAGCGATCGAGAAGGCACGCTCGGCGGTATTCTTCAAGCGACCGACGAAATCCTGGGAGGAGCGGCTGGCCGAAGGGAGGATCGGCTATCTCAACCTGCCGGGGCTGCTTCCGGTCGAAGGCGGCATCCCGGTCATCCTCGACAATCAGATCGTGGGCGGCATCGGCGTGTCGGGCGTGCGCTCCGGAGAGGATGCGATGATCGCGCAGGCGGGGCTGATCGCACTGATCGGTTGAGCGCGGGAGAAGCGCGCAACAAAGAAAAACGGCCTGCCCGGAGGCAGACCGTTCCTGGCCGCAGGCGCGGCTGTCAGGCGATGCTTACATCCTTCGAGATGTAGACGTCCTGGATCGCGTTCAGAAGCTGCACGCCTTCCGTCATCGGCTTCTGGAAGGCCTTGCGTCCCGAGATGAGCCCCATGCCGCCCGCGCGCTTGTTGACCACCGCCGTGCGCACCGCTGCGGCGAGATCGCCGGCACCCTTCGATTCGCCACCCGAGTTGATCAGTCCTGCGCGACCCATGTAGCAGTTCGCGAGCTGGTAGCGGGTGAGATCGATCGGATGATCGGTGGTGAGTTCGCTGTAGACCTTCGGGCTCGTCTTGGAGAACTTCACCGCGTTGAAGCCGCCGTTGTTCTCCGGCAGTTTCTGCTTGATGATGTCGGCCTCGATCGTCACGCCGAGGTGGTTGGCCTGCCCCGTCATGTCGGCGGACACGTGATAGTCCTTGTCGCCCACCTTGAACGCGTTGCTCCGGAGATAGCACCACAGGATCGTCGCCATGCCGAGCTCGTGTGCGCGTTCGAACGCCTGCGATACCTCCCAGATCTGCCGCCGCGATTCGGGCGAGCCGAAGTAGACCGTCGCGCCCACCGCCACCGCGCCCATGTCGAACGCCTGCTCGATGCTTCCGAACATGGATTGATCGAACGTGTTGGGGTAGCTCAGGAACTCGTTGTGGTTGAACTTCATGATGAACGGGATCTTGTGCGCGTACTTGCGCGCCACGGACCCTAGCACGCCCAGCGTCGAGGCGACCGCGTTGCATCCGCCCTCGATCGCGAGCTTCACGATGTTCTCCGGATCGAAGTAGATCGGGTTCGGCGCGAACGATGCACCGGCCGAGTGCTCGATGCCCTGGTCCACCGGCAGGATCGAGAGATAACCGGTCCCGGCAAGACGTCCGGTGCCGAACAGAGTCTGCATACTGCGCAGAACGGGCACCGCGCGATCGCTCTGTGCGACCACGCGATCGATGAAATCAGGCCCCGGTAAATGCAGCGACTCCTTTGCTATCCCCTTGCACACATGGCCGAGCAGCGACTTCGCGTCGCCCTCCAGCAGTCCGACAACATCGGTCACGGTGTCTCTTGCAGTCATTTGGTTTGCTCCCTCGGTCAGCCCGGACCCCGTCCGGTGAGGGAGCCATTATCCTGCCGCTCGCCGCCGCGGTAAACTGCTAATCGCGATGCCGATTATTGCGATTTCTCAATAGGTGAAACTCATGAAATACCGTCTTGGCGAACGCCGCATCGAGACCCGCGGCGACCACTGGATCGCACCCGATGCGGCCGTCATGGGTTCGGTGGTGCTGGAGGAAAACGCGAGCATCTGGTGGCAGTGCGTCGTGCGCGGTGACAGCGACGTCATCACCATCGGCGAGAACTCCAACATCCAGGATGCGAGCGTCCTGCACACCGACCCGGGCATCCTGCTCACCATCGGCAAGAACGTGAGCGTCGGCCATCTCGTGATGCTGCACGGCTGCACCATCGGCGACAATTCGCTCATCGGTATCCGCGCCGTCGTCCTGAACCGTGCCGTGATCGGGAAGAACTGCCTGATCGGTGCCGGGGCGCTCGTCACGGAGGGCAAGGAGATCCCCGACGGTTCGGTGGTGATGGGTGCGCCGGGTCGCATCGTGCGGCAGGTGACGGCGGACGAGATCGCGCACTTCCGCGAGATCGCCGATCACTACGTCGAGAATTTCAAGCGCTATCAGCGCGAGCTCGCCGCCGAGCCCTGAGGCACGCGCTTACAGTAGGCCGCGTTCGGCAAACGATACGATCGCGCCGCGGCCGACCACGAAATGGTCGAGCACCTTGATCTCGACCAGTGCGAGCGCCTGCTTGAGTGCACTGGTGAGCAACTCGTCCGCGCGACTCGGCTCCGCCACCCCGGAGGGATGGTTGTGGGCGAAGATGACAGCGGCGGCGTTGCGGGCGAGCGCGAGCTTCACCACCTCCCGCGGGTAGACGCTCGTCTGCGTAAGCGTGCCGCGGAAGAGCTCGTCGCGCGCGATCAGGCGATTCTGCGCATCCAGGCAGAGCACCATGAACACCTCGTGCGGGCGCGCTTCCAGCGCGAGGCGCAGGTAATCGCGCACCGCCTGTGGCGAGCTCAGACCCGTCGCCTGCTCGAGCTCCTCCACGAGACCACGGCGCACGAGCTCCACCACCGCCATCAACTGGGATGCCTTCGCGGGGCCGATGCCGGACTCCGCGGCAAGCGCCTCGAAGCGCGCGTCGACCAGCCGTCGCAGGCTCCCGTCGAAGCGAGCGAGCAGCCCCCGGGCGAGGTCGAGCGCGCTCTTGCCCGCAACGCCTGTGCGCAGGAAGATCGCCAGCAGCTCGGCATCGGAAAGACGTGACGCACCGTGGCGGAGCAGCCGCTCGCGCGGTCGCTCGTGCTCGGGCCAGTCGGTGATGGGCATGGGATCGGTGAAGGGTCGGTCGCAGCGGTTCAGGGCACAGCGGGAAGCGCCTCCCGCCTTGCAAGCGCCGCGCCACGGCGCAAAGGTTTGTCGCTTTCCGGCAATGGTTTACACTCCGCCCTCTCGATCGGTGCCGACCGCCATGGACACCCCGCATCCCAAGCGCTTTCTCGTCGGCCTGACCGGCGGTATCGCCGCCTACAAGGTGGCCGAGCTGGTGCGCCTCATGGTGCAGGAGGGCTGCGACGTGCAGGTGGTCATGACGGAGGCGGCGACGCGCTTCGTCGGCCCCGCGACCTTCCAGGCGCTCACCGGCAAACCCGTATTCACCGACTTGTGGGACCCTCGGGCCGCGGGCGGCATGGCGCACATCGAGCTCTCGCGCAACCGCGACGCGATCGTCGTCGCGCCGGCCTCGGCCGATTTCATCGCGAAGCTGGTTCACGGTTTGGGCGACGATCTGCTCGCCACGCTCTGCCTGGCGCGCGAATGCCCGCTGATCGTGGCGCCCGCGATGAATCGCCAGATGTGGGAGAACCCGGCCACGCAGCGCAACGCTTCCGTGCTCGCAGACGATGGCGTGATTCTGCTGGGGCCCGCTTCCGGTGAGCAGGCCTGCGGCGAGACCGGCATGGGCCGGTTGCTCGAACCCGATGAGCTGCTGCAGGGCATCCTCGGCGCAGTGCAGCCGAAGCTGCTGGCCGGCAAGCGGATGCTGATCACGGCCGGACCCACGTCCGAGGCGATCGACCCGGTGCGCGTCATCACCAACTTGAGTTCCGGCAAGATGGGTTACGCGCTGGCGCGCGCGGCCTGCGAGGCCGGCGCCAGCGTGACGCTGATTTCGGGCCGGACCTGCCTTGCGGCGCCGTTCGGCGTCACGCGCATCGATGTCGCCAGCGCGCTCGACATGTTCGAGTGCGTTCGGGCCCACCTCCCCGCGACCGACATCTTCGCCAGCGTCGCGGCAGTGGCGGACTATCGTCCGGCGCAACCGGCCGCGCAGAAGATCAAGAAGCGCGATCGGCCGGAAACCGTCGAGCTGATCCCCAACCCGGACATCCTCGGCTACGTTGCGGCGCTGCCCGAGGCGCCCTTTTGCATCGGCTTTGCGGCCGAGACCGAGCTGCTCGAGGAACACGCTCAGGCCAAGCGGCGGGCCAAGAAGGTGCCGCTGCTGGCCGCCAACCTGGTGCAGGATGGCCTCGGCACCGATGACAACGCGCTCGTCCTCTTCGACGACGCCGGCCGGTGCGAGCTCGCGCGCGCGGGCAAGCTCCAGCTCGCGCGGCAGCTCGTCGCCCATATCGCACACCGGATCGGCGCGAGCCCGGCATCCCCCGGCCATTGTTCGGGCCAGGCCGGCGCAGCGCCGCGATGAGAGCCGTCGACATCAAAGTCCTCGATCCGCGGCTCGAGGCGCATCTGCCGGGCTACGCCACGCCGGGCTCCGCGGGCCTCGATCTGCGCGCGTGCATCGACCATGTCCTGACCGTCGCGCCGGGCGAAGCGGACCTCATCGCCACCGGCATCGCGATTCACCTGGCCGACCCGGGCCTGGCCGCGATGGTCCTGCCGCGCTCCGGTCTCGGTCACCGCCACGGCATCGTGCTCGGCAATCTGGTCGGGCTGATCGACTCGGATTACCAGGGTCAGATCTTCGTCTCGCTCTGGAACCGCGGCCGTGCACCGTTCATCCTGAACCCGCTCGAACGCATCGCACAGCTCATTGTCGTACCGGTGGTCCAGGTCGCCTTCAATGTCGTCCATGAATTTTCGGAGAGCGACCGGGGTGCAAGTGGCTTCGGCAGCACCGGGCGCAAGTAGCCTCTTGGTCTCAAGAGCCGGGGTTTCGAAATTCCCTGCCGTCTGGCGCGTTTTTCGCTGCGCTCGTCAGGCCGCCCCGGTGTCGCCTTGAGGTCCGGATGCCGCAATGAGCCTTCTCCCTTATGTCCTGAACGATGCTCGCAACTGGCGCTCACCCCGCAGCGAGCGGCCATTTGCGGGGTCAAGCGACCCGACACCCGCGCCCGCCCGAGTTTTTCCTGCCCCGTTCCGTGCCCGATATTCCCCCGGCCGCAACGTGGATGTTTGGTGGCCGATGCGCTATGCTGCGCTGCGATTTCCCTGCCACACCGGTCACGACCATGCCCAATAATGTAAAGATCCGCCTCGCCGGACCCGCCGACATGTTTCCGATCTCCCGCATGTCGCGCGAGTTGATCGAGGTGGGGCTCGGCTGGTCCTGGACGCCCGCGCGGGTCGGGCGCGAGATCCTGTCCCCCGAGACAGTGGTCCTGACCGCCCGCCATGGCGAGCGGATCGCGGCATTCGCCATCATGCATTTCGGCGACGAAACTGCGCACCTTAATCTGCTTGCGGTAGAACCCGAGTACCAGCGCGAAGGGGTGGGCCGGCGTCTGGTGCTCTGGCTCGAAGAATCGGCCCTCACGGCGGGCATCGCAAGCATCGGTCTCGAACTGCGGGCGAGCAATCACGGCGCCCTTCGCTTCTATCGCAGCCTCGGCTACTGCGAGACCGGCACCATCCCCGGCTACTATCGCGGCCTCGAAGCAGCGATCCGGATGACCCGCACGCTGCGTCCGGCAGCGATCGCGCAAGACGCCGGATAGCGCGTCACGGCTCGCACCGGCGTGCCAGCACCGCAGGTAAGGGCATGAGCCCGCACTCGCATCCCGCCATCGTCCTCTTCGCCCATGGTGCCCGGGATCCGGAATGGGCCACGCCGTTCGCAGGCATCAAGGCGCGTGTCGAACGCGAGCTGCCGGGCGTGCCGGTCGTCCTTTCGTATCTGGAGCTCATGCCGCCCACGCTCGACGAAGCGATAGCGGGGCTGGTCCGCAACGGTGCCGACTCGATCGACGTAGTGCCGGTCTTCATGGCTCGCGCCGGGCACGTGAAGCGCGACCTGCCGCTTTTGGTCGATGCCCTGCGCCGGGCGTATCCCGGCGTCGCGATCCGGCTTGCCCAGACGGCTGGCGAGGCCGATCCCGTGATGGACGCGATCGCCCGCTGGGTCGTCTCGCTGGCGCAGCAGCCGAACGCCTAAGCCGCCCTGCGCACGCCTTGACCGCCAGGTCGGCGCGTCGCGCGTAGTAAAATGCGGGTCGCCGGGCCGGTCGGGCGCGGCTGCCCGACCAACCTTCCATCCACACCATGAACGAAGCCGCGGCGCGCAAGGTAGTACTGGTCCGGGCGTTCGAGACTGCCGGCGCCGGGCGCTCCGGCTGGAGCGATGCAGACGCGCTGTGGGCGAGCCGGGCGGCGGCAGAAGTCGTGGGTTCCGACGCCGACGCGGATCGCTTCATCGCGCGCCGCGGAGAGCTTGCTGCCGAACGACTCGGCGAGCGAGACCGCGCAGTCTCGCGCACGCTGCGCGCCGTCACGTGGCGACCCTGGATCGGCTGGGCAGTCATCCTGATCGCATTCGCGCTGGGTTTCGCCACGGACTACATCGGCCCGGCACAGCGGGTCAACGTGCTGGCGTTTCCGCTGCTTGCCCTGATCGCCTGGAACCTGTTCGTGTATCTGCTGAGCGCGGTACGCGCGGTCGCCCGGCTGGCAGGCGCGCGCAACCGGGCGCTGGGTCCGCTGTCCGGCATCGTTGCCCGCCTCGCCCGCGGCGCGAACGAGGCGGCGGCCGCAATCGCACCCGATACCCCGCTTTCGCCTTTCGTGCGCGACTGGGCGCGCCTCTCGGCCGGACTGACCGCCGCCCGCGTTGCTCGCATCCTGCACCTCGCGGCCTTCGCCTTCGCGCTCGGTGCGATCGTGGCGTTGTATCTCCGAGGGCTCGTGCTCGAGTACCGCGCCGGCTGGGAGAGCACCTTTCTCGGCCCGACCGAGGTGCACCGCCTGCTCTCCTTCGTGCTCGGCCCGGCCTCGCGACTCACGGGCATTCCGATCGCCGACGCGCAGCACCTGGAGACGCTGCAGTTCGCCACGGGGCCCGGTGAGAACGCAGCGCCGTGGCTCCATCTGTATGCCACGACCATTGCGCTGTGCGTCCTCGTCCCGCGCTGCCTGCTCGCCCTCTGGAGTTGGATCGTGCAGCACCGACTCGAACGCTCGCTGCCGCTGCCGCTCGACGACGCGTACTTCCAGCGTCTGCTCAGAAATTTCAAGGGCGAGCGCGCGGCGGTGCGGGTTCTGCCCTACAGCTATCAGCTCGCGCCGCAATCGGTGCTCACCCTGAAGGACATCGTGACGCGCGCGTTCGGGCCGAAGTCGGAGGTGTCGATCGCACCGACCGTGGCGTTCGGCGAGGAGGACGCCCTGCCGCCGGACCTGTTGTCGGCCACTCCCGTGGCACTCGTCGCGACGCTCTTCAACCTCACCGCGACACCCGAGGCGGAGAACCACGGTGCGTTCGTCGCCGCCGTCGCGAAAGCGCTCGCCGCCGGCACCCCGCTCGTCGCGCTCATCGACGAAGCGGGTTTCCGCCAGCGTTTCGCCGGGCAGGCGGCACGCCTCGAAGAGCGGCGCAGCGCATGGCGCCAGATGCTCGCCGCGCACAAGGCAGAGCCCGTGTTCGTCGACCTCGGCGAGCCCGACGTGGCAGCTGCCACCGAGGCGCTCACCACGGCCCTGGATCGCGCCGCGCGCGCGGAGGCGGCATCGTGAAGGACGGCGCGATCTGCGTCGAGTTGAGCCTGGTCTCGCACACAAACGCCGGCAAGACCACCCTCGCGCGTACGCTGCTCGGCCACGACGTCGGGGAGGTGCGCGACGAGCCGCACGTCACGGTGGTGGCCGAGCCGCACGTGATGATCGAGGATGCGCAGGGCGACGTCCTGCGGCTGTGGGATACGCCGGGCTTCGGCGACAGCGTACGGCTCGCGAAGCGCCTGCGCCAGCAAGGCAATCCCATCGGCTGGTTCCTCACCGAGGTGTGGGATCGCTGGCGCGACCGCCCGTTCTGGTCGAGTCAGCAGGCGATTCGCAACGTGCGCGAAACCGCCGACATCGTGCTCTATCTCGTCAACGCCGCCGAGGATCCGCAGGACGCGGGGTACGTGGCGCCGGAGATGCAGATCCTGGAATGGATCGGCAAGCCCGTTCTGGTGCTGCTGAATCAGATCGGCGAACCGCGACCGTCCGCGGAGGAAGCGGAAGAACAGGCGCAATGGCACAAACATCTGGCGCACCACGCATTCGTGCGCGGCATCCTCACCCTCGATGCCTTCGCACGCTGCTGGGTGCAGGAAGTCGCGCTGCTGCGCGCCGTGGGCGCGGTGTTGCCGGAATCGAAGCGCGCCGCTTGCAGCCGGCTGGAGCAGGCATGGCAGGCGCGACGCATGGAGGCGTTCGAGACGTCGATGGCTGCGCTCGCGGAGCAGCTCGCGCGCGCCGCGTGCGACCGCGAGACCCTCGAGGACGCCGGCATCGGCTCGACGCTGCGCGAGGTGGGGAAGGCGATCGGTCTCGGCGGTGACGGGCAGACGGGATCGAAGGCGCGCGCCATGAAGGCGCTCGCGGAACGGCTCGACGCCGAGACCCGCCGCAGCACCGATCAGCTGATCGAGATCCACACGCTCGGCGGCCGCGCGGCGGCTGAAGTGCTCGCCCGGCTCGCGGCAGATTTCGCGGTGGAAGAGCGCGTGAGCGAGGGCAAGGCGGCGATGCTGGGCGGCATAGTGTCCGGCGCACTTTCCGGACTCGCCGCGGACCTCGCCTCGGGCGGACTCACCTTCGGCGCCGGACTCCTGACCGGGGGCTTGCTGGGGGCACTGGGCGCTGCGGGGCTCGCGAAAGGGTACAACGTCATGCGCGGCGCGGACGAGACCATCGTGCGCTGGGGCGATGCGTTCCTCGACGGGCTCTTCGCGTCGGCGCTGCTGCGCTACGTCGCGGTGGCCCACTACGGCCGGGGGCGCGGCGAATGGCACCGGAGCGAACATCCGCCGTTCTGGAAGGACGAGGCGACGGCAGTAGTGGAATCTCACCGCGCCAAGCTGGCCGCGATCTGGTCGGAGCGCTCCGGCGGGTGCGACCCCGCGCGGATCGCCGAGGCGCTGAAGGTGGAGCTGCGTGCCGCGGCGCTGGAACTCTTCGAACGCCTCTATCCCGGCGCGCTGGGGGCGGAGGCCACTGGCTCGGCCGCCCCTGCGCCAGTAGGGCTCGCGCCCGTGGCGCCAGCGCCGTGAATCCCTCGCCATGCGTTGACCTGCCTGAA
>JBDHRV010000236.1:0-3138 GCA_039807745.1 Burkholderiales bacterium
TTCGCGCCCGGTCCCAGCGCCACGGCCTGGCGGCGGACGAGGTCGGGCGAGTCCACGAACAGCACGCCCGGATCGGCCAGCTTCCGGTCGAGCCCCTCCCAGGTCCCCTGCAGCAGCACGTGGTCGCCGGCGGCGAGCGTCGTCTGCCGCCCGCCCGGGTCCTCGCCGCGCCGCTGCACCGCGAGGACGATGAGATCGCCGTCGCGCGTCACCATGCCGGGGAACACCTTGCGCCCGATCAGATTGGAGCGCGGCGGAATCACCACCTCGGCGAGCCCCGACTCGCGATTGAAGAGTGTCGATACGACATCGCCATCGCCCTCGGCAGCCTGCAAGGCGAGGTGCTTGTCGTCCGCGAGGCGTCCCGCCGACTCGGCGGAGCCCCGCACGAGGATGACGTCGCCTTCCGCAATCGTCGTGCGGTCGCGCGCACTTCGGCCGCCCTCGGTCTGCACCGAGACAAGGCTCAGCCCGGGATAGTCGACGAACATGATCGCCGAGCGCGGCGCGCCGACATAGGGGGAACTGGCGCGCACCCGCAGCCGCAACAAGCCGTCCACGATGCGATATTGCTCCACCAGCGTGCGCGCGTGCCGGCTGAAATCCGAGGGCAGCGACTCGCCGCTGCGTTCGGGGAGCAGGTAACGTCCCAGCAGCACGATGATCGCCCCGGTGCCGAGCACCAGCGGAATGCCGGCGACCGCGAACTCGAAGAAGCCGAAGCCGCCCAGCCCCGCGTCCTCCGCCGCGTTCGACATGAGCACGTTCACCGGCGAACCGACGAGGGTGAGCAACCCGCCCGCGCTCGCCGAGAACGCGAGCGGCATGGCGATCTGCGAGATCGGCATGCCGACCCGCATGGCCGCGACCACCGCGACCGGCAGCAGCGCCGCCACGGCGCCGATGAAGCTCATCGCGGCCGTGAACAGCACGCACACCAGCATGATGAGGACGAGGAGCCGCGTCTGGCTCGCCCCCGCCTTCCGGATCAGAATCTGCCCCGCCCACGTCGTGACGCCCGCCGCCTCGAGGCCGGTGCTGATGACGAACAGCGTGGCGATGAAGATCACGACCGGGTCGCCCAGCCCGGCGAACGCCGTGCCCGCATCGAGCACGCCGCTGTAGAACAGCGCGAGCGCGACGCCGAGCGCCACCACGGCGACCGGCACGCGGTTCCAGACGAAGAGTGCAACGGCCGCGATCAGGATCGCGAAGGTGACGGTGATGTCGCTCAAGAGAGACTACTCCGCGCAAGCGCGATCTGGACGACGAGACCGGTCGCGGATGAGATTGACGGATCGGTGAAAACCGCGGGAAAGTACATTATTCTATCGCACTGCTGCTGTGGCTCGCCGCAGCGTAGCGTCTCGGATTGGCCTCTGCAACCTCGCTCTCGGCACGGATGACCGCGATTGTCACACCGCCAGCCGAGCATGCATACTCTCGCGCCTTGTCGTTCGACTTTCTTTCTCGGTGATTCGACGCTTGCATCCTGACCGCAGCGAAGATCTCCCAATGATGTCCGGGAACGGAATCCATTCGTGCCTCGCGCGCGCCGTGTGGTGGATCGCACTGCTCGCCGTGCTGTCGGGCTGCGCGGGCATCACGGTCTCGTCGATCGAGATCAGGGACTACGTCGAGGGCAAGCGCGGCGACATACTCAGTACCGGAAGACTGAGCGCGCCGACTGTCGAGACCCTGCGCGCGCTGGGCGTCGATGCGTCGTCCTGCGAGCTCGATCCCGCACGCTGTCGGGACGCGCTGGTAGGCACGTCGGTGCTCGACGACGAGCCCAAGCTCTCCGCGCTCGCGGAACTCTGGCTCCAGCGGGCGCTGCGGTTGCAGCGCGCGGGGCCGGACCAGGTTCAGCCCGAAGCGATCCGCAATGCCTTTCTCGAGACGGCGCGACACGCCTACGCCTATCTCTTCTTCACCTCGCGCCGCCCGCCCCGGCGCGCCTTCGAGGACCGCCAGATACAAGTCCTCGATTATTACAACTTCGCCGTGAAGGACGCGATCGGGCTCATCTTCCCGCGCTACCGCGGCCGACCGCCAGTGAGCCCGACGCTGCTGTCCGAGGGCCGATGGCAGATCAACTTGAGCGTCGAAGACGGGCGTCCTGCCGGCAAACGGCGCGTGCCGAAGGAGCTGATCCCGGCGTCGTCGCTGCGCTTCGAGGGGCTCAGAAACGTCTACCGGCGCGACGGCTTCGGCGCCGAGATGGTCGCGGTGCTCGAACCGGACGAGAGCGCCGACCCCGCGCGGCCGTTCACCGAAATGCAGGTGCCGACGATCACCGCCATCATCCGCTTTCGCGGCGACACACTGGACGAGGTCCTGCGCACACACGACATCGATCTCGTCGGCTTCGATCCGTATCGCTACGAGACAGTGAAGATCGCGGGCGTCGAGGTGCCGCTCGCCGCGAATTTCACCGCGGGCTACGCGCTTTGGCTGGCGCAGTCCAGCTTCTCCAGACAGGCGCTGCGGGGCGTTCTCGGGCGCACCAGTGGCGTGGCGGCGCCACATATCTTTCTGATGCAGCCCTACGATCCCGATCGCCACGTCCTCATCACGCTGCACGGACTCGCGAGCAGCCCGGAGGCGTGGCTCAACGTCGCGAACGAGCTGCTCGGCGACGAAACACTGCGGCAGCGCTTTCAGGTGTGGCAGCTGATGTACCCCACCAACGCGCCGATCGCCTTCAACCGCCGCAACATCCGACTGGCCATCGAACACACGCTCGCGTATTTCGACCCGAACGGGACCGCCCGGGCGTCGAGCGAGATCGTGCTCGTCGGGCACAGCATGGGGGGCGTGCTGGCGCGACTGCTGGTCTCGTCGCCGGGCGCTGCGCTGGAGCCCGCGTTCATCGAGGAGCGTGGACTCCAGGGCGAACAGATCACCCCGGTGCTTGCCGAGTTCGAAGACTATCTCGCTTTCGAGCCCATGCCGCAGGTCACGCGCGCCGTCTTCATCGCGGCTCCGCATCGCGGCACGCCGTTCGCGGACCGGCGCCTCTCGCGCTGGGCGGCAAGCCTGGTGCTGCTGCCCTACGACGTGCTCGACACCCTCACCGATCTCAACCGCAACCTCGCCGCGATCGCGGGCGATCAGCCCGGCGCCGCGTCACTGCGC
>JBDHRV010000237.1:0-3115 GCA_039807745.1 Burkholderiales bacterium
GCCACGAGCTTTCTCGGCTGCCAGCCGCAACGCGATGGCGGTGCCGAGCGCGATCAGGATGCTGAGCCCGAACACCACGACCAGCTGCGGCGGCGTGGTCCAGTTGTCGAACGTGGAACTGCGCGCCAGGATCAGCAGCGTGATGATGATGAAGGGGTAGTAAATGAGCTGCGTGACCACCTCGGTGCGGCGCCCGATGAGATCGACCTCGACCCAGTCTTCCAGGTACGCGATGAGATCGGGATGCATCGAAGCGGAATCGGCGAGACCCGGCCGCTGCCCGAATTTCTCCAGCGCTTCCGGCGGCCACTTCGAAGGTCGCGTCAGCCGGCGGACGAAGGCGCAGGTGCGGCGGGTCTCCTCGATCACGAAGAACAGCAGCACGAAGAAGCTGACCGCGCACAGGGCGAGCATCGTGGAGTCGAGGAACAGGATGTAGCGTCCGCGGTAGGGTTGCGCCGGCCAGCCAAAGCCAAGAAACAGGATCACGGTGAAAGCCATGTAGAGCGCGATCGGCAACACCAGCAGCCACAGGCGCTCGCCGAAGCCCACGGGCTGGATGTAGGCGTTCCAGATATCGCTCACCGATCGGCTGTCGAGCCGGTAGACCGCGTCGTCCTTCTCCCAGGGCCGGAAGCGCTCGCGCGCCGCGGCGCGCAGCATCCGCAGCCGACGCGAGACCGCCTTGCGCACCGAGGGGGTGGGCGACGGAGCCGCCCGGGAATCGTCCGCGCCCAGCATGAACTCGCGTGCAAGCGACTCGTTGCTCGCGATGAGATCGCGCCAGCCCTTGACGAGCATGAGCCATGTCAGCACCAGTGCGACGAGGCGCAGGATCTGCGTCGGCCACATGCTCACGCCATTGGCGATCGCCCACGGTTCGCCGGTCGCCTCCCGCACCTCGCGCAGACTGAATCCCACGACGAGCATGAGCGTCCCGACCGCGAGCAGCGACACCAGCGGCCGGGCACGCGCGAGCGGTCCTAGTGCCACCAGCGCATGCTGCACCTGCCGAAATCCGAATGCGAAGAGCACCAGCAGCACCACGCAGCCGAACACGAAGGACGCCACGCTGCGTGCCTTGAACTCGAGCACATCGCGCTGCGGATGCACGGTGGCGCACCCGGCAGAGTCCGCGCACTTCGCATCGGGACTCAAGTTCACGAGCGCGGTGCTCCCCACTTCGTAGAGGCGGGGCGCGTTGAGGCTGCGCGCGAGCTCGCCGCGATCCGTGCCCTGTACACCGAGTGCCACCAGCGTGGAGAGCAGCGCACCGGTCTGGTAGCTGTCCCGGAACGGCAGGATGCTGCGTTGCCAGCGATCGTCGAGCGCGAGACCGAATGCCGATGCGACCACGAGATTCTTGGTCGCGCGCTTCACCTCCGTGGGATGCAGATAGAGCGCGTCCAGATCGGTGGTGAAGAAGATCGCATCCGGGAGCGATGGATGCAGTGCCTGCATGACCAGGAGCTTGTCGTAGGGATCGGAACCGAGCACCCCGATCGCGCCGATGCCGCTGCCCTGGTCACGCAGCCGCGCGTCGAGCGCCGCGATCTTCTCGGAGAGCCGCCGCAGGTAGTCGAGCTGGGCCGCGCCCACCGAGCGCTCGACGTCGCTCGCGCGCTCGCGCTGCTTGTCGGACTTGTCGGGCGGCGGCGCGGTCTCGCGCACCTCCCCTGCGCGCGGCACCTGACCGTCCAGCCCCACCATGTAGGTGAAGTAGTGGATGGGACAGGCCGTCGCCCACTCCGCACCGCCTGCCTGCCGTTCGGTGGAGCACAGCGTCTTGCGGACCTTCGGGTCCGGCACATCGGCCAGCAGCGCGTCGCGCATGATGCTCGGGAACTCGCGCCCGTAGTGCGTATCCCATTCGGAGACGAGCACCACGTGAGGCGATCTGCGCACCGCGTCGCGGACACTTTCTTCCGCTGCGTCGACCGCGCCGAAGCCGAGCGTGCGGCTCACCGTCCGCCAGGCTCCGCGCAGTTGCAGCTCGTCGGCCAGGGCATTGGCGAGCTTCTCGTCGGTCACGGTGATGCGACGGAACAGAATGCCGCGACAAAGAAACTCGGCTTCGACGAGTTGACCCGCCTGTTGCAGCCTTTGCACCTGCTCGATATCGGCTTTCGGGCACGTCGACGTCGATGCCTCCGTCTTCACCTCCACGAGGCTCGAGTCCGACGCGGTCGGCGACGAGGCGTAGAACTCCGCTTGGCTCGCCCGGAGCATGCTGGCGAGCTCCTTGCCTTGTTCCGCCCCCCTCGACCGGAAGACATAGTCTTCGCGCAGCTCGCGCACCATCTGCCTCAAGATGCCCGACGACCCCGGACCCAGGACCTTGATGGCGAGACCCTCGCGTTTCTGTTCCGCCTTTTCCCCGTAGGCGATGCGCTCGAACAGCTTGTGCAGTTGCGCCAGGGGATCGTCGGTCCAGAGCACGTCCTCGTTGAACCAGGCGACCATGAGGTTCTCGGTCTGGCCGGCCCGGCGGCGATAGAACACCTCGTACGGAAGAATGGACGGGAGCGGGCGCGTCTTGTCGCGATTGGCGTCATCGAACTCGACGAAGCCGATGTGCTCCGGATCGCTCGGCTCGAAGCCGGCCAGATGCAGGCCCGACAGGATCGCGTAGCGCTGCTTGCGCCGCCACTCGCTCGTCATGCCGTACGGCGCGCCGGTCACGGTGACGACGAGCAGCGTCGAGTTGGGTTTCGCCAGGAGCTCCTTGCGCAGATACGACTCCTCCGCAAGGTGCTCGGCGTGTCTCTGATAGCCATCGGACGATACAGTGTCCTTGAGCGCCGTGTTGCACTCCTCCTTCGACCGGGCGCTCAGGCACTTGACCGCCTCGACGAGACTCTGGCGCTGCCTGCGCTCTTCCGCGCCGCGCTGCTCGGCCAGATCGCGCTTGCGGTAGCGTTCGACGGCGTCGAACGGGTCCTCCCACATCCGCGCGTCGACTTCCTGGAAGCTGCCGGGATGGCGATAGAGCGTCTCGGGGCTGGGCGGCCGCGAGCCCTCCAGCGGCGCGTGCGTCACCCATACCGCGCCCACCACGAGCATCACCACGGCGAGGATGCTGGTGAGATTGCCGCCTGGTGGACCCGAGGAATCC
>JBDHRV010000238.1:0-3100 GCA_039807745.1 Burkholderiales bacterium
CACCGCGGCGGCGCCATTCCGGCGCCCGCGCTGGTCCTCGATGCCGACGACGTCGAGGATCTGGAGGACGCGCCCGAGAACGAAGTCGAAGCGGCCGAGGAAGAGGTCCTCGATCAGGCCACCGCCGCCAGCACGATCGCCGAGCTCAAGCTCGAAATCGAGACGCGATCCCGAGGTACGTGTGCTGCTCGCCACCGACGCCGCGGGCGAGGGTATCAACCTGCAGCGCGCGCACCTGATGGTGAACTACGATCTGCCGTGGAATCCCAACGGCCTGGGGCAGCGCAGCCAGTGGACCGCGAGTTCGAGGAGTTCGATCGAGACCGTAACCAGATCGTCGGGGTGGAAAAGTGGCACGATAGGCGGTGGCAGGTCGGAGGAGGGGTCATGAGGCATCGAGACCGAAATGAAGGCATGCGGGAAAACATTGCCGTCGGCGGCTTGCGTGAGGCGCACCACGCGGTGGTCAACCAAGGGGGGTCGATGGGATGCGGCTGAGTGATGCCGAACTCGCGGCCCTGCTCGCCGCGCCGGAGTCGGATCGGGTGGAGCGCAAAGAGTCGTTCAAGGGCGACGCGCCGAACACCGTGCGCGAGGCCGTCTGTGCCTTTGCCAACGACTTGCCCGGCCACGGCGCGTCGGGTGTTGTATTTGTCGGCGTGCGCGACGACGGCACGGCGGCAGGCCTCGACGTGACCGACGAACTGCTTCGTACGCTGTCGGACATCAAGACCGACGGCAACATCGTGCCCCCGCCGGCCCTCGTCGTGGAACGCAGGGTACTTCGGGGCGAGGAGCTGGCGGTCATCACCGTGAATCCTGCGGATGCGCCGCCGGTGCGGTACCGGGGACGGATATGGGTCCGCGTCGGTCCCCGACGCAGGCTCGCGACGGCCCAGGACGAACGAATCCTCAACGAGCGTCGTCGGCACCGCGATCGCCCCTTCGACATCCAACCCGTTTCCCAGGCCGCGCTCTCCGATCTCGACCTGCCGCGCTTCGAGCGAGACTATCTGCCGGTGGCCGTGCCGCCGGACGTGCTCGCTGCGAACACCCGCACTCCTGAGGAGCGGCTGGCCGCCCTGAAGATGGTGAGTTCGTTCGACGCGCCGGTGCCCACCGTGCTGGGGGTGCTCGTGCTCGGGAAGGATCCGCGTGCATTCCTGCCTGGCGCCTACGTGCAATTCCTCCGCGTCCAGGGCACCTCGCTCGCCGATCCCATCCTCGACGAGCAGCTGATCGGCGGGCCGCTGCTGGATACGGCGCGCGCCCTGGACGAGAAGCTGACCGCCCACAACCGGATCGCCGTGGACTTCACCAGTGCCCAGACCGAGAGCCGCCACCCGCTGTATCCACCAGCAGCGCTGCAGCAGGTGACACGCAACGCGCTCCTGCACCGCAGCTACGAAGGGACCCACGCGCCGGTTCGGGTGTCGTGGTTCGACGATCGCATCGAGATCTCGAGCCCGGGCGGTCCTTTCGGCGCCGTCACCGTCGACAATTTCGGCCAGCCGCACCTTGCCGACTACCGCAACCCGAACGTCGCCGAGGCGATGCGCGTCCTCGGCCTCGTGCAGAAGTTCGGCGCCGGCATCGCGATCACGCGCGCGGCGCTGCGCGACAATGGTAATCCGGCGCCCGAGTTCACCGTCTCGCCCTCGCACGTGCTGGTCACGCTGAGGTGCGCGCCGTGATCAGCCTCGCCTTCTTTAACAACAAGGGCGGCGTGGGCAAGACCTCGCTGGTGTACCACCTCGCCTGGATGTACGCGGAGCTCGGCCTGCCGGTGCTGGCGGCAGACCTCGACCCGCAGGCCAACCTGACCTCGATGTGCCTGGAAGACGATCGACTCGAAGTCCTGTGGGACGACGATAGTCGAGAGACGATCCACGGCGCGCTGCGCCCGCTGCTCGAGGGCACTGGCGATATCGCGCCGGTGCATGTCGAGGACATCGCGCCCGGGCTGGGGCTCGTGCCGGGCGACCTGCGCCTGTCGTTGGCGGAGGACGAGTTCTCGAGCCAGTGGCCCGACTGCCTCGATCGTAAGCCCCGGGCCTTCCGCGTGATCTCGGCGCTGTGGCGCATCCTGCGCGCCGCGGTCGACACCCGCGGCGCGCGCCTCGTGCTCATCGACGTCGGGCCGAATCTCGGCGCGCTCAACCGGACGGCGCTCGTCGCCGCCTCCCACGTCGCGGTGCCGCTCGCGCCGGACCTATACTCGCTGCAGGGGTTGCGCAACCTGGGGCCGACCTTGCGCCGCTGGCGCAGCGAGTGGGACGAGCGCCGCGCCCGCAACCCGACGCCCGAGCTCGCCCTGCCCGGGGGCGAGATGCGCCCGGCTGGCTATGTGCTCATGCAGCACGCCATGCGGCTCGACCGCCCGGTGAAGGCCTACGAGCGCTGGATGGCGCGCATCCCTGACGCCTTCCGGCAGGACGTGATGGCCGAGGCGCCGCAGGCGGCGACGATCGCGACCGATCCGTACTGCCTCGCGGCGCTCAAGCACTACCGCAGCCTGATGCCGCTGGCCCAGGACGCGCGGAAACCCATGTTCCTGCTCAAGCCGGCCGACGGGGCGATCGGCGGGCACGGACAGGCCGTGCGGGACTGCTATGACGACTTCGCGCAGCTCGCGCGCACGCTGGCGCAGCGCATCGGGGTGCCCCTGCCATGACCCATAAGAAGAAGCTCATAGAAGTCGCCCTCCCGCTCCAGGCAATCAACAAGGCCTCGGCGCGCGAAAAGTCCATCCGCCACGGCCACCCGGGCACCCTGCACCTGTGGTGGGCGCGGCGGCCCCTGGCGGCGCCACCCGCCGCAAGTTCGTCGCGGCGCTCAAGGCCGAGCTGCCCGCGGCACTGCGCCACCTGCAGGAAGGCAACATCGCCCCGGTGGACCTGGCGCAGGCCGCCATCGGCCCCGGCATGGCGGTCTATGCGCGCTACGCCAAGGTGCTCGACGCCGAGGGCAAGCCGGTGCCGGTGCGCGAGGCGCTCGCGCTGATCAACCAAGTGCTCGACGACACGCTGGCCGAGCAGGAAGGCGACTTCGACGCCGACAGTCGCTTCGCCATCGCCTGGTTCGAGCAGCACGGCCTCAA
>JBDHRV010000239.1:0-3081 GCA_039807745.1 Burkholderiales bacterium
GCGAGCGCGAGCAGAGCCGCGGCACCCGCGCGCGTGGCGAGACCCAGCGCGAGCAGCACCGCGCCGACCAACTCCAGCATGACGCCGGTGATCGCGGCCGTGGCGGGCGCGAGCCACGACACCGGATACTCGAACTGCGCGAGATACAGGGCCGTGTCCCAGTTCGCGAGCTTGAGCAGGCCGGACACGAAGAACGTCTGCGCGAGCCAGAGTCTAAGGAACAGATCGAACGGCGGCCAGATGGCGTTCGTTGCGCGCCGCATCGTTTCGGTAGCGCCCACGATGGCGGCGCCGAGCCGCGTCGGCCGCAGCTCGCGGGGCAGCGTGGCGGTCATGCGGCCTCCCCTTCGTGTTTACCGTAGTTGCAGCGGAAGATGCAGCGGCTCGCGTTCTCGTGATGCAGCTTGCAGCAGAGCACCAAGCGACCTCCTTTCCAGCGCACGTAGGTCTCGGCCGCGAGCAGCATGCCGAGTGGCGGTGCCACGAAATAGATCCATGCGTGCCGCCACGACGCCGCGGGCAGCGCGGAGGCGACGGTGCGCGCGGGGTTCATGCTCATGCCGGACAGCGGCGCCTCGACGGTGATGTAGAGCGCGACCAGTGCGCCGGCGAAGAGTCCGGTGTAGCGGTTGAGGCCGCGCTGGTTCGAGACCCCGAGCACGGTCAGCATCAGGCCGAACGAGATCGCGAGCTCCGCGGCGAAGGCCGCCCACGGCCCCGGCTCGCCGGGTTGCGTGACGGCATAGTTGACGGCGTCGTGAGCGAGCAGCATCGGGCCACAGAGCACGGCGGCAATGACGACACCGAGCGCGCCGCCAATGAATTGCGCCGTCACGTAGAAGACGGCGTCCCAGTCCTCGATCTTGCCCAAGCGCCAGAACGCGAAGGTCACCGACGGATTCAAGTGCGCGCCCGAGCGCTTGCCGAAGGGCGAGTAGATGATCGCGATCGCGGTGAGCCCCATCGCGATGCCGATCAGCGCCCGGCGCAACAGCGGGTCGGGCACTGCCGCGCGCACCAGCGATCCCGGATGCTCGAGCAGCACCGTGAAGAGGCAGGCCGAGAGCATGAAGAGACCCAGTCCCGCGGCCTCCATCAGGTATTCCGGCCAATGTCGAATCACCGAGTTACGCACGCCTTTGCTTCCGTAGCGGTAGATCACCTCCCGCCAGTTTGGCGGGAACGCATCACGCCAACGTCACGCCCCGATCACGCTTCTATCCGCGCGGCGGCTTCTGCCCTTGGCGCTACTGTTCAAGCCACCACAATAGAATGCAGAAAAGCGGTTACGACAACTTACAAAGATAGCTAGGAAGCTTACGATCCAAGTCTCTGCAGAAATGACATTTCTACTCAAGTGAAGCGATTAGGGCAGGTGGCGAGCATCCGAATGGGGTTTCCGTTTCGGTCGCGCCTCGAGCACCAAGCGGCGGGCTCCGTCGCCGTTGTTCAGATGAAGGACATCGACGACGCCAATCTGCTGCGTGTTCCGCACGCAGTCCGGGTGGATTTGGGGGACCTCAAGCAGCACCACCTGATCCGGGAAGGTGATCTGGTGTTCCGTTCCCGTGGGCGGACCAACTCGGTCGCCCTGGTATCGGCCGACGTCGGGACGGCGGTGCTGGCCGCGCCCATGCTCTTGATTCGCCCCATTGATGTGCTGCCGGCCTACCTGTTCTGGTACATCAACCTGCCGGCAACCCAGGCTGTGCTGACTGCTCAGGCCGAGGGCACATCGGTGCGCATGATCAGCAAGGCGACTCTGGAAGCACTGGAATTGTCCGTGCCAAGCCGCCGGAAGCAGCAACTCATTGTTGAAGCGGCCGACTTGGCGATGATCGAGCAGCAACTGCTGGATCGGATCCGACAGGAACGAAAGCGTCTCGCGGATGGAGTTCTTCTCCGGTACGCGAGCAGCAACTGAGGAAACGCAATGAACGGTCAACTCATGCATCAAGACGTCAATGCCACCGCCTGGGCCGCCTGCGACACCTTCCGCGGCGTCGTCGATCCCGCCCAGTACAAGGACTACATCCTCGTGATGCTGTTCCTGAAATACATCAGCGACCTGTGGAAGGATCATTACGAGGCCTACCGCAAGCAGTACGGCGACGACGACGAGCGCATCCGCCGCAAGCTCGACCGCGAGCGTTTCACCCTTCCCTTCGTCGAGTTCAAGGACGAGAAGACCGGCGAGGTGATCGACCGCTTCCCCGCAGACTTCTACAGCTTGTATGACCGGCGCAACAAAGCCAACATCGGCGAGCTGATCAACATCGTGCTCGACGGCGTGGAGGATGCCAACAAGGCCAAGCTCGACCGCGTTTTCCGGAACATCGACTTCAACTCAGAGGCCAATCTGGGCCAGACCAAGGACCGCAACCGGCGCCTCAAGAACCTGCTGGAAGACTTCGCCAAGCTCGACCTGCGCCCCTCCCGCGTCTCCGAGGATGTGATCGGCAACACCTACATCTACCTGATCGAGCGTTTCGCCGCCGATGCCGGCAAAAAGGCGGGCGAGTTCTACACGCCCAAGCAGGTCTCCCGGCTCCTCGCGCGCCTCGCCCATCCCAGGCCCGGCAACCGCATCTGCGATCCGGCCTGCGGCTCCGGCGGCCTGCTGATCGAAGCGGGTGAGCTGATTCGCACCCAGGGCAGCAGCGACTACGCCCTCTATGGCCAGGAGGTGAACGGCAGCACATGGGCCCTGGCGCGCATGAACATGTTCCTGCACGGCAAGGATGCCGCCCGCATCGAGTGGGGTGACACCCTCAACAGCCCGGCTCTGGTCGAGTCCGATCGCCTGATGCGCTTCGACGTGGTGGTGGCCAATCCGCCCTTCAGCCTCGACAAATGGGGTGCCGAGCACGCCGAGTCGGACCGCTTCAACCGCTTCTGGCGCGGCGTGCCTCCCAAGTCCAAGGGCGACTACGCCTTCATCACCCACATGATCGAAACCGCCCTGCCCCAGGTGGGGCGGGTGGCCGTGGTGGTGCCCCACGGCGTGCTCTTCCGTGGCGGCGCCGAAGGACGCATCCGGCAGAAGCTGATCGAGGACAACCTGCTCGATGCCGTGATCGG
>JBDHRV010000240.1:0-3068 GCA_039807745.1 Burkholderiales bacterium
CCGGTGAGGCTAGATCGCGCGCGGCCGTTCACTTGGTTCGGCGTCTCCACTCCGACTTTGTCACGGCCAGCCGAATCGAGGAGTAACTCTACTCTTCATCGTCGTGGTTCCTCGTAAGCTGTCGTGCACGCTCGGCAAGCTGGGGATAGTCCTCGCGGTCCTGGGCCTCGGCATCGAGAGACCTTGCAGCGAGACGCCTGGGTGACCACGACATCGACCATGCGTCCGGCATCGACCTCGATCACCGGGAAGACCTTCTCGGCGAGGCTGATGTAGTACTGGGCGAGGCGGTCCAGTGCCTTGCCGACGCCGGATCCCATCCCCGCCTGGAATTGCTTGCCGGGTTCCAGCGTGCCGGTCGAGCCGAGGGGCGAGACGGAGATCGTCGTCGAGCTTTGCTGCAAGGCGTGGCCGATGCCGCTCGCCACACCGGCGAGCAACGCGTTGGCGAGCAGTTGGCCCTGCTTGGACACGAGCCGTCCGCGCAGTCCCGCCTTGCCGTCTTCGCCGGCGACGTAGCCCTTGATGGGCCGTGCCGTCACGGGTCACGCACGAGAGGGTCTCGGTGCGGATGTAGGCGCGCTCGGAACTTACATCCCCGAAGCCCGCGCCCACCACGAAGCATTGGTAAGAGTCACCGGTGTCGTTCCCGGCGCCTGGGTCGACATCTACGTCAACGGCCAGTGGGCGAGATGTGGGCGCTCAACGCGTACAAAGCCTTTACGGACTTCTCGACGGGGCAAGCCGCGCCAGAAGCTGATCCGAGCTGCTGCATGTTAGTGTCAAACCTTGCCTCGTTTGGCATGGACAGCTCGCCCTATGCGGGCTGGCGTTCCTGCGTGGAAAGGCGTGAGAGTGAGGCTCCTGGTTCCCAATCAGCTCCGAACGTCGCGTCACGCCTTTACCGCCCCACGCAGCCGCAGCGCGTTTGTAATCACCGAGACCGATGACAGACTCATGGCAGCCGCTGCGATAATCGGCGAAAGGAGCCAACCGAACGCCGGGTAAAGCAACCCGGCTGCGATCGGAATGCCGAGCGCGTTGTAGACGAACGCGAAGCTGAGATTCTGTTTGATGTTGCGGACGGTCGCGACAGAGAGCTCGCGCGCGCGCACGATGCCACGCAGATCGCCCTTCACGAGCGTGACCTGCGCCGTCTGCATCGCAACGTCGGTACCGCTACCCATGGCGATGCCGACGTCCGCCTCCGCCAGCGCCGGCGCGTCATTGATGCCGTCGCCCGCCATTGCCACCACGGCGCCTTGCGCGCGCAACTCCTTTACGAGCTTCGCCTTGTCGGCGGGCTTGACCTCTCCCACCACCTGATCGATCTCGAGCGAGCGCGCAACTGCCTTCGCTGTGGTCTCGTTGTCGCCCGTGGCCATCACGATCTTGAGACCCGAAGCGCGCAGCGCGTGCAGGGCCTCCGGGGTCGTATCCTTGACCGGATCGGCGACGCTGAGGAGCCCGGCGAGTATGCCGTCGATCGCGACGAACATCACGGTGTGTCCAAGCGCCTGCAGCTCGGCAGAAACTCGCACGGCATCTTCGGGTACGGCGACGCCGTGCTCCTCGAAGAGACTGCGATTGCCGAGCAGCAGGTGCCGACCCCCGCTCGTGCCGGAAACGCCGGCACCGGTGTGGGATTCGAACTCGCCCGTGGAGACCGGCTCGACACCCCGGCTCGCGGCGCCTTCCAGGATCGCTGCCGCGAGCGGATGCTCGCTCGCGCGTTCGATCCCCGCCGCAACGGCGAGCACTTCGGCCTCCGAGAATGCGCGGAAAGCCGTGACTCTTTGCAGCGCGGGTTTCCCCACGGTTAGCGTGCCGGTCTTGTCGATCACGAGCGTGTCGACTTGGCGCAAACGCTCGATCGCCTCGGCGTTGCGAAACAGCACCCCCATCGACGCGCCGCGGCCGGTCGCCACTACGATCGAGATGGGTGTCGCAAGCCCGAGCGCACACGGGCACGCGATGATCAGCACGGCGACGGCGTTGATGAGAGCGTAGGCGAGGCGCGGCTCGGGGCCGATGATCGCCCACACCACGAAGGTGAGGACCGCCACCATGACGACGCCCGGAACAAACCATGCCGACACCCGATCCGCGAGCTTTTGCAGCGGCGCGCGGCTGCGTTGCGCCTCGGCGACCAGATGCACGATCTGCGCGAGCATGGTGTCCTGACCAACGCGCTCGGCCTCAATGATGAGCGCACCCGTCTGATTGACGGTCGCGCCGATGACGCGATCACCGGTTTGCTTTGCAACCGGGATCGGTTCGCCGGTGATCATCGACTCGTCGATGGTGCTGTGGCCGTCGAACACGACGCCGTCCACCGGCACCTTTTCGCCAGGCCGCACGCGCAGTCGATCGCCGACCTGCACGGCATCGAGTGGCACGTCCTCCTCGCTGCCGTCGGCATCGAGTCGCCGTGCGGTCTTCGGCGCCAAACCGAGCAGTGCCCGAATCGCTGAGCTGGTCTGTCCGCGGGCACGCAGCTCGAGCAGCTCACCGAGCAGCACCAGTGTCACGATTACCGCCGCCGCCTCGAAGTAGACCGCAACCTCGCCGTGTTGGTCGCGAAACGCGGCGGGGAAGATGTCCGGAACGAACGCCGCGAGCAGGCTGTAGACGTACGCGACCCCCACCCCGAGCCCGATCAGCGTGTACATGTTGGCGCTGCGGTTGACGATCCCCATCCAGCCGCGCACGAAATACGAGCCGCAACCCCACAGCACGACCGGGGTCGCGATCGCCGCTTCGAGGAAGCGAATGACGCGCGGAGAGATGCCGGAGACCACGCGGCCGATCAGCTCGACGTGTGGGGCCATGGCGAAGACAACGAGCGGCAGCGACAACAGCGCGCACACCCAGAAGCGGCGCGTGACGGCTCCCGCCCCGCCGCTTTCGACCGCCTCGGTGGGCACACGTGGCTCGAGTGCCATGCCGCAGATGGGGCAGAAGCCGGGCGCGCTGCGAACGATCTGCTGGTGCATTGGGCAGGTCCACTCAGCTGCGCCGGCGGGCGCGATCGAAACCGTTGGAGCGGCGTCCGGAGCATGAGCATG
>JBDHRV010000061.1:0-19460 GCA_039807745.1 Burkholderiales bacterium
CGATCGCGTAGCGCCGGTCGTGGCCGGGGCGATCCTTCACATAGGTGATCAACGAAGCATGGGGACGCACCGGCGACGCTTCGCTGCGCTCGTCGAGAATGCCGCACAGGGTGTGGATCACGTCGAGATTGGCCTGCTCGTTCCACCCGCCGATGTTGTAGGTCTCCCCGAGCCGACCCCGCTCCAGAACGGTCCGGACGGCAGCGCAATGATCGCCGACATACAGCCAGTCGCGCACCTGCTGGCCGTCGCCATAGACCGGCAGCGGCTTGCCCTGCAGCGCGTTGTTGATCATCAGCGGGATCAGCTTCTCCGGAAACTGGAACGGCCCGTAGTTGTTGGAGCAGTTGGTGGTCACCGTCGGCAGCCCGTACGTGTGGTGGTATGCCCGCACGAGATGGTCGGAGGCTGCCTTGGACGCCGCGTAGGGACTGTTCGGCGCGTAGGCGGTGAGCTCGGTGAAGGGTGGATCGTCCGGCCCGAGCGTCCCGTATACCTCGTCCGTCGACACGTGCAGGAAGCGGAAGCCGTCGCGTTCGCCCGCCGCCAGGTCCGTCCAGTAGGCACGCACGGCGTCGAGCAGGCTGAACGTCCCGCCGATGTTGGTCTCGATGAAATCCGCCGGGCCGTGGATCGAGCGGTCGACATGGCTCTCGGCGGCAAAGTGGACGATGGCGCGCGGCTGGAACTCGGTCAGCAGCCGCTCGACCCCTGCGCGATCGCCGATGTCGCCGCGGCGGAAATGGTGACCCGGATGACCCTGCACGCTCAGCAGGTTGGTCAGGTTGCCGGCATACGTGAGCTTGTCGAGATTGACGACGGGCTCGTCCGACTGCGCCAGCCAGTCGAGGACGAAATTGGACCCGATGAAACCGGCGCCGCCGGTAACGAGGATGGTCATGGGAAAGGATGAAGCCGATTTGCTTCGGCCAGGCCGCGTCGCCCGACCGCAAAAGCGTGCCATTTTAGCAGCAAGTACTGCACTGCAACCGAACCGCGCCGAGTCCTTGCCGCAGCCCCCGGAGCAAGCGCGCCGGCGAATCCCGACGCCCGACTGGCCGAGGCGGACGTGGCCGTGCTAACGTCGCGGCTCACGCGATTTCCCCTTTTCGACATCTTGCCCTTTCTCCAGATCGGCGGGGCGTGCCGCCCCAACCTCGGAACGTCCGTCGTGCGCGCGGCCGGCATCGTCCGACGCGGCCAGCCCCGGCACCTCGCCCTCGCTGCCGACGCATGACGCGCATCCTGCTCGTCAAGACCTCGTCCATGGGGGACATCGTCCACGCGCTGCCGGTGGTGGCCGACATCCATGGCGCCTGCCCAGGGGCGGAGATCCACTGGCTGGTCGAGGAGTCCTACAGCACCGTGCCGCGCATGCATCCCGGCATCGCCCGGGTGATCGTGGTGGCCTTTCGACGCTGGCGCAACCAGCTCTTCCACCGCGACACCTGGCGCGAGATCGCGGCATATCGGCGGAAGTTGCGGGAACCCCACGACTACGTGATCGACGCGCAGGGGCTCACCAAGAGTGCACTGCTCGCCCTGGCCGCGCGCGGACCGCGCTGCGGCTACGCCTGGGGCAGCGGCCGCGACGATTTCGCGACCCTCTTCTACCAGCGGCGCTTCGAGGTTTCCCTCGGCATTCACGCGGTGGAGCGCAACCGAGAGCTGGTCGCGGCCTCCATCGGCTATGCGCTGCCGGAAACCATCGATTACGGCATATGCGCCCCGCCCCGGGCAGAGTTTCCCGGACTGCACGAGCTCGCTGCGCAGCCGTACGCAGTGCTTCTGCATGCCACCAGCCGCCCCGAGAAGTTCTGGCCGGAAGACCGCTGGGTGGCGCTCGGCGTCCACCTGCAGCGGCAGGGCATCCGGTCGCTGCTGCCCTGGGGTGGCGCGGAAGAGCGCGCGCGCAGCGAACGCCTGGCAGCGGCGATCCCGGAGGCGCGGTTGCCGCCCGCCCTTTCCCTGTCCGCGCTTGCGGCGTTGCTGGGCGACGCGCACGCGGTGGTCGGCGTGGATACCGGACTGACCCATCTCGCCGTTGCACTGGGCCGGCCGACGGTGGGCCTGTACTGCGCCACCGAGCCCGGGCTGAACGGCGTCTATGGCAAGGCGACGGCCGTCAATCTGGGCGGCATGGGGACGCCGCCCACGGTCGAAAAGGTGGTGGAGACGCTCGCCCGGATCGCGCCGCCATGAGACTGGCACGATGGATCTACTCCGCACTTTTCATGCTGCTGGTGCCCCTCATCGGGTTGCGCCTGCTGTGGCGCGCGCGCCGCCAGAGCGGCTACCTGCGCCATGTCGGCGAACGCTTCGGTTCGTATCCTCACGCACCCGATCGTCCCGTCATCTGGATCCACACCGTTTCGGTCGGTGAAACGCGCGCCGCGGAGCCGCTGATCAAGGCGCTGCAGGCACGCTATCCGGAGCGCGTGATCCTGCTCACGCACATGACACCGACCGGACGGGAGACGAGCGAGCAGCTCTTCGGCGACACCGTGTTGCGCTGCTACGTGCCTTACGATCTGCCGTTCGCGGTCAAGGCGTTTTTTGATCATTACCGCCCGACCTTCGGACTCGTCCTCGAAACGGAGATCTGGTTCAACCTCGTGGCGGCCTGCCGCCGGCGCAAGGTGCCGCTCTACCTGGTGAACGCACGGCTCTCGGAGCGTTCGGCGCGGGGCTATGGTTGCTTCCCTGCGCTCTCCCGTCCGGCCTTCGGCGCCTTTACCGCGGTCGGCGCCCAGACCAAGGCGGACGCCAAGCGGCTGCGCACGCTCGGCGCCGAGCACGTCGTCGTCACCGGCAACCTCAAGTTCGACGTGACACCTCCGGCCAGCGCGAAGCCGCTCGGCGCGCTGCTGCGCACGCGTTTCGGGCGCCAGCGCCCGGTGCTCCTGCTCGCGAGCACGCGCGATGGCGAGGAGACCATGCTGCTCGAGGCCTGCGACCAGATCGACCTGCCGGAACTCCTGATCGTGCTCGTGCCGCGGCACCCGCAGCGTTTCGACGAGGTCGCGATGCTGCTCGAAAAGCGCGGCGTGCGCTACGAGCGGCGCAGCCACGAGGAACCTGTGCACCCGCTCGCGCGCGTCGTGCTCGGGGACAGCATGGGCGAGATGTTCGGGTACTACCAGGCGGCAGACGTGGCCGTGATCGGCGGCAGCTTCCTGCCGTATGGCGGGCAGAATCTGATCGAGCCTTGCGCCGTCGGCACGCCGGTCATCATCGGGCCGAGCGTGTACAACTTCAGCGAGGCCGTGCGGCGTGCGGTCGAGGCGCGCGCCGCGGTGCAGGTGATGGATCTCGACGCTCTCGCCGCGGAGGCGTCCCGGCTGCTCAGGGACGCGACCACGCGCCGCGGCATGGGTCGCGAGGGCATCGCCTTCGCCCGGGCGCATCGCGGCGCCACCGAGAAGACTCTTGCCCTGCTCGACTTCAGCGCTGCGGCCGCACCGGACCATCCTCGGTGACGATCAGGTCCACGTACTGGTCGTGTTCGGACATCGGCACGGCTTCGACCACCTGCATGGAAAATGCCGCCGTAACCCGCACCGCTTGCAACCCCGCCAGCAGCCGATCGTAAAAGCCACCCCCATAGCCGAGCCGCCCGCCGCGCTCGTCGAAGGCCAAGCCGGGTACCAGTGCGAACTCGATGTCTCGCTCGACCGCTGCCGCGCAGCGATCGGGCACGGGCTCCCGAATCTCCCATACGCCCGGCGCGAGATCGCGATCGAGATCGCCCACCACGAAGAGATTGAGGCGCTTGGCCTCGCGGTTCACGCGCGGCAGCACCAGGGTCTTGCCGTCAGCAAGTACTCGCCGCACGAAAGCTGCGGTCTCGAATTCCGCGCCCATCGACATGTATGCGAGAACGACCGATGCACGCCGATACTCCGGCAGCGCGATCAGGGTGTCCGTGATGCGACGGCTGAATGCCGCCCGAACAGGGGGGGAAAGAGCCTCGCGCCGCGTGCGCAACGCGGCGCGCTGGGCGCGTTTGGAGTCGACGTTGTTCAGCGGCCCCTGCCGTTGATCCAATCGTTGACGGACACCACGTCGTTCTCCGTCAACTGACCCACCGCGGCCTTGAGCCGGAACAGATTGATCACCGTGCTGAAGACCGCCTGGGCAAGATCGCGCTGCGCGGAAAAGAGCAGCTGCTGCGCGTTCAACACGTCGACCTCGGTCCGCACGCCGACCTCCTGCCCGAGCTTGGTCGAGTCCACCTGTGCCTGGGTCGAGACGACGGCCGTGCGCAGCGCCTCGGTCTGCGCGATGCCGCTGTTCAAGCCGAGGAACGCCTGCCGGGTCGACTGGGCGACGATGCGGCGGGCGGTCTCCAGGTCCTGCCGCGACTTCTCCTGGGCCGCGACGGCCTGCCGTATGCGCGACTCGACCGCACCACCCTGGTAGATCGGGATGGCGAGTTGCACACCCGCCGTCGTGATGTTCCCGCGGAAGCCCTGGGAGGCGATCTGACCCAGGCTGTTGTCGCTGTAACCGACCGTGGCCACGGCGTCGAGCGTCGGGTAGTGGCCGGTGCGCTGCAGCTCGACTTGCTGCCGGGCCAAGGTCAGCGCGGCATCCGCAAGGCGTACGTCGAGGCTGGTTTCATACGCCTCCTGCACCCAGGCGTCGCTATTGTTCGGCTGCGGGGGGTCGATCTGAATGCCGCGCGGCGGCCGCATGAGCGCAGGCGCCGGCCGGGCAATGATGCGCTCCAGCGCGTCGCGCTTGACCGCCAGATCGTTTTGCAGGGCGATGCCCTGCGAGACCACGAGATCGTAACGCGCCTGTGCTTCGTAGGTATCGACGATGGTCGCCGTGCCGACCTCGAAATTTCGCTTCGCCTGCTCGAGCTGCTGCGCGATGGCCCGCTTCTGCGCCTCGTTGACTTCGAGGTTCACTTCCGCCAGCAGCACGTCGAAATACGCCTGCGCCACCCGCAGGATCAGATCCTGACTCGCCAGAGCGAACTGCGTCTCGCTCTGGGTGAGCTGGGTGCGCGACTGCTGGTACTGCACGAAGTTCTGCATCCGAAAGATCGGCTGGCTCAGGTTCACGCCGATGAAGGTCGCCATGAACTGCTGGTTGGGAACGTTGCGCAGATCGCGGTTGTTGAAGGTATAGGAGCCGGTTGCGCCCACGTTCGGCAGCAGCAGCGACCGGCCCTGGACGACTACCTCCTGGCCCGCCTGCCACGTGGACCGCGCCGCCGCGTACTCCGAGTCCTGGACCAGCGCATCGCGATAGATCTGCAGCAGGTCGGCTCCCTGCGCGATGCCGGCCGCGCCCGCGCACAGCACAGTCACCACCAGTCGAAGGAAACGCATCCGCATCGGCTCAGTAGCGGGGCATCGAAGGGTCGACCTGCAGCGACCACGCGTGCACGCCGCCCTGGAGGTTGTGCACGCGGCCGAATCCCGAGCGCTCGAGCAGTATCGCGACCTGCTGGCTGCGCGCGCCGTGGTGACAGATCACGACGATGTCCTGGTCCTTGGGCACCGCGTCGAGACGCGACGAGAGGGTGCCCATCGGCATCGACCGCGCGCCGTCGATATGGCAATGCGCGTACTCCCAGGGCTCGCGCACGTCGAGGAGGAAGGGGGTAGCGCGCCCGCCATCGGCGAGCCATCTCTTCAGGCCGTCGGGGCTCAACTGCTGCATGTCAGAAAACGAACCGGGCCGGATGGGGCGCGTTGCGCAAGGGGGCAACACAGGTCTCGAAGACGGGGACGGCGTTGTAGACGCCGCTGGACACGCAGGTGATGAGCGTTGCCTCCATCACCGGGGGATCGCCGATGATCGCAAAGAGCCGCCCGCCTGGCGTCAGATTTTCCTGGAATGCGGCGGCGAGCGATGGCACCGAGCCCGTGAGCGCGATGACATCGTAGGGTCCATGTCCGCCCCAGCCGCCGCCGGCGGCGTCCCCTTCGGCCAGCGTCACGTTCGATATACCGTGCAGGGCGAGCTTTGCGCGCGCCTCCGCCACGAACTGCGAAACGATGTCGACGCTGTAGACATGAGCCCCGAGACTTGCCAGCAGGGCCGTGAAGTAACCGCTGCCGGTGCCCACTTCGAGAATGCGATCGGTCTTCTTGACCGCAAGTTCCTGCAGGATGCGCGCTTCGATCTTGGGCGCCAGCATGACTTCGCCGTGCCCGAGCGGAATCTCCATGTCGACGAATGCGAGCGCGCGGTGCTGCGGGGGTACGAATTCCTCGCGCCGGACCTCGAGCAGCAGATCGAGCACCTGCTGATCCAGCACCTCCCAAGGTCGAATCTGCTGTTCGACCATGTTGAATCGGGCCTGCTCCAGGTTCATCTTTTTTCCGCCGCGGCCGGAGTGTTCAAAGCGGCGGAAGTCTACCACAACGTGCCGCGGTGCAACGAGCCCGGAGTCCGACCTATCGATCTCGCCGCCGCGCACGGACGAGCCGATGACCCGGCAATGGACGCACAATGGACGCGACAGTTGATGAGAGGCGGACTTTCCGCTAGGGTGACAGGCCTACGTAGGGGTCCTGGGTGATCTTCGCCTGGGTGAGACAAACCCTTTGAACCTGTCCGGGTAATGCCGCCGTAGGGAAACGTAGTCGCCTACCTTCGCTCCCCGGATGCCTGCCCTGGAGGAGCCATGAGCGCCAATCCCAAGTTCGTCGCCGCATCGGCTCGAGTCGACGACGCTGCCGTTCAGCCGTTACCGCGCTCGCGCAAGATCTACGTCGAGGGCTCGCGTCCCGATCTGCGGGTGCCGATGCGCGAGATCTCGCAGTCGGATACCCCCGCCTCGTTCGGCGCCGAAAAGAATCCACCGATCTACGTCTACGACACCTCCGGCCCGTATACCGACCCCGCGGTGAAGATCGACATCCGTGCCGGCCTCGCGCCGCTGCGGGCGCAGTGGATCGCTGCGCGCGGCGATACCGAGCTGCTCGCGGGGCCAACCTCGCGTTACGGCGTCGAGCGCCTCACCGACCCGAAACTCGCGGAGATGCGCTTCGACCTGAAGCGCCGGCCGCGCCGTGCGAAGCCCGGCATGAACGTGTCCCAGATGCACTACGCAAGGCAGGGCATCGTCACGCCGGAGATGGAGTTCATAGCGCTGCGCGAGAACCAGCGGCGCGATGCGCTGGGCGATCTCGTCACCCGCCAGCATCCGGGTGAATCGTTCGGTGCGGCCATCCCGCGGTCGATCACGCCCGAGTTCGTGCGCGACGAAGTCGCGCGCGGCCGCGCCATCATCCCGGCCAACGTGAATCACCCGGAAAGCGAGCCCATGATCATCGGCCGCAACTTCCTGGTGAAGATCAACGCCAACATCGGCAATTCGGCCGTCACGTCTTCCATCGGCGAGGAAGTCGAGAAGATGACCTGGGCGATCCGCTGGGGTGGTGACACGGTGATGGATCTTTCCACCGGCCGCCACATCCACGAGACGCGCGAGTGGATCATCCGCAACAGCCCGGTGCCGATCGGCACGGTGCCGATCTACCAGGCACTGGAGAAAGTCGACGGGCGCGCCGAGGAGCTCACCTGGGAGATCTTCCGCGACACGCTGATCGAGCAGGCGGAGCAGGGCGTCGACTACTTCACGATCCACGCCGGCGTGCGCCTGCCCTTCATCCCCATGACCGCGAAGCGCATGACCGGCATCGTCTCGCGCGGCGGCTCGATCATGGCCAAGTGGTGTCTCGCCCATCATCGCGAGTCCTTCCTCTACACGCGGTTCGAGGAGATCTGCGAGATCATGAAGGCGTACGACGTGTCGTTCAGCCTGGGCGACGGCCTGCGTCCGGGCTCGATCTACGACGCCAACGACGAGGCGCAGATCGCCGAGCTGCGCACGCTCGGCGAGCTCACGGACATCGCCTGGCAGCACGACGTGCAGACCATGATCGAAGGCCCCGGGCACGTGCCGATGCAGCTCATCCGCGAGAACATGGACCTGCAGTTGAAGTACTGCAAGGAGGCCCCGTTCTACACCCTCGGTCCGCTCACGACCGACATCGCGCCCGGCTACGACCACATCACGAGCGCCATCGGCGCCGCCATGATCGGCTGGTACGGCACGGCGATGCTCTGTTATGTCACGCCCAAGGAGCACCTCGGCCTGCCGGACAAGGACGACGTGAAGGACGGCATCATCGCCTACAAGATCGCCGCGCACGCCGCCGATCTCGCGAAGGGCCACCCGGGTGCGCAGATCCGCGACAACGCGCTGTCCAAGGCGCGCTTCGAGTTCCGCTGGGACGACCAGTTCAACCTCGGCCTCGATCCGGACAAGGCCAAGCAGTTCCATGACGAGACGCTGCCGCAGGAGGGTGCGAAGCTCGCCCACTTCTGCTCCATGTGCGGGCCGCACTTCTGCTCGATGAAGATCACCCAGGACGTGCGCGAGTACGCGGCAAACCAGGGTGTCTCGGAAGAGGAAGCCCTGACCAAGGGGATGGAGGCGAAGGCAGCCGAATTCGTCGAACACGGCGCGGAGATCTACAGCAAGGTGTGAGCACGCTCGCGGCTCCTCCGGTCCACCGCATGAGTGCAACGCTGCCCGCGCTGTCGCTGCTGGAGGCGCGCGTGCTGGGGGTGCTGGTGGAAAAGCAGCACACGGTCCCCGACACCTATCCGCTCACGTTGAACGCGCTGGTTTCCGGCTGCAACCAGAAGACCAGCCGCGACCCCGTGCTGAGCGCGACGGAAGCGGAGGTGCAAGCCGCCCTGGACCATCTGCGCTCGCTCTCGCTCGTCATCGAGTCGAGCGGGGGGCGCGTGATGCGTCATGCCCACAACGTCGAGCGGGTGCTGCAGGTTCCGCCGCAGTCGGTCGCACTGCTTGCCACCCTGATGCTGCGCGGACCCCAGACCGCCGGCGAGCTGCGCATCAGCTGCGAGCGCCTGCATCGCTTCGCCGACATTTCCGCGGTCGAGGCTTTTCTGACGGAGCTCGCCGAGCGCGCGGCGGGACCGCTCGTGGTCGAGCTCGCGCGGCAGCCGGGCGCGCGCGAGAACCGCTGGGCACACCTGCTCTCGGGGCCGCCCGCGCCCGAAGCCACGGTTGCGGCGACAGCCGCGGACGAGCCGGCGCGTGACGCCGCGGGCAGCGAGCTCGCCGCGCTGAGAGCCGAGGTGGCGCGCCTCTCGGGCGACCTCGAAGAGCTCAGGTCGACGGTCGTGAAACTCTGCACCGAGCTGGGAATCTCACCGCGCTAGCAGGCAGGGTGACTCGTACGCTTCGACGCGTCTTCAACCAGGAGAAAGACAGATGGGACTTCTAGACGAGATTCTGCGCAATGCGTTGGGCGGAAGCGGCGGCGGACTGGGCGGATCGCTCGGCGAAGCGCTGGGTCAGCAGCAGGCGCCCGCGCCGCGCGGTGGCGGTGACATGGGCGGTATCCTGATGGCATTGCTGCCGGTGGTGCTCGGCATGCTCGCCAATCGCGGCGGCGCACAGCAGACGGGACAGGCGCAGGGCGGCGGCGGCCTGGGCGATCTGATCGGCGGCATGCTCGGGGGCGGCGCTGCGGCGGGTGGCGCCGGCGGTCTGGGCGACCTGCTCCAGCGCTTCCAGCAGGCCGGGTACGGCGACCAGGCGCAATCGTGGGTGGGCACCGGTCAGAACCTGCCGATCTCCCCGGACATCATCGGCCAGATTTTCGGCGGCGGCGGACTCTCGCAGATCGCTCGGCAGGCGGGCCTGTCCGAGCAGGAGACCTCGGCCGGGCTGTCGCAACTGCTGCCCGACGTGGTCGATCATTTCACTCCGGGCGGTCAGGTGCCGGACCTGGATCAGTTGAGCGCGAGCGTCGATGCGCTCGCGCGCCAGTTCCGCGGCTGATTCGAACATCCGTCATCGCCCCGCGGCCGCGCCGCATCACGACGGCCCGCCGGCGAGCATGTAACAGTCGCTGAAAACACCGCCGGATCGGCCTCGACGGCGACGGCTGCGCGGCCCACCCACGGGTCTCGGCCGCGCGGGGTGCGTGCTACCATCCGCGCTTTTCCCGTCGCGACCCCATGTTCGATCCAATCTACTGGAAGGCGCTGGTCCTCGGCATCGTCGAGGGTCTTACCGAGTTTCTGCCGATCTCGAGCACCGGCCACCTCATCCTCGCCGGCGATCTTCTGGGCTTCAACGACGAAAAGGGCAAGATCTTCGAGCTCGTGATCCAGACCGGCGCGATGCTCGCGGTGGTATGGGAGTACCGCCACAAGTTCGCTGCCGTGTTGCGCGGGATCGTCTCGGATCCCGGCGCGCAGCGCTTCGTCGCCAACCTCGTCATCGCGTTCATGCCGGCCGCGCTGCTCGGCCTCGCCTTCGGCAAGTACATCAAGGCCGCGCTCTTCAAGCCGGTGCCGGTGGCGATCGCTTTCATCGTGGGCGCGTTCGTCATCCTGTGGGCGGAACGGCGCCAGCACGCGGTCACAGTCGCCTCCGTCGACGACATGACCTGGAAGGACGCGCTCAAGGTCGGCTGCGCACAGGCGTTCGCCCTGATCCCGGGCACCTCGCGCTCCGGTGCCACGATCATCGGCGGCCTGCTGTTCGGGCTCTCGCGCAAGGCGGCCACCGAGTTCTCCTTCTTCCTGGCGGTGCCCACGCTGGTCGCTGCCGGTGGCTACGATCTCTACAAGAACCGGGGGCTGCTCGACCTGCAGGACGCGGGCTATTTTGCCGTCGGACTGGTGGCATCCTTCGTCTCGGCGTTCCTGTGCATCCGCTGGCTGCTGCGCTACATCATGCGCCATGACTTCACGCTCTTCGCGTGGTATCGCATCGTCTTCGGCGTCGTCGTGCTCGTGACGGCCTACACGGGCTTCGTGGAGTGGACTGCCGGATGATGCTCGGGCGGGCGGCGTGCTGAGCGCCGCCGGCCCGTACGCGCGCCTGCTCCGGATTCCCGAGGTGCGCCAGCTCATCGCGTCGTCGGTGGTCGGACGCATCCCGGTCGGCCTTTCCACTCTGGCGCTGGTGTTGTTTCTGCAGGGTCGCGCCGACTCCCTCGCCGATGCCAGCATCGCTGCCGCCTGCTACGTCCTGGGGCTCGCCACGATGGCGCCCCTCATCGGCCGCGCGGTCGATCGGGCGGGTCCGCGGCGCGTGCTGCTCGCGTGCCTGACCGTGCATCCGACGACGCTCGTCGCGCTGACCGCAATCGCTCTCGCCGGGGCGAGCCGCGGCTGGGTGTTCGCCGCCGCGCTGCTGGCCGGTGCGTCGATGCCGCCGATCACTGTTTGCGTGCGTGCGCTCTACCCGCGACTGGTGAACGACGCCGCGCTGCAGCGCACCGCGTATTCACTGGACTCGGCGATCATTGAAGCGATCTTTATCCTGGGCCCGCTGCTCGCGGCGGGTTTCGCCGCGGCCGGCGCCGAGGCAGCTGCCCTGTGGCTTTCGGCGGCGTGCGCGCTGGTCGGCGGTTGGCTCTTCCTGGGTGCTGCGCCGGTGCGCGCCTGGCGGCCAAAACCATCCGGAGTGCCGCCCGCCGGGAAAAGTCCCCTGAGCAATGGATACCTGCGCTGCGTGCTGGCGGCTGCAGCGCTTTTCGCCTTCGCCTTCGGCGCGTTCGAGATCGGGGTCGTCGGGTTCGCCACCCGCAGCGGCGTGCCGGCGGCTGCCGGCGTGATTCTCGCGCTCGCGAGCGTCGGCAGCGTGCTGGGCGTCCTCGCGTATGGCGGCCGCTCGTGGTCGCTCGATGCCGGCAGGCAGTTCCTCGTGCTGCTCGTCCTGATGGCAGGCGGCCTGGTGGCGCTGGCGCCGATTTCGAGCCTGCCGCTCTTCGCAGCGGCAGTGGTGCTGGCAGCAGCGCCGATGGCGCCGGTGATCGCGGCGAACTCCGTCCTCGTCGTGCAGGTCGCGCCCAACGAGCGAATCGCCGAGGCTTTCACCTGGGCCTCGACCGCCCTGCTGGCAGGCATCAGCGCCGGCACGGCCGCTGGGGGAACCCTGGTCGAGCGATATTCGCCCGCGACCGCCCTGTTCGCCGCCGCCGCGGCAACGCTGCTCGCTGCCGCGGTCGCGTATCCCGTGGCGCGACGCCTGCCGCGCCCCGCGTCCCCGCAACCGCTTCAGTAACGAGCCCGCCCGCCGCGCGCCTTCAGGACTGGAGCCACGGCAGACCGGCGTGGCGCCACCCGCCCACCGTGTTGCGATGGCCCTCTGCATCCTTGTCGCCTTCGAAGCCTTCGAGCACGTTGTAGCTCTCGCTGTAACCCAGCCGGGTCGATGCGATCGCAGCGGCGCTCGAGCGCGCGCCGCTGCGGCAGATGAACATGACCAGTGCTTCCGCGTCGACCTGCTGGCGCAACTGCTGGCCGAAGTCCGGATTCGGCCGGCTGCCGGGATAGGTCAGCCACTCGATTTCGACCGCGCCAGGAATCCGGCCGACCCAGTCGAGTTCGGCACGGGTGCGCACATCCACCAGACGGGCGCCCGGCGCATGCTGCAGCACCTCGTGCGCTTCCCGGGGGGTGAGGGCACCGCTGTAGGGAAGGTTCAGGCGTTGTGCCCGATCCCGGGCGGTGGCAAGGATTTCAGAGAGGGTTGTCATGATCTTTGGCACTCGAACTTGAACGATCCTCAAGTTTACCGCGCCCTGATTCGCGAAGCTCGACTGCGCACATTTGGGTACACTTCGCACATGAATGGTGCACGATGATCCAAAGGGCACTAACATCGTGCCTCCGGGTGCGGTCGAATGCCTTGAATCGCTTATTGGGCAAGGGATTGCGCCGGATGAGGGCGTGGCACGCAACCTGCAGACTGCGAACCCCTGTCGTATTTCCTGCCACCCAGTACCCAACAATCGACGGAGAGAAAGAGCCATGGCGGTTGCCGACGTAATGAAGCTGATCAAAGACAACGAAGTCAAGTTCATCGACTTCCGCTTTACCGACACCCGCGGCAAGGAACAGCACGTGTCGGTGCCGGTGAAGGCGTTCGGCGAAGCCAAATTCACCGACGGCCATGCATTCGACGGCTCTTCCATCGCTGGTTGGAAGGGGATACAGGCCTCCGACATGCTGCTCATGCCGGACCCGGACACCGCTCACCTCGACCCGTTCATGGACGAGCCGACGGTCATCATCACCTGCGATGTGCTCGATCCTGCCGACATGAAGGGCTACGACCGCGATCCGCGCTCGATCGCCAAGCGTGGCGAGGCATACATCAAGCAGACCGGTATCGCCGACACGGCCTATTTCGGTCCGGAGCCCGAGTTCTTCATCTTCGATTCCGTCACCTGGCATGTCGAAATGCAGGGGTGTTCGGTGAAGATCGACTCGTCCGAAGCGCCCTGGAGCTCGCGCGCGGAGCGCGACGACGGCAACCTGGGCCACCGTCCTGCCGTCAAGGGCGGATACTTCCCGGTGCCCCCGGTCGACTCGCTGCAGGACATCCGCTCCGCGATGTGTCTCGCGCTGGAGGAGATGGGCGTCGAGGTCGAAGTCCATCACCACGAGGTCGCGGCCCCCGGCCAATGCGAGATCGGCACCAAGTTCTCGAGCCTGGTCAAGCGTGCCGACTGGAACCAGATCATGAAGTACGTGATCCACAACGTGGCCCACTCCTACGGCAAGACCGCGACCTTCATGCCGAAGCCGATCGTGGGCGACAACGGCTCCGGCATGCACGTGCACCAGTCGCTCTGGAAGGGCGACCAGAATCTGTTCTCCGGCAACGGTTACGCCGGACTGTCCGAGCTCGCGCTGTACTACATCGGCGGCATCATCAAGCATGCGCGGGCGCTCAACGCCATCACCAACCCCGGCACCAACTCCTACAAGCGCCTCGTGCCCGGCTTCGAAGCGCCGATCAACCTCGCCTATTCGGCGCGCAATCGCTCGGCCTCCATCCGCATCCCGTACGTGGCGAACCCGAAGGGCCGGCGCATCGAGGTGCGATTCCCGGATCCCACGGCCAATCCCTACCTCGCCTTCACGGCGATGATGTTGGCGGGTCTCGACGGCATCCAGAACAAGATCCACCCGGGTGACCCGATCGACAAGAACCTCTACGATCTGCCGCCCGAGGAAGCGCGCAAGGTGCCGAGCGTCTGCTCGTCGCTCGAGATGGCGCTCGAGTACCTCGACAAGGATCGAGACTTCCTCACGCGCGGCGGTGTGTTCTCCGACGATATGATCGACGCGTTCATCGAACTCAAGATGGAAGAGGTCACCCTGTTCAGGCAGACTACCCATCCGGTGGAATTCCAGATGTACTACAGCCTGTGACCCCGCGGCCCGCAGCGCGGTGATCGAAAGGGCGGGAACCTCCCCGCCCTTTTTCTTCCGGGCAATGCGGGCGCCGCGCCCGAGTGCTCACGAACCATGTCGCATCGAACCCCCGTCCCGTCGCCGGCTGCTCGATCAGCTTCGTCGTGGACCGCGCTCGCCGCGTTGATCCTCGCCCTGATAGCGCCGTGTCGGGCGCCGGCCGAGATCTACAAGTGTCAGGATGCCGAGGGCAACGTCAGCTATACCAACACCAAGCAGAAGGGGTGCACGGCGATGGACATCGGCCCCTACCGCGAGCCTGCGCCCCCCGGCACGAAAAGCAGAGCGAAGGGTGCTCAGTCGCCCGCGCCCGCGAACTTCCCGAGCGTGGACAGCGACACCCAGAAGCAGCGCGATCAGGGTCGCCGCCGCATTCTCGAGACCGAGCTCGCGACGGAAGAACGGCTGCTCGCGGACGCGAGGCGCGCGCTGGCGGAGGGCGAGATCGGGCGCGCCGGCGAGGACCGCACGACCCCACTCCATGCCGATCGCCTGCGCAAGCTCAAGGACACGGTCGGCCTGCACGAGCAGAACGTGGCCGCGCTCAGGCGCGAGCTGGCCAACACGAGGTAGCACAGGTGGCCCCCTCGGCGTTTGCTGGACTCGAGCTGCTCGCCACCGCGGTCATCGTGCTCGATCACGATCTCGTCCTGCAGTACGCGAATCCGGCCGCGGAAAACCTGTTCGAGTTCAGTTACCGCAGCATTTCCGGCCAGACAGTGCACAAGATCTTCGACAACCCCGGCGTCTTCATCTCCGGGATCGATTATGCGATCGCGAACGACTGCACGTACATGGAGCACGACCTTTTCCTCGGCACCCCGGGGCACGCACGCCAGCATCTCAATTGCACCATCACCCCGATCGAGGTGCCCGGGTGGCGCGGCGATTGGAGCCGGATGCTGGCGGAGTTTCGTCCCATCGACCAGCAGCTCAAGATCGCGCGGGACGAGCGCATCATCGACCAGACCGAGGCGAATCGACTGCTCGTGCGCAGCCTCGCGCACGAGATCAAGAATCCACTGGGCGGCATCCGCGGTGCGGCGCAACTGCTGGATCGGGAACTGGAGCGTCCCGATCTGTCGGAGTACACGCAGGTGATCATGAAGGAGGCCGATCGGCTGCAGTCCCTGATGGAGCGGCTGCTCACCCCGAACCGCGCACCCCAGCTCCTGCTCGTGAACATCCACGAAGTGCTCGAGCGCGTGCGCAGCGTCATTCACGCCGAGTTTCCGGAGGTGGTCATCGCGCGCGATTACGACGTGAGCCTGCCGCTGCTGAAGGGCGACCGCGAGCAGCTCATCCAGGCCGTGCTGAATGTCGTTCGCAACGCCGCGCAGGCACTCGAAGAGCGCGGCTGCATCCTGCTGCGCACACGTCTCGCTCGCCAGGTGACGCTCGCACGGAAACACTACCGGCAGGCGCTGCTGGTGCAGGTGATCGACGACGGACCGGGGGTGCCGGCATCGATCGCGGAGAAGATCTTCTATCCTCTGGTGAGCGCGCGGGAGGGCGGCTCCGGACTCGGTCTCACCATCGCGCAGACCTTCGTCGGCCAGCACGGCGGCGTAATCCAGTTCGAGAGCGTGCCGGGCAACACCTGCTTCAGCATCCTGCTGCCACTGCGGGAGACCGTGTGACGAGACAATGCCTGGCGGGAGGTGAAACGCGATGACTTACGGCCCCGACGGCCCACAGGGCACGATCATGAAACCAGTCTGGATCATCGACGACGACCGCTCCATCCGCTGGGTGTTCGAGAAGGCGCTCGCGCGCGAGAGCATTCCGTTCAAGACCTTCGCGAGCGGCCAGGAGGCGCTGTCGAGCCTCGAGACCGCGACGCCGCAGGTGGTGCTGTCGGACATCCGCATGCCCGGCAGCTCCGGGCTCGATCTGCTGCAGACCCTGAAGGAGCGTCACCCGAACCTGCCCGTCATCATCATGACCGCGTACTCGGACCTGGAGAGCGCGGTGGCGGCTTTCCAGGGCGGCGCCTTCGAGTACCTGCCGAAGCCGTTCGACATCGACAACGCAGTGGAGCTCATCCGCCGCGCGCTCGAAGAGAGCCTGCGACAGACGCGCGATGTCGAGGTGGCCGAAGCCACTCCCGAGATCCTCGGTCAGGCGCCGGCCATGCAGGAGGTCTTCCGCGCCATCGGCCGCCTGTCGCAGTCGCAGGCGACGGTGCTCATCACCGGCGAATCGGGCACCGGCAAGGAGCTGGTGGCGCGCGCGCTGCACCGTCACAGCCCGCGCGCCGCGAACCCCTTCATCGCCATCAACACCGCCGCCATCCCGAAGGATCTGCTCGAGTCGGAGCTCTTCGGGCACGAGCGGGGTGCGTTCACCGGCGCGCAGACCATGCGGCGCGGCCGTTTCGAGCAGGCCGAAGGCGGCACGCTCTTTCTGGACGAGATCGGCGACATGCCATCGGAGTTGCAGACGCGGCTCCTGCGGGTGCTGTCCGACGGGCAGTTCTACCGCGTCGGCGGCCACCAGCCGATCAAGGCCAACGTGCGGGTGATCGCGGCGACACACCAGGACCTCGAAGCGCGCGTCAAGCAGGGACTCTTCCGCGAGGACCTCTTTCACCGGTTGAACGTGATCCGGCTGCGGCTGCCCTCGTTGCGGGAGCGGCGCGAGGACATTCCGCTGCTCGCCCGCCACTTCCTGCAGAAGAGCGCACGCGAGCTCGGCGTCGAGTGCAAGCAGCTCTCGGACGCAGCGGTGCGCTTTCTGTCCGCGCAGGATTTCCCGGGCAACGTGCGTCAGGTCGAGAACGTGTGCCACTGGCTCACCGTAATGGCGCCCGGCCTCAATGTCGATGTCAACGATCTGCCGCCCGAGCTGCGTGCGGACAGCGACACACACGCCACGGAGAACTGGTCGATGGCGCTCGAGCGCGAGGTGGACATGCTGCTCAAGCGCGGTGACGCGGGCATCATCGACGAGCTCACGCGCCAGTTCGAGAAATCGCTCATCACCCGCGCGCTGCTGCACACCGGCGGGCGCCGCATCGAGGCAGCGACGCTGCTGGGTTTGGGCCGCAACACCCTCACCCGCAAGATCCAGGAGCTGGGGCTCGAACGCCGCGAGGCGGCCGGGCCGACAGAGGATTGATCAGGGCGCCCGCGCCGCCCGCTCTTGTCTGCGCAGCAGCGGCAGCGCGAGGAGCGGGAGCAGGCCGATGATGCCCACCGTGATCATCAGCAGTCCCAGGTTCGAATAGTCCGCCTGGGTGACCGCGAAGGCCTGGTTCAGGTAGCGCGAGAAGAGCTCGCTCGCCGACAGCGCGAGATTCATCCATGACGCCATGATCGCGAACATGGTGGCCTCCGCACCCGGCGGAGCGCTGCGCGCGATCAGGATCAGCATGGGCACCATCGTGAGCTGGCCGAGCGGCGCCGAGATCGTGGTATCGACGAAGGCGAGCGTGCGCGCGCTGATGCCGAGCCACTCGTGCAGGCCGTAGAAAAGACCGATGTTGGGCAGATAGAGCACCGCGCCTGCAATCACCACCCAGAACAGCGTGAAGCTCACCGGCCGCTCCACGATGGTCTTGCGAAACACAATCAGGCCGATGAGGCTCAGGATCGAGCTCACCTGCGCGAGCAGGCCGAGGAACTTCTGGTCGAAGCCGAGCGCGTCGATCGCCCAGTAGCTGTAACCCTGCCCGACGCCGGGGGTCGCGCGGAACAGGAAGATCACCACGGCGGCGATCGCCACCGCGGTGGAAATCCCCACCTGCCGCAGCAGCACGCCGATCAGCACCATCGACACGACCAACACGATCTCCTGTGCCAAGGGCACGTCGAGGGCGTTCAGCACGACCCCGAGCGCCGCGTAGCCGAGCCCGATACCGAGCACGAGGCCGGCCCGGCCATGGCCGAGGGGACCCGCTCCGGCAGCAGGCTCCGGCCGCGCTGCGCGCCGTATCCAGGGCAGCGTGAGCAGAACCAGCGCGGGCAGCAGCATGGCAACGGCGAAGGTGCTGCGCGGCCCGATGTGCTCCGCGAGCACGCCGCTCAGATAGCCGACGCTGATTCCGCCGGCGAGCACCGCCATGCGTCCCAGCGCCTGAATCTGGCCGAGCTCCTCGTCATCGCGCGCCGCCTCGACGCTCAGGGCGTCGGCGACCACGTCCTGGATCATGAAACCGATCGTCACCAGCAACGTGGCGGCGAGATAGCCGCTCTTCCCATCCACCACGGTTGCGAGCGCCGCGAAGCCCGCGATCGACGAGGCGGCGCCGAGCAGCAGATACGCGAGCCGGCGGCTGCCGAAGACCGGCAGCGTGTCCGAGGCCACCCCCACGACCATCTTCATCGACCACGGCAGCCCGAGCCAGAAGCCGATCTCCGCGACATCGGCGGGCGTGAGCCTGAGCACGTCCTTCTGGAAGTAGAGCGTCGCGATGCCGGTAATCGCGCTCGCGCCGAACGCGAAATAGGTCACCAGGATCGGCAGATAGGCAAGCCGGAAGCTGCCGACCAGCTTGCGCAGGCGGGCACCCGCCGACGGTGCAGCCGGCGGGGTCGTGGCGGGAGAGCTCATTTGCGTCGTCGGAAGTCCGTAAGTCAGACGCAAGGGACCGCGGGCGCCACGTCGAGTTCGGCGATCACCGGCGCGTGGTCGGACGGTCGCTCGAGGGCACGCAGGTCGCGGTCGATGCGCACCGACTTGCACGCGGACGCGAGCGCGGGCGAGAGCAGGATGTGGTCGATGCGCAACCCCAGGTTGCGCCGGAAGGCATTCATGCGGTAGTCCCACCACGTGAACGACTTCTCCGGCTGCTCGAAGAGGCGGTAGGCATCCTTGAGTCCCAGCGCGACCAAGTCGCGGAACGCCGCGCGCTCGGGCTCGCTGAAGAGCACCTGGCCCTCCCAGAGCTTCGGGTCGTAGACGTCCGCCGGTTCCGGCGCGATGTTGTAGTCGCCCAGCACCGCGAGCTTCGGGTGTCGCGCGATCTCGTCCGCGAGCCACCTCGTGAGCGCCGCGAGCCAGTCGAGCTTGTAGCGATACTTGTCGGAGGTCACCGACTCCCCGTTCGGGACGTAGAGGCAGATGACGCGGACATCGCCGAACGTCGCGGCGAGCACGCGCTTCTGCGGATCGTCGAAGCCCGGGATGGCAGTCACCAGATCCGTACCTGGTTGGCGCGAGACGATCGCCAC
>JBDHRV010000241.1:0-3046 GCA_039807745.1 Burkholderiales bacterium
GGCCTGATCGTGCCGGTCAACCCGCCGGCGATTCCGGGGCTCGGCGTCGTCGCCGGCTTCCAGATGTGGATCGAGCAGAAGGGCGCGGGCAACTTCGAGCAGCTCGCGCACGTCGTGGAGGAGATCATCGCCAAGGCAAAGACGCGGCCGGAGCTGGCGGGCGTGAATACGACCATCCGTGCCACCGGCCAGCAGCTCCTCGCGGATGTCGATCGCGACAAGGCGGAGGTGCTGGGCGTGCCGGTGCAGGAAGCTTACAACACGCTGCAGACCATGTTCGGCTCGCTGTACGTGAGCCAGTTCCCGAAGGACTCGCGCCTGTACCAGGTGATCCTGCAGGCGGAGCCGAAGTTCCGGATGACGCCGGAAGACATCGGTCAGTTCTACGTCAAGAACAAGGAAGGGAAGATGATCCCGCTCTCGGCGCTGGTCACGACCCGGTACGTGACCGGCCCCGATCTGGTGACGCGATTCAACAACTATCCGGCCATCGCGATCAACGGCGCACCCGCTCCCGGGGTAAGCTCGGGCCAGGCGCTTGCCGCGATTCGCGAGGTGGCGGAGGAAGTCATGCCACCAGGGTACGGATTCGAATGGGCCGGCGAAGCGCGCGAAGAGGTGAGCTCGGGTGCCACCTCCGCTTACGCGTTCGTGTTCGGGCTGATCTTCGTCTTCCTCATCCTCGCCGCCCAATACGAAAGCTGGTCGCTGCCGGTCGGTGTCATGATGGCGGTGCCGTTTGCGGTCCTCGGTGCCTTGGTCGCCATTGCACTGCGCGGCATTCCCAACGACATCTACTTCCAGATCGGACTGCTCACCCTGATCGGTCTCGCCGCCAAGAACGCGATTCTCATCGTCGAGTTCGCGGTGGAACTGAATCGCAAGGAAGGCAAGTCCTTCTTCGACGCCGCAGCGGAGGCCGCGCATCTGCGGCTGCGGCCGATCGTCATGACGTCGTTCGCATTCGTGCTCGGCGTCTTGCCGCTCGCCATCGCCACCGGGGCTTCGTCCAACAGCCGGCATTCGATCGGCACCGGGGTCATCGGTGGCACGCTCGCGGCCACGGTGATCGCGATTTTCTTCATCCCGATGTTTTACTGGCTGCTGGAGACCGCGAGCCACAAGCTTTTCGGGGGTAAGAAGACGGAGCCGCCGCCAGCGCAGGCAGCAGGTGGAAGCGCACCCGCCGCCGCACCGCATGCGCCGCGCAAGGAGGACTGACATGCGCCGATCCGCGCTCGCCGTGCTGGTGTGCGGGCTGCTATCTGGCTGTCTCGTCGGCCCGGACTACGTCAAGCCGAAGGTGGACACGCCGGAGAGATATCTCTACGAGCCGAAGGAAGTCGCGGACACGGCCAATACGGAATGGTGGAAACAGTTCGGCGATCCGGTGCTCGACGAGCTGATCGCCGAAGCGCTCGCGAACAACCGGAACGTGCAGATTGCCGCGGCCAACGTCGAGCAGGCAGCGGGGATCGTGACGCAGGTCCGCGCGCCGCTCTTCCCGCAGTTCAATTACCAGGGCAGTGCGGGGCGCTATCGGTTTTCGCAGGGCTCCACCGTTGCCCTGCCCTCGGGCGTGAGCAATCCCACCGACGCCTTCAGCCTCGGTGTCGGCGCAAGCTGGGAGATCGACCTGTGGGGGCGCATCCGGCGGCAGTCGGAAGCGGCGCAGGCCAATCTGCTCGCCACCGACGAGGCGCGGCGCGGCGTGATCCTGTCGCTGGTGGCCGACGTCGCCACCACCTACGTCGAGTTGCGTGCGCTCGACGAGCAGCTTGTCATCGCACAGCGCACGCTCGGGTCCTACGAAGAGTCACTCAACCTCATCAAGGACAAGTTCGAATTCGGACAGGTGTCGCAGATGAACGTGGCGCAGGCGCAGTCGCGCTACGAGACCGCGGCGACCGAGATCCCGCGGGTCCGCCGCCAGATCGCGGTGACGGAGAACGCCCTGTCGATTCTCCTCGCGCGCAATCCCGGTCCAATCCCGCGCGGCAAGAACGTCTACGAGCTGGCTCTGCTCGCGGTGCCTGCCGGACTGCCCTCGCAGCTCCTGGAACAGCGACCCGACATCCTGCAGTCGGAGCAGCAGCTCATCGCCGCCAACGCCCAGATCGGCGCGGCCAAGGCGCTGTACTTCCCCACGATCTCGCTGACCGGTGCCTATGGCCGGGCGAGCACGGATCTCAGCAATCTTTTCGATGGGCCGTCGCGCACGTGGAACTTCGCCGGCTCCTTCGTCGGCCCGATCTTCACGGCGGGCGCCATCTCCGGCCAGGTCGCGCAGGCCGAAGCAGGTCAGAAAGCCGCCCTGCTCCGGTATCGGCAGACGATCCAGAATGCATTCGCCGATGTCGACGACGCGCTCGTCTCGCGCGAGCAGCGGATCGAGCAGCTCGCCGCGCAGGAACGGCTGGTCGCATCGCTGAAGGAATACGAAGAGCTCGCCAAGCTGCTATGGGACGGCGGCTACGCGCCCTATTCCACCGTGTTACAGGCGCAGGAGCAGCTCTTTCCGGAGGAGCTCAATCTGATGACCACCCGAGCACAACTGCTCGATTCCGCGGTAGCCATCTACCGCGCCACCGGCGGCGGCTGGGTGAACGAAGCAGACAAGCTCACGCCGCAGCCGGTGGCGGGCAGCGGCTGGTTCGCGCCGGCGCTGCCGTCCGACCCGCCGACCTCGCAAGCCGCGACCGCATCGCCGTGACGTTTCGCCAGCGACAGCTCGTGCTGCGGTAGCTCACGTGGCGATCAGGGCTGCCCGGGCGGCGCTAGCGCGCATTTTCTTCCAGCGCTGCTTCTACCTGTTCGTCGCCCTGCTGCTTCTGGTTACGGTTGCTCCCCTGATCGAGCCGACCCCGAATAGCCGGCTTCTGCTCAACCTCGCCAACCTGTTCGTGATCATTGCGGCTGTTTCCACACTCGGCCGGTCGATGCGCTCGTTCATCATTGCGCTTCTGCTCGCCGTCCCGGCACTCGTGCTGCAATGGCATGCGCTCGCAAGCGAACGGACCGACATGCTGATGTGGTCCTGGGTGTT